>JAFLCA010000235.1 GCA_017302875.1 Deltaproteobacteria bacterium
GGTGGCATTCAGGAATGGGTAGAAACGCCTGAAATTTAGGGGAAATTGAGTATTTTCCCAAATTAGCATACCTTAGAACCTCTCAAACTAATTAGGTTCAGGCTCATGAGCTCCGTGCGAAGCAGAGTTATTGTTATTGGCGGTGGACATGCCGGCATCGAAGCCGCAGCCGCATCGGCTCGCCTGGGAGTCGAAACTACTCTCGTAACACTCAGAAAAGACGGTATCGGCCAGATGTCCTGCAACCCTGCTATTGGTGGGCTCGGCAAAGGACAACTCGTCAAAGAGGTCGATGCTTTGGGCGGTCTGATGGGCCGCATCATAGATCGCACGGGCATTCAGTTTCGGACTCTTAATTCCAGCAAAGGGCCTGCCGTTCGGGCCACGCGCGCGCAGGCCGATCGTGATCTCTATAAGAACTACGCGCGTGAATGCATTGAGGCTCAGCCAAACCTGACTGTCGTCGAGTCGGAAGTTCAGAGTATCCGCGCTAATGCCGGTAGAGTTACTGGTGTAGTTCTGAAGAATGGCATCGTGCTTGAGTGCGAAGCAGTAGTGTTGACCACGGGGACTTTTTTGCGTGGCCTTATGCACACCGGAGCGCAACAAACTTGCGGCGGCAGAAATGGTGATGTTGCTTCCAACGCGCTCAGTGATTCGCTGCGAGAACTTGGGTTCACCTTAGGACGACTCAAAACGGGAACGCCTCCTCGAATTCGCCGCAGCAGCATCGATTTCTCTGGTCTTGAAGAGCAGCCTGGCGAAGTCCCTGCCCGCCCCTTCTCGATGATGACGGACGCGATTCGACAGAAGCAGGTTTCGTGCTGGATCAGCAACACCTCCGAGGAGATTCATGACATCATCCGTTCAAATCGTGAACGTAGCCCGATGTTTAATGGACAGATAAAGTCCGGCGGACCGCGTTATTGCCCCTCGATTGAAGACAAAGTATTCCGATTTGCAGATAAACTCAGTCACCATATCTTTTTAGAGCCGGAAGGCTATGAGTCCGATATCGTCTATCCCAACGGTATTTCAACGAGTTTGCCGAGCGACGTGCAGGATGCATTTGTTCGCAAGATTAAAGGTCTCGAGCACTGCGAAATTCTGCAGTATGGGTACGCCGTCGAGTATGATTTCGTCGATCCGCGCAATTTAAAGCCCAGCCTTGAAACAAAAGACGTGCAGCACTTGTTCTTTGCGGGACAAATCAACGGAACGTCCGGATACGAAGAAGCTGCTGCGCAGGGAATTATCGCCGGAGCGAATGCAGCCTTCGCCGTGCTCGGGCAACAGCCCCTCGTGCTTAATCGCGGACAGGCTTACATCGGCGTGATGATAGATGATTTGGTGACGCTCGGTGTGGACGAGCCGTACCGCATGTTTACCTCGCGGGCCGAGTACCGCTTAATTTTGCGCGAGGATAATGCCTGCTTCCGCTTGAGTCCTCTCGCCATCGAGCGCGGCTTGTTAAGCGCAGACCAGAAGTCCTATTTCGAGAAGCGCTCCGAACAGTTCGATCGGGTTCAAAAATGGGTCTCGCAGTATCGAATTAAGCCAACTGAGGAAACAAACGCCTGGCTCGCCGCATTAGGGAGTGCTCCTCTGCGAGACAGTATTACGGTTGAGACACTTACGCGGCGTCCCGAGCTTACGTTAGATACTATTCTCGCGCGCTTCCCGTACTCTGATGAGCTGCCCTATGACTTGCAATGCGCGCTTGAGATTGATTTGAAGTTCCGCGGCTATCTGGATCGTCAGGACGAGGAAATCCGTAAACTTAAGAAAAACGAGGACGAGCTCATCCCTGCGGATTTCAGTTACGATTCAGTCCCCGGTTTTCGTGTTGAGGCGCGTGAGAAGTTAAAGAAATTTCGTCCGTATTCGATTGGACAAGCTATGCGCATCCCGGGAATCACCCCTAGCTGCGTCTCTCTGCTGGCGGTATTTCTCAAACGCCACCGTAGTGCGGTAGGTCAGGCGGCTGCTTCCTAAGAAAGCCCTCAACGTGTTCTATTAATACGCCTTTTTGCCTATTCGTCTAAGCGCGTCCTGGGGCTGCGCTTGCAAGTTATTGAAAGATCGGTATTCTTGTTCAGGTCTGAGCGGTAGGCGCTATATATATAGTCTCATTCATGTCGAAGCTCGTTATCGTAGAGTCGCCCACCAAGGCGAAAACAATCGGGAAATTTTTGGGGAAGGGCTATGAAGTTCTTGCTTCCTACGGACATGTGCGCGATTTGCCCAACAATGCCGCCGAGATTCCTGCCGACGTAAAGAAAGAGAAGTGGTCGCGTCTTGGCGTAAACGTCGAGAAGGACTTCGAACCGCTCTACATCATCCCTGAAGAAAAGAAGAAGCGCGTCAAAGAGCTTAAAACAGCGCTTAAGGATGCCGACGAACTCTATCTCGCAACCGACGAAGACCGCGAGGGGGAATCGATTAGCTGGCATTTGCTGCAGGTGCTGAATCCAAAGATCCCCGTCAAGCGTCTGGTGTTCCATGAGATCACCAAGGAGGCGATTGATGCTTCAATTCAGTCGGCGCGTGATGTCGATGAGAATCTGGTGCGCGCCCAAGAGACACGCCGCATTATCGACCGCCTGTACGGATATTCCATTAGTCCCCTGCTCTGGAAGAAAGTCGCGCCGCGCTTGAGTGCCGGCCGCGTGCAGAGCGTTGCGATGCGTCTTTTAGTCGAGCGTGAGCGCGAGCGCATAGCGTTTAGACGCTCTGTCTACTGGGACGTGAAGGCGATCTTCTCGAAAACCGGCAGTGATAATCCGGCTGACCAATTTGAAGGCGAGCTAACCCATGTAAATGGCAAGCGCGTTGCGTCCGGAAAAGATTTTGACTCTGCGACTGGGAAACTTCTGGCAGATGCCGACGTCGTATTTCTTGACGAAAAAGCCGCCGGACAACTTCGCGAGAAGTTGGCTTCCAGCGAAGCCAAGATCTTTTCGATTGAAGAAAAGCCTTATACCACGCGTCCCTATGCGCCGTTCACGACGAGCACTTTGCAGCAAGAAGCCAGTAGAAAGCTAAGCTTCGCCGCTCGCCGCACGATGCAGGTAGCGCAGACCCTGTACGAGAACGGCTTTATTACCTACATGCGTACTGACTCTACGACCCTTTCCGATGAGGCGCTTAAGGCCGCGCGTACGCTGATCCAGAATGAATTCGGCCCGCAGTTTTTGCATGAAGAGCCGCGCATTTACAAAACAAAAGTGAAAAATGCTCAAGAGGCCCACGAAGCAATTCGTCCCGCTGGAGCTCAGTTCACACCTCCTTCGGTGGTCAAAGAGAAGTTCGGGCCCGAAGCATTTCGTCTATATGAGTTGATTTGGCAGCGCACTATCGCTTCTCAGATGAAGGACGCGCATGGAACTCGCGTCGGCGTGCAGATTAAGTCCGGAGATTCTACGTTCCGCGCTTCAGGAAAGACCATTGAGTTCCCTGGATACCTACGGGTGTACGTGGAGGGCAGCGACGATCCGGATCAGGAATTAGCTGATCGCGAGAAGATTCTTCCGAAGCTAAGCGAAGGCGAGAAAGTTGATACTAAGAAGTTGGACGCCTTGTCGCATGAAACGCAGCCTCCCGCTCGTTATACGGAAGGCACACTCATCAAAGAACTTGAGCGACGTGGTATCGGGCGACCAAGCACTTGGGCGACCATTGTGGATGTGGTGCTTTCTCGTTCCTACGCCTTCAAAAAAGGTACAGCACTCGTGCCTACGTTCTTGGCCTCAGTGCTTACCACCCTGATGGAGCGCTACTTTACGACGCTCGTAAACTACGATTTCACAGCGAAGATGGAAGACGATCTCGACGCTATCTCGCGCGGTGAGTTCGATAATCTCGTGTACCTCAAAGGCTTCTATACCGGAGATTCTCCGGGTCTCGTGGATCTCGTGAAGAACGGTGAGGCCACTATCGATCCGCGCGAAGTTAACGGTATCAAGCTCGGCGAAGATAAAGACGGCAAAACCGTCGAGGTCCGTATCGGACGTTTCGGGCCTTTCATAACGAACGGCGAAACTCGCTCCAGTGTTCCGGATATGATTGCGCCAGACGAGTTGAATATCGATCGCGCGCTTTCGATTCTTGTGGAAGCTGCCAAGGGGCCGGCCTCGCTTGGAAACGACCCGGCAACAGGCTTGCCGATTTACCTGAAGAAAGGTCGCTTTGGACCCTACATCCAGCTTGGAGAGTACGTTGAGGGACAGGATCGTCCGAAAATGGCCTCACTCCTTCCGGGCATGACACCGGATGCTGTGAACTTGGAAACTGCGCTGAAAATTTTGACCCTCCCGCGTAGTCTTGGAAAAGATCCGACCAGCGGAGAAGAAGTGATTGCTTCTGCCGGTCGATATGGCCCTTACATTAAGGCTGGATCCGAGACGCGCACGATTCCGATGGATCAAATGTCCCCCATCGATATGACCCTTGAGCAGGCTATTGAATTGTTGAAGCAGCCGCGCAGACGTGGCCGCGCTTCCGCGCAGCCGGCAAAACTTAAGGAAGTCGGAAAGCATCCCGTCAGCGAACTTATGATGGTTATTAAGAGCGGGCGCTATGGGCCATATGTAACGGATGGAACGATCAATGCTTCGCTTCCGAAGGGCATGGATCCCGAATC
>JAFLCA010000236.1 GCA_017302875.1 Deltaproteobacteria bacterium
AAGGAAAAGAACGGCATATGGCAGCTCTATTATTGGAAAGAACCGATTGCTTAACCAGCGCCTCGAGACCAACCATCAGTCCAAGCGAGCCGGCAAGCGTACGTTCTGCCTTTCAGAGAATCGCAAAAAAAGAATTCAATTTATCAAATTTTTCAGGCGCCTCATGGATGAAGCAAGAAGAATCAGTCGGAATTGGCTCCTCGGCGACTTCTCCGAGCGATATCCTATGGGGCTCTATCCGCCGTCCTTACCAAAACTTGCCGAGCCTTTGACCGCATGGTGAGTCTTTGTGTTTCTCTCTATCTGCGATTTCACTGTCGCCATGTGGGAGTGTACCAACAATCTGTCTGGGTGCCCGATCATAGTAGTTTTGGGATCTCTCGAAGTCACATACCCACACCCACCAAGAGGACCGATTTCAGGCGGAGATCCCAGTAGCCCGGCTGGTGGAGATCCTCTGCATAACTTCGACTCACGGTTTTCTTGGAGCTACATTAAAGCCGATTTGAGGAGCCGCGCTGCAGCTAGAAAAATTCTACAGGCGCCTTTCTTCCAACTGCAATCTTCTGTACGGTCATATGCATGCCGCCAGACTCTACACATTTCACTCGCACCGTGCACCAAGCAGACGCCATTGCTTGGCTTCAGCAGACACCGGTTTTGACTGGTTGTTCGCTGGTTGCCTCGATGCCAGACATCTCGGAGTTCCCCTCCTACTCACCGGCACAATGGAAGGAATGGTTTGTTCAAACTGCTCAGTTGATTCTTTCGCGCACTCCTGATGATGGCGTTTGCGTTTTCTATCAGTCGGATATCAAACTTGATGGCGAATGGATCGACAAAGGCTTTCTCTGCCAAAAAGCCGCAGAGAGTTCGGGACATGCCCTGCTATGGCACAAGATCGCCTGCAGAGTCGAACCTGGTCGCGTTACATTCGGACGTCCCGGATATTCGCACATCCTTTGCTTTAGCAAACAAGTAAAAGCAGAAATCTCCAAATCAACCAGCGATGTGCTACCTGACTTAGGCGAGAAGATTTGGGAACGTGGGATGGGAATCACTGCTTGTGCGCTGATCGCTAAATTCATTGCAGAACAGACAGCGACCCGCACCATCGTAAACCCCTTTTGTGGTCAGGGAAGTATGTTAGCAGTTGCCAATGCGCTGGGCCTATCGGCTATTGGGATCGAGCGCAGTGCTAAGCGTGCCGCACTCGCTGAACAATTGAATGTTTCTGCGGACCTAAAGAGCTGGAAACGGCCCCCGAGCTAAATCTATTTTAAGCGGGCCGGTGTGCTATCATCGCGACGACTTACGAACTAACCGAGGCAGGCAGTAGCAGTGTCTCATCAGACTCATTCTTCAGACAGCTCCCGAGATAATCCGGCACACGAAAGTGCGCGCTTCGTGCCCGTGCAGGTGAATCTCACCGAGATGATTCGGTCATCTCAACGCATCATCGACGAGGCTCAACAACAACTCGGACAGGCAGACGGCGAGCACCTGAATAATTTGCTCGCCATAATGAAGGTTGCCGCACTGGAACGCTCTCAAGCAGCGGTGCAGCTGCATCTTTCTAGCCCCGGCTTTCAGCTTCAAGAGATTACGCGATTTCAGAAAGTGGAACCGGGATCCCTTCAGCTTTCCGTTGGTCAAAAGTTCTTGTTGGTAGAATCCGGCAGTGGGATTCGAAAACGCAATACGTTTATCCCCCTCCCGCCAGGCAGCGATCCCGAAAAAGTGCAAAATCAAAGCGAAGCGATTCTATTCAGCGGACTTTTCTATGAAACAGCGCCCGGCATTCTTGAGCGCTTCAAGGATCTCTCCGACGTGCGAGCTCTCTTAGCGTTCTATCGCCCCAGCGCAATCCCAGGCGTTTACGCACTCGAAGAAAAACAGCTCAGCAAGCCGAATTGGAATGACCGTGCTGTAGAGCTGTGCGCCTTATTCAGAAAGTTATCAGGCGCCGATCCGGATCATCTCCAAGAAACTTTACATGCCTTCGAAGGCGCTATACCGATTGTGCCCGGCCCCCTCTATCGAGCAGTTGGGGTCTTGAATCAGCAGATTTCTTACGGTCACTTTCCACAGTTTCGCATCCCCTATGGCCAGCTTGAGTGCTCACGAAACTTTCTACTTTCCATGCAGCGCCGCATTGAAGAGGGCGAGATTCATAAGTATACCGTTAGCTTGACCGGGCGCCTCGATCCGGAGCTCGTGCATTGGTGTGAGGGCACGGGGATACAAGATCCGGGACCAATCCCCGATATCGAGATCATTTACGCAGTCGTACTTCCAAGCGGACGGCGCTATTCATTTACCATCCATGCAGCTCGCGAATACTCAACTCTTGAAAATGAAAACATGCATGGGTTCCTGCCGGAGGACGCGGCAGTCGTGCGTAAGATTGGCGAATACTTTGCAGACCCAGGACACAGCGCGAGTTGGGAAATCTTTTCTCAATTTCGTCTATCAGATTATCCGCCCGAGCTTCACCCGTATCTAGCGGACCCCGGCATTCAGTGGAATGCGGATACGTACCTTCAGGTCATCCAATCCTGGAGCACCTCGGTGGTCAACCAACTGCTTGAGGAGCCGGCCTATCGTGGGAAACGCTTCCGCGATCC
This sequence comes from Deltaproteobacteria bacterium, assembly GCA_017302875.1. GTDB lineage: Bacteria > Bdellovibrionota_C > UBA2361 > UBA2361 > JAFLCA01 > JAFLCA01. Next base: position 2,628 of record JAFLCA010000236.1, read on the forward strand.
GCAATGGCTGCGGCTTCCGGAATGGAACTACCAGACTTGCTTGGCTCTCCTTCGGGAGCGCTTGGGCAGCATGCCGTTTGAGCAAGATTACCGCCCCTCCGACTACTACATTGTTCCCGACGCCGAAGTGGACCAGTTTCTCGATCATTATGGCCCCGACATCTATGGCATCACGCAACGAGAGCGCGATCGAGTCGCCGCCGAACGCGCCAGCGGACGTATAGAAGAACGCACTGCCAACGGATGGCTAGGGCCTGACGAAGGCATGGCCGCCTCACTCGATATCTACCTTATAGACGCCATCGAAGACTCCAAACGCAGAAAGAGCTACATCGAGATCAAACAAGCAGAGCAAGGTCCCGCGAACACCACCCCAATACTAGTCCCCGAACAAATTGGCCGCCGCTATAATATTCCAGCGCATAAGATTTTGAGTCTGAGCGAAGTAGCCGCACGCCTTGCTGTTGCAAAACCACGCCGCACCGTTGAAGTGAGCCTTACCGACCCGCTTACCAAAAGCACGGAAATAGTAACGGATTTAGGCAAAGTGAGATCGCTGCGGGGATTGCTGCTCGAAAAAAACATCGAACGCCTAAAGCCGCACGTTGATGCTCATATTCGCTCGATACTTGCCGGAGAAGGCGACCAGGCAGCTCTCCCGCATGTGCAGCGCTTCTTAACTCTCGAGAAAGCGCTGTTGGAACAAGAGCGAGATCGCCGCGCAACGCTTGAACAAAAGATCGGCGAACAAAAAACGCAGATGGCAACCGTCTCAGAACGGGCGCGGGCCTTGGGAAAAGTGGGCCAAGACATCGTGGAATTTTCGCGTTCTGAGAAGCGCCGCTTTGAGCAAGCGATCCGCTCCAGCCAGGAAGGTTTGTACGATGTTCAAGATACGTACGTAGAAATGCTATCTGCTATCTCGCCACAGTTTGCGCGCGAGAATTGCCTTCGAATTGACCGCATCGTTGATGAGGACATGATAAAGTTCATTTATGCGGTCGATGCTAACGATCGCGTCGGGCTCGATGAAGAAGTATTGCTGCCAGGAGGCGGTTTCCGCCGTTTAATCCATCTGCAGCTCGTCCATGGAGGGTGCGCCTTTCCTGCCGGAGAGATTGTCTTCGCGCGTCACCGTGAAGTCTTGATGAGCTTGAAGAATTGGGGACAACTTGACGCGCAGCTGCGTACGCAACCTCTATCTCCGTATCAGCCAATTGAGTTTAATAATTTTTCCGGACATCTTGCCCCGCCCGCACCAACGCTAGCGTATGGGAAGCACGTCGTGTTCCCACAATTGGAGGCGGCGGGATTTAGCATCAAGAATTGCCAAGTGGTGAACCGCCTCGCTCCGGGCTTGCGGTTCCGCTCTCTAAGTATCGCAAAGATATAGGATCCGTTCTGATTCAAATCTGCCTGGCAAGTAGCCTCTACTTGTACGTAGCCACAGACGCGATCACCTATTCCGAACTACGAGGCCCTTGCGAAGCGTCATCAGGGAGACAGCGCAACATGGCTTGCGCCAGTTCAGGATTGACGCGAGCCAGAAGATCATTATGTCCCGCCTCCGATGATGGAAGGAACAGCATCCTGCCGCGGCCCGAATACAAACTGCTCAGCTTCTCTGAATGGCTAAAAGGGATCGTCGAATCCCTGCGCCCATGCGCAATTATTAGGCACGCATCATTAATTTTAGAGAGAAAATCTTGAGTTGGAAAATCATATCTAAGAAATGGAGAAAGTGCGCCAACAACGGGCATCTCGGCGACGACATTACGTAGACTCGTGTAAGGAGACAATAGCACAAGCACTCCCACCTGATAGGCATGCGCAGTGTAGGCGGCTATTCCGGTTCCGATTGAGCTGCCGATGACAATTATTTTTCGAGGATCAATCGACTCCTCTTTTCTGAGCAGGGCGTAGGCGGCGCCGGCATCATGCTGAAATTTTTCTTCGGAAGGCCATCCTGAACCCCAAC
>JAFLCA010000237.1 GCA_017302875.1 Deltaproteobacteria bacterium
CTGGCCCATCAAAGTGGCTCGGAGACTATCAGCCAGCCAATACGATCAGTGACGGTGATTGCCCGAAGGGAACGCGACCCTCTTGCATGGCAGACCCGTTCCTTAACCGAATCGTGCAAGCTCAAGCAGGCACCGAACAGGTGTTTGTGCTACTTGCGTGTCATTGTCCGAAGCTGGTGGACTTGCGCCCGAAGCTGATAGACCTGCATGAGCAAAAAATGCTGTTTTTTTGTCCTGCGCCTCACCCACTACAGAACCATCCGTTGGCTCGGGGAATGCAGTTTCCGGGACTACGCGGAACACTCAACATCGCGGAGGCTTTGGGGAAGTTGAAAGACCATCCAATGGTCAGAGCACCTAGAGACCACCCCGTGTTCAAGGGGTGCCTACTTCCGTTTCCCTACGTAGGGGACATTCTTCCCTGTCTGATCGATGAAATCGGACCCTATGCCGTCAATTGGTCAATCAAAGCGACTCTCGAAGATTTTCATCGAACCTATACGCGACGAAACACACCGACCTCAAAAGAAGACCGGGAGAAAGCAGAATTTCGTCATGAGCTCGAGCGGCTGTATTACCTGGATGGGCAGATCCCAACGCATCAGCTCGTACCGAAAATGGTTGATAACGAACTTAGCATCAACCTGTTAGACCTCTTCTATTGGTATGCACGGATGCCTCAAGACCCGGGGGCAATCGCCGTCAAAGAAGAAGTGCTTGCCTACTATCGCGAGCAACTCCCGCGTGACAGGCTGATGCATGACCATGCGAAAAGCGCTGCACAGAAATTCTCCATCAGCCTACATGATGCGAAATGGATACTAAAATCCGGTATTTTCGCGCGACAAATCCGCGTCGAGCTGTTTCGCGTCGTCGCTGACAATCTTCCGTTGCGTGCTGAGATTCATGACCCGTTTGTGCGTTATGCCGATTGGTTCAGGAGGCTGGCATGAACCTAGGGCAACAATTGCTCGTGCCCAACGGATTTTTGAATCTGAAGGCTAGCCAGCGGTACTACTTCCTGAAGAACAATGGCACCTCAGGCCTGACTGCGCTAGCCACGTTTTCGGATCAGGAAAGTGGGCGACGGATCAGGATTCACCATATACCAACGTGTGATTTTCGAAAAGGCGTCGACGGCGGTGGCATCGTGCTCGCAACAGCGCAGCTAACACTCCCGCCCTGGCTTTCCCGTGCCGAAGGCATGGAGCTCTACGCAGTGGACCTCGCGCGCATCAAAAAAAAGATGCTCCACAAGTCGCGCGCAGAGCAGCGGTTCGGATATATCGAAGATCTTCTACCTCGTTTGAGCGAAATTCTGCTTGCCGAGAACCCGTTCCTGATCATCAACGAACACGCCAAAAACATCACCCCAAAGCAAAATCGGACTCGATTGGCCGAGTGGTTCTTCTCCTACATCTGTCATTCGTTTCAGATCGAAGCTTTGTGGCCGGAGTACACGAACACCGGTATCTACGACAAGGCTAACGAGAAATACAAAGATACACATTTTGGTCGGCACTCAGTGGACAAGGGAAAGGACTACGGCTGGCCGAGCGCGATGTTCACAGACCAGATTATTGAAGCCGTGAATTCCTTCCTGGGTAAAAAGTGGACCAAGCACAAAATATATATCGAGTCACTGAAGGAGTACTGGGGTTGCCGCGGAAGGATGAACGAGCGCGGAGATTGGGAGATGTATCACCCCGAAGGCAAGCCTTTTCCAGATACTGAGGGAAAATTCTGGTACCGCTGGCACCAACATCTCGACATTCGTTCAACCAACCTCCTCCTCTATGGCGAGCACCACATGCGCTCGAAAGCCGGGACGAAGGGACCTTATTCGCAGAACGTCAGCAGTCTATTGAGCAAGCTGGAGGTTGACGCATATTTCCTCAAAGAACGCCCACGATTGACGCATGGGGATGGAAATTCCTTAAGGTTGTGTGTCGCACGAGGCGTTTGCATCAGTAGCAAGTACGCGGTCGGCGTTGGGTTTTCTCTTGAAGGCGAATCAGCCTACGCCTATCAGATGATGCTGTTTTGCGCGGCAATTGGACTCGACGCATTTGCTTTACTTTGGGGGCTGGAAAAAGGAACGCTATTGGACGGCTTTGTAAAGGGCTTGCCTTCGCATCTGATTTCCGACCGAGGCAAGGCACCAGTTTCAGCGATCGTTAATTCATTGCAGAACCAGTTCCCAATCCGGGAGATGACTGAAACCTACAGCGGTCAGAGTAAGCCTAGCGTTGAGTCTGGGCATCCACGCGAGCGGGATATCGAGGGGCCTCCGGAGTATTTTGTAAGCGACAAAGACATTGTCCAGCTTATTCAGAGAGAGATCTGCCGTGCGGCAAAAGACAATCACGTGCGTAACGTTGGATCTCAAATGCTAGGGGCGCGTGCCTTTGCAGAAACCGTATGTTCGCCCTATGCGTTGGCAAAGTGGCTCGATGCGGAGGGCTTAAATGATGCGATCCAAATTCACTTCGACACTGCGGTACGTAGCTTCTTGCCCAAGAGTAGCTACGACCTGAGAGATGGAGGAATCTGGGTTGGCGAACGCTGCTACTCGAATACAGAACTAGATGAAAGCAGCCTCTATGCGTCACTTAGCCCCGGACAAACGATCAAAGTCAGCGGATATCACCTGCCTCTAAATCTAATGTACGTCTGGGTGGAGATTAGCGGGCGCCTGCGCCAACTGAAGCCGAAGCTTTCTGTGCGCCTAGGCGAGCGCGAGCAAATGCTAACGATGGAGGAGTTGGAAAGAGAAGCCAAGATCAAGCAGGAACTCGCATCTGAGCAGCGGCGAAGTGCCGCTGGCGCAGAGTTGGAAGCGCGGAAACGCTACGAGGAAAATGCTGGTGCAAGTTGGGGGGAGACAGATCGTAAGCCTGGCCGCCCTCGCAAATCTCCGGAAGCGGCGGTTGAAAAGAGAGTTCTCTCACCGAAGCCTTCTAGAAAGAAGGCCGCATGATCGCCAACCAGTTGCTGAAGCGATTCACGCTCCCTGATTCTGACGAAGAAATCGCAAGAATCATTGAAAAAAGGTCTCGCGCGGCCGCGAATCTCAGTGTCCTTAACGTTGCAGAAGGGTGCAAGCTAATCGAGGCGGCCTTCAAGGAGACCTACACGTCGACAGCGCAAATCGTCAAAATCATCCGGGCGATTGTAGGCATCGCACGGGCCTATGTTTCCCTAACATATTCCACGGATGAGCAGTTTCGAGCTGACTGTAATACCGAAAATCTTGTGCCGACAGAGCCGGGCTTCGCGACTGCTCTGATCGGCTTGGGCGGTACAGGAAAGAGTCAGTTGTTCCGTGCGGTTGAGCGCCTTCTGGCTTGCGATGATTTCGTCATTGATGTGCAAGGCTTGCCACGCTATCCGTTTGAGCCCGTGTGGATCATGACAATGGTCGCTGGCAAGAATTTGACCTCGCTTCTTGAGCCGTTCGTTGGATGTGGCATTACCGGGACCGCAATCCTGAAGCCGGCCGCCAAGCGCGCCTACACGAATGGTGTCGGACTGGCCATTCTTGATGAGAGTCAGTTCATCACTGCAACGCAGGCGGGGCACGCAAAAGCGTCGGAGATGGTGATGAAAGCTACATTTATCGGTCCGCCTCTATTCTTTGGCGCCAATTACAGCATGATAAATAAGCTAGAGAAACGACCGCAGCAAGAGCGAGACCGTCTTCTGTCAAATGTCCTTGTGCTTAACCCGGAACGGCACGGATCCGAAGATTTTCGTCGGATACTGAGCGATCAACTCGAAGTTCTTTCGGAAATGATAGCCAGTGACAAGGCGGTTTCGGCGAGGACGCATGCCGAGCAAATTCACAACTACACGTACGGAATCAATCGGAAGAGCGCCGTCCTGCTAACGTTGGCGTATAGAGTTGCGCGAGAGCAAGGAAACACAATTCTATCTATCGGTCACATCGAGCAAGCATACAAGTCGGACGCATATACAAGCCATCGTGAGGAGGTCGAACTTCTGAGGAAACAGGTGCTCGACAACAGAATGGCACGCGCCGACTTATGGTGCAGCTATGCTCCTCCGGTTTCCAGCAATGTGGTCGTCGCATCAGCCATTATCGAAGAGAAAGAGAAGCGTGTTGCTGAGGCGCTCATTCGGTCGACGATGACAAAGAGCGAGCGAGAGGCCTACGACGCTATTATGAGCGCAGAATCTGCCGCCGAAAAACAACCAGCTAAAGTCGTGCGCTTTCCAAAGGCAGATAAATCCCTCGAGGCACTGCAGGCCGCCAGTAGTTCTTTGATGTCGGAGTTCGACGGCTCTGGTTGATTCGAACTAAAGCGGAGCTGCGACAGAAAGAATTTCCGGAGTGCTACGACCGCAGTGGCCGAGAAACGGAAGCTGGGCCTGCTCCCTCGTTTGACAATACCCCGATAGGTCAGTAAATCGGCCTTTGCAGACATTGACGATCCCACCCGGTAACGTCTGCTTCTAGAAGGTTACCCGTCGCTCCAAGGACTGGCTGTGCCTAGACCCAATGCTGAGAGAAACACCGAAACATTTGCCGGTTACTCCCTCACATGAGCCTGCACTCTCTTG
>JAFLCA010000238.1 GCA_017302875.1 Deltaproteobacteria bacterium
CAGTAGGCGCTTTATTCCGGAATCTTCGGGTAAAGGCTTGTAGTAGGTACTTTGACTTACTGCACCGGAAGATTCCGTGAAGTAGTATAAAGCGATTGATTTTCTGGTCATGCCCTCCGGGCAGGTTAAGGGGTGCGGAAGACCATGGAACGTGTCGGTACCCGTCGTGAAAATGGTGCAGCGATTAAAGGTCGGAGCAATCTTTGCCTGACAGCTTTGCATATCGACATCCCACAGCTCCAAATGTCCGCCATAGGAATCCAGCCAATCTTTATTGAGATACACCAAGAGATTCACACGGCGTTGCCACGTCGGGTGTTTCGGGTGCGTCGTAAAATCAGTATGCACCCGCAGAAACCCGCCTCGCGCGCTCTGGTGCAGACCACCCCCATCTAAGTCCGGGTCAGGGATCAAATTTGGAATGCCCGTCAGCTCCGACAAAAAGGCGCAAAACTCAGCACTGCTGCATTCCCGAATTACCTGGGCGATAGAGTCCGGCATCAGCTCGAGTTTGCTTTGACCTAATTTGTTCTCGTTGAAATGCTTATAGTGCAGCCATTGGTCAGAGTCAGCCCCGGGAAAATCAACCATGGCTTGCTCAGCATGAGGCCGCTCCAGAAAATCTTCCAGAACGATGTGTGGGAAGGGCTTCTTTTGGGCATATTCAGCGCGCAATGAGGAAAGAGCAGCTTTTAATCGCTGCATATCGACTGTTTTAAGTGCGCTCGATTCTGTCATACGCCGAAGTTTCGTCAGATCAGAGCCTTGAGATTAGGCAATTTTCTCCTGACTGCCCAGGGGAAATTCACAGCGGCATTGAGGAACTAGAATGTAGAGAATGAGGTATTGCTGGCTCCTTCAACACCACGACGTCCGGCAGTGCGGAACATGCGGTCGAGGCGGGGATCACCTTCTCCCATCTCTTTCGAGTTATAGGGAATGACATAGAAACCGTTTGAATTCTTCTGATAGCCGACCACTCGCGGGAAGAACTCGTAGCTCTTCTCGTACTTATTCCCCTCGAAGTCAGTCACAATCAGCGTATAGACGCCGCGCGCATCGACCAACATGTTGGAGAAGTACCGACGGCCAGTCTTCGGATCAGGATCGGAAAGAGAAATCTCGTTCGTGTCGCCCTTCCAGAGAACCTCGACCTTCTTAATATCCTTTCCGTACATGTAGCCACGGAAGTCCACGGAAGCTGATTCATTGGGATTCGGATCAAGCTGACGTACGCCGACATATTCCATCGTGATACGTGGATTGAAAGGCATGGAGTACTGCGCCTTCGTACGCGCCACACGGCTCGTCTTGAGTTCTGGCCCAAGCGATACTTGCTGCCAACGCATGTAGTCCGCACGATCCACGCCTTCACGGAAGATAGCCTTAGTCACGGCTTGATCCACTGTCTCCACGTACCCAATCGCTTCCTCAGGGGAACTGAACTGATCGGATCCCGTCAAAACTGCATTGATAGCATTTGAGAACGTAATGAGCGCATAGCGAGATTCAGTTTTCTTCGGACCAATCGATCGAGAGATAGCGAGGGCTTCCGCTTGAGCACGGCGCAAAATGTCCTGCGATTCCGGAGCGCGGATCTTTTCCCAGGTCAGCGGAGATTGAGAAAGATTACGTTCGGCCTTTTTCTCGACAGGTTCAGACAACGTCGCAACGCACTTGGCGAGCAAATTTGGATCAACATTGGAGCCGCCTTCTTTCAACTGCGGCTGCGCTGGAGCAATGACAGACTGCGGCGCCTGCGGCAAGGCTGAGCGGAAATTGATGAGCTTGGACACCTCGTCCAGCGGAGAAACCTCAGGCTGGGACAATTCACCGGCGACCACAGGCTGTTCGCGTTTTGCGGCGCGTGCAGAAATCGAATCTAAGTGCGAAGAGCTGGTTTTATGGAAGGAACGCTGGAATCCGATGATTTCGGGAATGAAGAAAAGGGCAATCACCACCAGGCACACGACGACCGTGAGCATGAAGTTGCTGCGACCAAAACTTTGGATGTTGATGCCTTTCGTAAGAGCTGTCACTACTTCCAATCCGCTGGTAAACGGTTACTAACCCTTTCTAACCGAATAATCGCCTGCGAAAGCAACTACTTATGCAACCGTATGGACAACCTGTGGGGGCCCCGCACCTAGAAGAGGCGAGGCACCGACTTAGTATAGTACTTATGGAAAGGCTACTCAAATATGTGCTTTAGCAGGCTTTTTGAAGGAAAGTTGGTGTTTTTCAGGACTTATAGAAGTTTTCCTGCATCCCTTCGGGCGCAGTTTTCCAGCGCTTATGCATCCAGAACCACTCTCCGGGATGCTGGCGGATCATGTCTTCATAGCGCTTCGAGAGTTCCTGCGTCATGCGCAGAACCTTCTCGTCGGCACTTATCGTTTCGTCCGCATATAATGCTTGGAAGTCACATTCGCAGGCGCTGATGCGATAGCGATCGCTGCCAAGAAACCCCATCGAGGCTACAATGACGGGAGCCTCGGTTCGCAGCGCCGCCAGAGCGACTGTCCTTGTCGTTGCGGCAGGCCGTCCAAACCAGTCGACGAACACAGCATGTTTTCGTGTCACGTTCTGATCGAAAAGAATGGCCACATCGCGCCCCGAGGAAAGATCCGCTACCACCTCTTTGAATGCGCCCTTGCGCATGATGGCGCGATTGCCGGCAGCTTCTCGAATGCCCGTCCACCACGCATTAAACTTTGGGAGCTTAAAGGGCCGCACGACGAAACTTATCGGATAGCCGTACATGGCAACGCAGTGCGCAAGAAGTTCAAAACTTCCCAAGTGTCCCGTTGCTATCATGATGCCTTTTCCGGGATTGGCTGCTTTCATCTCCTCGAAGCGGGGCAGAAATGCACAATCGACGTTAGCGCGAACCCAGGCTTCATCCAGCTCTTCGAGTCGCGCAAAATCGACGATAACGCGTGCAAGAGAGGATTGCGATTGTCGGATAATATCATGGCGCCAAGCTGAATCTTTTTCCGGGAATGCGAGCTCAAGATTGCGCAGCGAAACTCGCTTAAAGGCGGGCAGCACGGCAGTGACCGTTCTGACCAAACCGGTCATGAGCGATATTCGCGATCGTAACGGCAATAGATTCAAAAGCGAAACGAAGCCGCGTACGACGATATATACAAGCAGGTCGATCATATATACTCTTTACGTGAGGCGACCGCTCAGCCTCTCGTGCCCGTGGTTAGTCGGTAGGTATCCGATTCACGGACGGGCGCGATGAAATATACAAAATCCGCCGCTGCCCCGCTACCAAACACTGGAAGTTTCACGCAGAAACTTTAGAACTGGACCACGAGCAACTACGAGCCCGGCATGGGAAGCACTGCTACCTATATTCAATGCGCTCCTGCCTATGACGATTCCAGCGGCGCTAGCCCAGAGGCTCGCGCCCTAGCTTTCGGAATCAGCGACTCGCGCCACGCTCGCAAGAAAAAGGGCGTATTCTACACCCCCATACGAATTGTCGATGAAATTCTCGAAGCCACACTGGGTCAATCGATAGGGTCCAGAACGACCCCCGAGCTGTTTCAGATTCGTATCGTGGACCCGGCTTGTGGGGCGGGCATTTTTCTAATTCGGGCGTTGCGCATGCTGATGCGAGAACTTGCGCGACGCGGAGAACAGTCCGCGCAACACGCGGCAGTTCTCGCGCAAGAGTGTCTCCATGGCGTTGACTGCGATGCGAGCGCCGGCGCACTCGCAAAAGAACTTGTCGCAAACTGCGCGGCGCAATATGGCGCCCAGCTAGGCTTTGAAAATCTCAAGCATATTAAAATCGGGAACAGCCTCCTCGATCCGCATACTCTTGCCGGCAGCACTATCCCGGAGATCCTTCAGCCGTTTGCTTGGAGCGTTCAGTTTTCAGAAGTCTTTAGGAGGGGCGGATTTGACTTCGTCGTGGGCAACCCGCCCTATGGGCTATCTCGCGACGAGCAAATTTCCGCGGAAGAGAACGCGCTGCTACGGAAAGCTTTCGCATCTTCCCGAAACGGTAAAATCAACAAGTACCTTGCGTTCATGGCGCTGGGATTTCAACTACTGCGAACAGGCGGTGCACTTTCGTACATTGTGCCAAACGCCTGGCTTGGAATCCGAAGTGCCGCCAAACTACGCAACCTGCTGTTACAGGAACGAGCGTTAGAGGCGATCACCATCTACGACTTTCCCGTGTTCAACGATCCTTCAGTAGAAGCTGTTGTTTGTAAACTACGCAAGAATTGCCCGACTGACAGCATTAAGATTCTGCGTCGTAAAAGCTATGAAGAAAGCGAGCCGCTTCGGCTAATGCCCGTCGAGGAGTGCCTGATAGATCCTCAACAGCGAATCTCCGTTCTCTGGAACGAAAGTCTATCCCCCATTATCAAAAATTTGCGCTCACACACGCTAACGCTCGGAAGCAGCGAGTCTCCGTTCGTCCCCATGATCGCATTACAGGCTTACGCTGAGGGAAAAGGAGCGCCCCCGCAGCGCAAAGAGCAAGTCAAATCA
>JAFLCA010000239.1 GCA_017302875.1 Deltaproteobacteria bacterium
GGAAAAACAGTGGAAGTCCTGTATCAGGTAGAGGCCCTGGCTGAGGAGCTAGTTGAGAAATACGATCTGCAGTGTGAAGTTGATCGTCTTATCAAGTCGCAAGGCGGATACGATCTTTATCGGAACACGAAACTTTCTAAAGAGGATCGGGCGCGGCTAGTGTCGTTGACAACTGAGGCTAATATTCAGCTCGGAAAGCTATTCGTCTTTGTTCCAGACACCACTTACGAGTTTGTTCATGATGCAGTGCCAACAGCAAAAGGATCCCTGCGTGATTTTCGAGATTTTGCGCTTTTAGCCTTACGCAAAGGGCTCAATCCCGGAACTAAATTTAAGTCCCGTGAAGATATTCGATCTTACTCTTTTGGAAAAACTGAGTGCCATGAGAACAAATAAAATGGCTTGGCAAATGGCGTACAACAAACAAATCCACCAGCTTTGGCGCCTTGAGATGGCGGTGATTGACTAGGCTCCTGAGTGGCGCCAAACTGGTGATTCAAGCCGTTCGGTTACTCGAGTTCCATGATAAAAAGTAGATTTCTATTGATTCTTCTGATGTCGTTCATTTGGCAATCGATCGCGATTGCGGATAGTCGCGACGATTTTCTAACGGTGCTTGGTAAAGTGTCGCCCGGCATGCCGAAAGTCGAAGTTGATAGGCTTTTCAAGAAGTATATGAAGGGTACCAATTGGCCGTACGCATCAGGGCCAAGTGCAGAACTTATTGGAACGCGTCGTGGTACGTTCGAAGTTGACACGAGTAAGAAGGATCAGCTGACTCTAAAAAACTGTGACGTTTATCGACACAGCAATGATGGAAAGTATGATTCTGATTGGGGGATAGTGTGTTTTAAAGACGGCAAGGTTGACTGGGTCGACTTTGCCCCCGATTAGGCATCCCACCATCAAATCGAACCGAGGCGAGTACGCCCGGCTCATTTAGGCCGTTATCTTTCCTTAGCAAACGACTATGCAATGCAAAATATCAGCGAGGCCGGCTCAACTTGAGGACCTGGAAGTCCTCTTGGATCTCGAATCTCTGCGTCGCAAAAGTTACGAAGTCTATTCGCCTATATTTTGGGCAGAGGCCGAGCAAGCGCGGGAAGCTCAACGTGAGTACTTCCGAGAATTGTTATCGGCAAAAAATGAGAACGCTATTGTAAGGGTGGCTGAAGAATCAGGCCGTATTATGGCGTTTGCTATTGGCTATATTGCGAATAGTCCAGCCGTTTATCGCGAGCAAAAAGTTTGTTTCGTTGATGATTTCCCAATCGCAGCAGACGCCAGTTGGGATACCCACGGTCGTGCAGCGCTTGAGGCAGTTGAGAGTGAGGCGATACGACGGGGGGCCACGCTAACCAATGTAGTCTGCGCTCAGCAAGATTTGAAGAAGCGTGACTTTCTTCGAAAAAGGAATCTTGCTGTTGCTTCGGAATGGTGGGTTGGGCCTATAAAAGGGGATAGATAAAAACGCCTGGTGCCTACGGCTTCACCGCGGCACAGTTAGACCGTTATCCCGCCAAGGCATACTCATATCGATTCACCAGAATTTCGCATTGAGGGCTTAAAACATGAGAAATAGAATATTTGGAGCAATCGGGATTATTTGGGGCGGAGGGATTCTTCTGGTGAGAGCGTTTGGCCAGGGTCCTACCGGGAGCGGAGCGTATGCAGCAGGCCAAAATGGGGCAGTAATATTTGGTGGGTTAATGTTTGTTGTTGGACTGTATTACTTTGTCAAAAGTTGGAAGCGCACCAACTAACCGTTGGCTAAACAGTAGGACAGATAGACCGAGGAAGATTTTTAGCCATGAAGGCGGTATAACAATCAACTCCAGTCGACGCGCTTTAAGTAAGTAAGTATTGTAGCCGGGCTACTCAAATTTCCTCCAGAAATTGCCCTAACCTCGTGTTTCCCCTAATCGAAAAACCATCGTCAAAGTTTCGCGCCTTACAAATGATCTTTGCTGAGCCCACAACCCAGCTCCAAGAATTAGCTGCGCCGCTAATTGCGAGACGCGGGGTACCTCGGCGAGCGAACTAGCAAGCAAATGAACAGTTCAACATGCGGTTTGCTTCGCTTCAAACTGCACGTTATCCTCTTCGCTATGTCCGCACACAATTTCATGCGCTTCGCGAAAAAAATCCTTTTACTCCTTCCGGCGCTACTAATTGCCACGCTTGCACATTCAGAGACACCTAAAACTCTTGAAGTTGGCGTCGTTTTAGCGCTCACGGGACCCTTGAGTATACAGGGTGTAGCTTTCAAAAACGCCATGCTTCTTGCGAAGCAGGAGCTCGATTCAGAGAACAGAATTAGAATTCATTTTGAAGACGATGCGTTTCTTACTCCAAATGCCGTACGGGCAGCAAAGAAACTTCTTGAGATAGATAAAGTCGATGTTCTCATTGCATTTGGGACAAATCAGGGGCTTGCAATAGTCGATCTGACGGAGAAGCAAAAGAAACTCTTGCTCTCTATCAACGTTAATAGAGCCGTGGTGCGTGGCCGCGAGCATGCTTTTCTTCTTATGCCGGCACTGGAGACTTTGACTGCGCTCAACGTTGAAGGAGTTAAGCGACGCAAATACCTTCGAGTGGCAACAGCCGCATCAAATCAAGATTCTTGTCTTTTGCAGCAGAAGATTCTGGAAAGTGCAGGGGTTGCACCGATCGTTGCATCTGAGACTTTTGATACGACTGAGAGAGATTTCCGTATTGTCGCAGCGAGATTAGTTCATTCCAATCCAGATGCTGTGTTTCTGTCAACGCTTGCGCCGCAGGGAGGCCTCCTTGCGAAATCGCTTCGGCAACTCGGCTATAAAGGGGATTTCTTCGGTGGAATTCAAACTGCCTATTTTTCTGAACTTGCTGCTTCGGGCGGTGCACTTGAAGGTGCATGGGTCGCGTCGGCTGACGACCGGCACGCAGAGAAGTACTACGAATCTTACAGGCGTCAGTTTGGAAGTGAGCCAACAGATCTTTCGATGTATGCGTATGACGCGATTAAGCTAATCCTTAAAGGTACAGAATCTCCGAATCTCGTAGAGTATCTGAAAAATGTACGAGACTTTGAAGGCGCGGCAGGTCGCTATAACTCCGACGGAAATAATGGCTTTACGTTTGACGTCGCAGTCAAGCAATTTACCGCCAATGGATATCGGTACGTCGATTGAACTGGATGTTTCAGGCATCGACGTATAATAATCACCCCCAGCCAAGCCGCTTCAAGCGCGCCTGATTTTAGCCATTTTGTGGACACATAAAGGTATGTCAAACCGCAACACCCAGACCATATTCTCTGTATTTCTTGCATCTTTGCTCTGTTTCGTTGGTACGAGTCGGGCAGAGGAGACGCGATCAAAAGACCTCATCAAACTTGGGGCAATTGTAAGTCTCACGGGCGATGCCTCTGAGAATGGGAAGAATTGGATGGAGGGAGCTCAGCTCGCAATAGATGAGCTTCGCCAGAGTGGTCAGCAGGTCGAATTAATTGTTGAAGATGATCGCACGATCCCGGGTTCTGTAGCTTCCGCGTTCATCAAGTTGAGTACTCAGGATAAAGTTGATGGAATTATTGGAGGGACCTGGGATTTTTTGGCTGAGACTGCTTACCCCTTGGCAAAGCAGTACAAAGTTCCATTTATTACTCCAACCAACCCTGTTGAGATTTTGAGCGTTTCAGCTCAATCCAATCCTTGGATTTTTACAAACGGGCTTTCGCTGAAAGCAGAACAGCATGCGATTGAAAGCTTTCTCGCTCAAAAGAAGGCTCAGAATATCAGCCTGGTTTATATCAATGTACCCTATGGCACCTCACATGCCGAACTGCTGCGAAAGACTGCGCAAGAGAAAGGGCTAAAAATAGTCTCTGATAACGAAATTACGTACCAAGGTTTTCACGATGGAATTAAAGTGGCTGCTTTGAAAATCAAAGAAGCTAAGCCAGATTTTGTTTTTGTCGTTCTGAATTATGAAGGAGTTGATTTCCTTCTGCGTGAGTTTGAAAAAGCTAACTTACAACCAACGGTTCTTATGCCCCATACCTTGAAGGAAGCGTATGACTTTGGAGCTTCCCCATCGAGATATACTAATGCGTATGGAATCTACTCCAAGTTTACGGGGGCTGATTTCGAAGCGGCATTCAAAAAGAAGTATGGGCGGCCTGCCTACGATTATGCAGCGGCGGGGTACGATGCGGTGAAATTTATGGCTGAACTTGTGAAGACAAAACCTACAGGGTCGGACGGGAACAAGATTCTTGTTTATGATGGCGTAACTGGCCGGCATGAACTTCCGAGTGCTGATCGTAGCGTAGTAAAGTCCGAAGCGTCGATCATGAAGATGGACGGAGTGGAATTAGTAGCAATCCCGATGCAATAACAGTCGGCTACATTACAAATTCGTTTTCATTTCCGATAAGGGCCCCGTTGGTGGGCTACTCAAGTTCCCGTCAAAGGCTGCTGTAACTTTATGATGCAGCGCTTACTGATTATTCTGCGGCGGGTGAGGGG
>JAFLCA010000024.1 GCA_017302875.1 Deltaproteobacteria bacterium
CGGGCACTCAAGCTTCGCAAGCTGCAAGCGCTCAATTACACGATCACATTCTTAGCTTGTCGCTTTCCGGTTCGAAGAAGAAGAAAGAAGCGATTACCGATGACGCTGAACTTGCCGAGTTTGTGCGACAACACCCAGAACTGTCACAGTACATCAAAGATCTCCAACAGGCGCGCAACGACGCACTCAAAAATGCGCAGGAAGGAAAGCAGACTGGCCTTGAATCTGCAGCCAATCTCAATGCGAAGCTCGATGTCATCGCTACGCTGCTGGAAGGCTCTCCGATCGCCCCCTCGTTGCGCATGGGTGACACCGTCGCTAAGGAAGCATTTATCGCCGAATCCAAAAAAGCCTTCGATGATCCCGATGAAGGCGCAGCGTTAGCGGAGCATGTTTGGAATCGCGCGCAGGAGAAGCTTCAAGCCGCCGAACTAAAGCGCAGCGAAGAAATAAAGGTTGATGAAAAATTGCTCGGCGGAAAGCTTGAGTCAAAAGAACTCGCGCGCATCGCTGCCCTTCTATCCACTGCTGAGGGACCTGAAGCCGTTCGGCAGCTGCGGAACACTCTCGAATCAAATGGGGTCAACGTAAAGGCACTTCTTGATCCTAGCACTCCTGAGGGTGCCGCGTTCCGACGCCTTGCCGAAAAGAGCTCCTCTCCGGAACTTGCGCATCGGCTAGAAGTACTCCTCTTCGCAGCTGAACTTCGTTCTGATTGTCATGAAACTTCGGCCAAGCTTGCCTCAGAGAAAGCCGTCGACCGCCTGCTCGCTATGAGCGCAGAAGACCGCGCGGTAGTAGATTCATACTTTAAATCAATTACGCAAAAAAGCGCGGACCGCTATCTACTCGAAGCCTATATGGGCGTGCGAGGCTATGCCCCAGATCCGAAGAACACAACCCTACGTCGCGAACCTACGGAGAACGCCGAGGCTATAGTTTCAAAGCTGGTGTTGCGCAGCGCTGCAGCAGATGGCCAACAGTATAAATTTCAGAATGGAGAGACCTACAACGAGGGAATCTTCCGCAGCACGATAGAGAAGATTTTCGAAACGAAATTTGGAACTCGCCCCAGCGAACACGAAATCTGCAAGAAGATGGGCGGCATTCAGAATCTCGACCGCTTCGATTACAGCATGCGCATGTTTGCAGTTTCCGCAGAACTGCAGTCTCTAACTTCTCCAAATGTTGAACTGGCCGGGCGCGGCCTAGCAGAGTACCGCGCTAACATTCTAGCCAACATCGCCCCGATTGCACTCTCTACCGATCGGCAGACCAAAGTAAATCTAACTCCGCAGTTCCTACACGCGATCGAAAGCATGCCCACCGAGGAACGCGTGGAGCTTGCCGCTGCATTCAAGACCCGCACCGGACTATCTCTCGAACAAGCCGTCCGTTCCTACACCAGCGCCCCGCTTGCAGAGACCACAATTCAGTCAATGAGCGCCCTTATTTCAAGCGATGCTGCGCATGCCCTCGAACGCCTCGACAGCGTGGAGGTTGGGCAGAGCAGTGAGAAACTGCGCTTAGCTCTCGAGAAAGCTGATCCCGCGCAATTAAGCAGCGCAGCTAAGGAGTTCCATAGTGCGATAAACGCCCAGGGAGTTTCTGTCCAGCGCGCTCTTGAAGGATCTCTCGATGAGGCGAAGGCTCTCGACGCATACCTACAAGCTCATTTGAAGGATGAAGGATTGGTGCGACAGACAAAGGCTTTGCTGTTTGCGGTCGAGCTTGAGCAGCAAGCGGGCCCCCAATCGCTGACCCTGCCATCTCAATCTATGGTCGGGCGATTCTTATCTCTCCCTAAAGAGGACAAAGCCCTTGTCGAGACGTACTTCAAGGCTTCTGCGAATAGCACAGCAGAGCGATATCTGTTCGAAGCCTTCAGTGGTATTCAGAACTACGCCGCCCTTAACAGCAACTCCTCGGAGAAACGCGCAGCACGTGAGGACGCCAAGCAGATCGTGGCTGCTCTGCTCATTTCGTCGGCAGCCCAACGCGGAGAGCCAATGACTCTCACCGACGGGCAGCTTTCGAATCCTTACGCCGCAATCGATGAAATTGCGCAAATGTATAGCGGCGACGACACCAGCCCCGCACAATATCAATATGTAATGAAGGAGAAGCTCCCGCAGTTCTCGAATCGAGAAGAACTCTCGGCAATCTGTCGCCAAGGGCTTCTGATCCGATCAATGCAAGAACTGAATAATGGCGCTACGGACAGCGATCCTGCACAAGTCGATCGGCGCAACGCCGCACTGCTCGCGTCAAACTTACAGGGGTATCTCGGCAATGATTCGTACGGCGGTGGAAGTTTAGCCAGCTCGCTCATCACTTCCCTCGGGAATCTATCACCGGAGCGTCTTGCCGGACTCAGAAGTGAGTATCAGGCGCAGACCGGCAAAGATCTTGTCGCTGATATTCGCGCGGGAATGAAAGAACACACACCGGCGCAAATCGACTACATTTCAAACACTGCTGCTCTATTACTCGGCCGCGATGATTTTGAACGACGAGCCGGATTCATCGGGCAGTCAGTTGCAAAGGCCGGCAAGCTAAGTCCTCAAACATTCGCAGATCTAATGCAGGGTCTCGATGCGAGCGGCTGTCTCCAGGGCAATCCCCAATCGATTGAGACCTTCAACAAAACTATAGCTGCATATGAAAGTAGCACGGGCGAGACCTTCGCAGCGCTTCTAGAGCGAAATTCAATTTCGCCAAAAATACTCGAAGCCATCCGCAATGGTGACAAAGCGAGCATCGACGCCTTCAACGTGCGAGCTACCTATAAAGGTTCCGAGGCACCCCTGCAAGGAGTGAGTGCAATGTTGGGCGGCCAATTCAACCTGAATGCCCACCCTGAAATTGCTGCTGCCTATGAGAAAAACTTCGGCGAAAAGTTTGGAGATGTTCGAGAAGAATTAACCCGACAGGCGCTCAAGGACGCTGATGCCGCAGATAAGTCGATGCGTCGAACCGTCGACATGCTACGCAAAGGCAATGAACGAGAGATCGCAGACCTAGAGAAGAGCGACCTTGGCTTCCTCGCAAAGGGTTTCTACATATGGGATGGGGCTGCAGAAGCCCAGGCCAACACGGCAGCCAGAAATGCCGCTGATGCGCTGCGTCAGACTGAAATATACGCCGAGAAACATATCCGCCTCCAGACTGCCACATCACTGACTGAGGAAGGCTCCCAATTACTAAAGCAAGTTGCCGAACTACAGAAGCTTGGCAGAACAGAAGAAGCAGCAGCCCTCGACAAACAGGCCACCATGCTGCTGCTCAAAGCCCAGGGCAAAATCTTTGACGCCACACTACCGAACGAAACCTTAGAGGTGCGCATCAAGGCAGCCCAGTCCGCAGCACAAGAGCACGCTAAACTTGTGGAAGGGAAGGCGCCTGCTGCACAGATCGAGGCTGCTCGTCTAATTGCAAAGTCAGAGTTCGAGACACTAGTTAAAGGACCCTGGGGACCAAATCAAACTACTCTCGTTCGCGATGCAATTAAAAATATCCTCACCATCGATCCGAGCCTAGACCCACGCCAAGACTCAAAAGCTGACCGCACAGTTCTCAATCTCATTTCTAATTCCCGTAGCACAGGCTTCCTGGATGAAGTTCCGGCAGCAGTACTCACAATCACCGAGAAAGAGAGAGAGCAGCTCGATAAGATGAACTTGGTCGGCGTACTGCGGCAACAGCAGGAGCGCGACATTATCGAGGGCAAGCGTTCGCAGTTCACTATTGAAGCCGAGTTCCACCGCAATCGCATGCGCCCGGTAGGCGAGCGCAACTTAGGATTGTTGGAGTATGAAGCCCGGTACGAACATCGCCGCAACATGGCCGAGTTCCAGCGCGAATGGGCCGAAGTCATGCAAAACTTCGACCGCACGGAGACTCAACTAAAAACGATTCGCACGGGCGTGCTCGTGGTTGGCGCCATCGCAACCGGTGGGGCGACCGCAGGACTAGCGGCTGGTTCAGGCGCGGGAACACTCACTACGCTACTTACGGCGTACCAAGGCGTTCCGACTATCGTACTTATCGCGGCTGCCAGCCATGGAACGCAAGCGATCGGTGATGTTTCACTCGGAAACAAGTCAGGCGGAGAAGCCTTCAAAGCCTTCGTGAATGAAGGCGGAAAGGACATGCTAAATGTCGCAATGGCAGGCGGCATGGGTCAACTCATGCAAGTCGGAAAGATCCAGGGGCTACTGAAAGCGGCCAATGAAAGCGGCGGACTCGTTACTAGACTCGCAGTCGCAGGCTCTACTGGTACGACCTTCGCCGTTGGCATGGAAGGATCCAACATCGCCTTCGACTCTGTCATGTATCAAGTCGGCGCGTCCCAGCATAAAGTGACAGGCTCTGAAGTTGCTGATCGTCTTACTACGGCAGCAGCGATGGGCTGGGTCGGCGGTTCAATCGGTGGCGGCGCCGGAATGCTGCGCCAAGGTCTCTCAGGCCCCCAAGCCGGCAAGCTAGCGATGCTCGGAAGAAACGCAGTCGGAGTCGTTGAGTACGGTGCGGCAGGCTACATCTCACAGTATGAATTGCACTGGGACGGTGCTGCCCTGTCAGTTCGCAATCATGGGTTTGACGGACTCTCGGCTGCAATCGCAGTTGGTTCCACCTATGCCGGTAACCGAGCAGCAAATGCTCACACGAGCGGTGAAAAAGCAGGCACGTCTTCAACGACGGGTTCAGACGGACCGCTCCCAGCAGCGGGCCCAGTCCACGAGGGCTCCCCAGCCCCATCAGCGCCAGAAGGATCCAGTGTAGCCAAACCGGGCTCCGGCGAAACCAAGCCGACCAGCCCGATAGCAGTCGAGAACCAACGCCCGCAGTCAGCGCTTGGTGACGATCTTCACATCATGAAATCGGTTCGTGACGCTCTTGGCCCGACACTCACGTCCGACCAGCGCACGATTGGAAACGCCACCATCAAAGAACATACACGTGTTTATGAGAAGACTGTGGCGAACGGCATCGAACTGGGCTCGCAAGACCTTGCTGCCTTACGCTCCGCTATCAACCAGGCCGGCGAGGCGCGCGCAACGCTCCGTCCAATCAATTTGATTAAGGGAATTCCAGAAGCAATCGGTGATTTGCCGCGACTGTTCTCTCGGGGAAGCGCAGCAGAACCCTCCGCGCGAACAACAAGCTTAGAACCGACGCGAGTAACTAATCCTATCGAGGCCTTCGCCCAATGGCGCGGCGCACGACAACAGATCAACGAGATTCTCCGACCACTCGTTCGCGAAGCACAGAAACTGCGCGTTGAGAATAGACTCCTCAATACCATCGGCGTAGCAGACGCTAATGCTCTACCGGATCAAGCCCAGGTTAAATTGGCGAATGCTGCGGCTAAGGCTGCCGAGGTGCAAGTCGACCTTCTCAATCGTTCGCTTCCACTAAAGTTGATTCGCGAGCCAATTACCACCATTCGTGAATTGGCGGCGCTACGTGCAAATCGCGGCGTGGTTCGCGAAATCTGTGAACCCGTTCGCACACAACACTTAATCGCTGAAAAACAGGCCCATATTACGAAGGGCTTGGATGATAGCGCGCGCGCATCGCTGACCCCAGAGAAACGGGCGAGCCTTGAAAGCGCTTCTCGCGCTGCCGCTGAAAACCTCGTTGCTCTGCAACGCCCAAGCGTAGCCCGTGATGCTCTCATCCACCCGCTTGAGACGGCGAAGAAAGTTCTTGAAACTCGACAGGCCCTTGCGAGCGTCGATTCAATCGTGCGAGAAGCCAAAGCACAGCCAATTGTTGATGCTACACGTGGCAGGCTGGCCGACCTTCGCCTTACCTCCGATTGGCGGAATGTCCCTCTCGCAGAACGCACCCGTTTTGAAGCTTCAGTAGAACGCCTCTCTCTCAATGCGGGCCAGGCCGCCGTCGATCACGGTCCGCTCAAACCCCTTCGTGACTTGCGCAGATTTGTGCAAAACACCGTGGATACGATTACCCACGAGCGCATTGTCGATCATGCTACGGCACATACGCGCCAAGAGAAAGCTCTGGTTGAACTCCGTGCAAAGAATCGAATTGCAGCAGAGCCCGATCGCGATCGCCTCGCGCACAACAACTTCGACCGCCTTAAGTCTCTCGATATCGCCGTGGAACGAGAAGCTCGCCGTCAGGCACGCTTCGGAGATCATCCGGTTCTAGAGCGCATGCGTCATCCGATTGAAGCGCTGGGGCGAGATGCGATGCACCTGGTCGACAGTGCCAATCTCTTAGCTCACCGCGTCGGCGTAGCCCGTACGGATTACATTAACGCGCGTGGTGCTAGGATCGCGGTTGCGGTCGGAGGACTCCCTGAGAATGCGCTCTCCAACTTAAGCGTAAGAGAACGAGCTGAGTACGATCGTGGAATTCGAACCCGCGAGGTGATCAAAGTTGAGCGCGCACTTGATAGCGGTCCGCTCAGACCCCTGCGCGAAGCTCTTCGCGCAACCAAGGAGACTTGGAACAACCATCGCATTGATGTGCTTGAGAAGCGTGCGCAACAACCCCTTCGTGAGCAGCAAGAACTTACTCGTGCGGCAGAACGTAACAAGATCGGAACGAGTGAAGGGAATCACCGAGAGCGAATTGGCCGGGAAAATCCCGACAGGTTGGAGACGCTTGATGCGCGTGTCGCCCGCGAAGCGCGCCGCAATTCTGAATTCGGCTCGCACCCGATTGTGGAGCGTTTGCGTCGACCTATCGAAGCAGTCAAGAGTGACCTGCGACATCTGGTCGACAGCGCCGCGCTCTATGTACATCGGGCCGATGTAGCAAGAGTTGAGTATCGGACGGCTTATCAGGCAAAAGTTGCCAAGGGAATTGCCGACCTTCCCGCCAAGCCTATCGACAATCTTAGCATTAACAATCGGAACGAGTACCGTAATGCACGCGAGCATCGCGTAGAAATTCTTGCGGCGCGCGAGCTCGACAAGGGGCTTCTGAGACCGCTTCGTGAAGTTGTTCGCAAAGCTGATGAGACATGGACGAATCACCGCATCCATGTCCTTGAAGCGCGCCAAGTACAGGCAGCTCGCCAACAGTATGAGATGGGCGTTCGCGCCAAGCAGAACAAGCTTCATGATGGGCAAGGCACTCACCGCGATAGAATCTTCAATGAGGATCCTCAAAAGCTAAGAAGGCTTGACGAGCGAATCATGCGCGAGTCTCGCCGCGCCGCGCAGTTTGGAGAACACCCGATTGTAGAACGATTGCGCAGTCCGCTCGAAGCGCTGCAAAGCGACCTTCGCCATGTAGTCGACAGTGCTGCCCTCCTCGCTCATCGCGTTGGAGTCGCCCGAGTCGATTACCGAAACGCTCGCGGCGCACAGATAGCGCTGGGCGTAGGCGCTCTTGACGAACAGGGGCTGACGAACCTTAGCCGAGCGAACCGAGCGGAGTACGAAGCTCGTCAACGCCAAGCAATAGTGCTTGAAACGGAACGGAAGCTCGACAGTGGACCACTTCGCCCCCTTCGCGAAGCTTCGCGGAAAGTGCAGGAAACTTGGAATGATCACCGCTTGGATGTGCTCGAGAAGCGCGCTCATCAGGCAGACCGGCAACGCAATGAACTTCGCATCCGAGAACGTCAGAATCGCATTGAGATTGGAGAGGGCAGTCATCGCGACAGAATCTCTCAAGAGAACCCGAACAAGCTAAGAAGTCTTGATGCTCGGGTTATGCGCGAGTCTCGTCGCGCAGCTCAATTCGGGGAACACCCTGTCGTTGAACGCTTGCGCAGCCCTCTCGAAGCCCTACGTAGCGACGTGCGGCATATCGCAGATGCATCGGCACTCTTCTTACACCGCATGGGAACTGCCCGTGTTGACTTCCGCAATGCTAGAGTCGGAAGGATCGCCTTCGAAGTTGCAGGGCTACCAGAACAAAACCTCCGAAGTCTGAGTCTAAGCGACCGCGCCGAGTACAATGCGAGACTGCGCAAAGACATCGTTATTCAGACTGATCGCAGCCTGGACAAAGGCTTGTTTCGCCCATTACGCGAAGTTTCCCGTAAGGTCCAGGAAGTTTGGAATGACCACCGCATCGATGTTCTAGAAAAGCGCGCACATCAGGCCACGCGCCAAAGAGAAAATCTTCGCATTCGTGAGCAACAAAACAGACTCGATTCAGGCGAAGGGAACCATCGAGACAGAATCTATCACGATAGTCCTGATAGACTAAGAAGTCTTGATGCACGCGTAATGCGTGAGGCTCGCCGCACCGCACAATTCGGAGAGCATCCAATTGTGGAGCGCTTGCGTCACCCGATTGAGGCTTTAAGGCAAGACACTCAGCATCTTATCGATTCCGCTGCTCTCTATATACATAGGAAAGGAGTTGCACGAGTAGAAGGTGTAGCTGCTCGAGTCCAGCGTGTCAAAGCCGCCGCCAATCTCCAGCTCGATAATTCTATTGTTAGCTCTGCCGTTTCAGAGCGAGTAACTGATGCAGCTTTTAGAGTAAGCGGCCTCAAAGAGCACGCCACCTCGCCTCGCTTCATTCTAAAGTCAGTCACTCATCCGATTGATTTCATCAACGCCATCCGACAGCTTCCAAAAGATTTGGCGGTACTAAGCTACTACAACCGTGAAGCCGTACTGCGTCGCAGCTCGACATTAGCCCGCGAAAGCGATCACTGGCATCGACGTGAAGTTCAGGCTGGCATCGCGCATGGAGAATCTACCCAAGTTGACACGAGAAGCGCAGGCCGTGGCGACTCCGAGGGAGGCACGGCAGATGACAACGACGGTCCGACCGGTAGCGGCGGGGACGGCGGAGATTCACCGACTCCTATCAGACCAACAGGCAACAGCCCGTCAGGCGCTAGCGGCGCGTCTCCCGAGGCGCGCGCAAGCGCGTCGAACACCGTCGTAGCCGAAGCGGTAGAACCGCGAACCGCCGCTAGCCCGACAGAACCGAAACTCACCGAGACCGCTGAGCCGAATAACCCGCTTGCCCGTCTGAAGAACATTGATCCTGAGCTCCATCAAAAGATCGAGGACGCAGAAGTTATCCTTGCCCGCCTTCGTGAGCGCTCAGCAGACCCAGCCACCTCTGGTCGCATTCGTGAATTCCTGGCTGCAGAAATATCCGAGAAGACCGCCCAGTATACTCAACTTAGAGAGCAGGCTTCCGAGCGTTTGGCGCAATCACCTGAAGCAGAAACTTCCACGCCGCGTCGAACCGAAGAACTCAACTCCGATTCACGCCCAGCGATCGATCCAGAACTCAGAGAGAGAATCACCAGCCGTAAGGAACTGATCGCGCGGCTGGAACAAGATTTCAAGAAGTTCGCTGACAAGCCGCAATTGCAGAGTGTGATCGAAGAAAGCCTGACCGCCCATCGGGCTGAGCTCTCTGAGCTTGAGGCGCAAGCTACCGCCCACGCTGAAGCAACCTCCGTTTCGGAGGAGAGCCACGGAGAATTGAGGTCCTCGCGCCGGAAGACGAACGCCGAGGAAAGCTTCGAGGAGTACGACCCTGAAAATTCCTTCCTTAACTCTCAGTACGATGAGGACGGGAACTTCAAGAGCTACGACCCTTCCGAATCGTTCGCTGCTGAACTTGAAGCAAAAGGTGATGACGGCTATAGCGATCCGCTCTCATCCGGGTCGAGCGGCCGCGGGTCGTCGACTCCCCGACCAAGCGATGGTGGTGGGTCTGGCGGTGGCACCATGCTCCAGGAAGCCCCGACTCGCGTACGCAGCAGCATGAAGGTACAAGAACCAGCTCGCTCGAACCCGCTTGAAGCTCGCAACATGAAAGTGGAGGAAAGAGCTGTCACTCAAGATGCAGTGGATCTTGAACTGGGACAATCTATTTTTGAAGAAGCGATAGCCGCACTAACCGCGCCCGAAACGCAGGCCGCCCCGATGAGCGCCGTCGAGATCGCTCAACCCGAGAACATGGTGGTCGATGTTCCGGAAACATATGTGACGCCCGCTCCCATACGAAAGCCTGCGCAAGCGCCTCAGATTATAGATCGTCCGGAAGTACAGCTTGGAACGAAACCTCTTCTCCAGAATGTCGAGGCGGTCAGCGGCCAGTTACTCGGACGTATTTCTAAACCTGTTACGCGCTTGGACTTGCGAGAAGAGACACAACTTGAGCTCTCACGGGCCTACCAACCGCAACCGAAACCAGAATTCAAGAATCCAACCGAAACCGCCACGAACAAGGCAACTGAGCGCCGTCGCGAGGGTCGCGCCGGTCACTCGCCTGATGAAGAGAAAAAGCACTACTACGAACACACCGAGAAAGAGCGCAAGAAACACATTGCCGAACTCTCGCGCTCGGAGAAGAAGGGCGGAGCCAAGCTGCGCTTCACGCACCTGGTCGATGAGCTGGGAGACGAGGACTTGGTCATCGAGACCGAAGAGACTGGCGGTTAAGACCCGCCCGGGGATAGCCCCAAGCCATACAGATAACCGCGTGATTTGATTACACTTTCGTGATTTTAGCGAATCTTCAGCCACCCCTTCATAGAAATCGACATCCCATACAAGATAGGCTACTCTAAAAGCTGTATCTTATCGAAATTTCAGGGATATTTAGATTTGATGAAAGGTAGCGAAATCCGCTCGGCGTTTCTTGAGTACTTCAAGTCCCAGGGCCACACGATAGTTCCTAGTTCCTCACTTGTTCCCGAAAACGATCCCACCCTGCTCTTCAACAACGCAGGTATGAATCAGTTCAAGGACTGTTTCTTGGGTGGGGAGAAGCGCAGTTACACTCGCGCAACAACCTGTCAAAAATGTTTACGCGTCTCCGGCAAACATAACGACTTTGAAAATGTCGGCGTCACCGCACGGCATCACACCTTCTTCGAGATGCTTGGCAACTTTTCTTTCGGCGATTACTTCAAGAAGGACGCCATAAAGTTTGGCTGGGAATTTTCAACAAAAGTTCTCGGACTTCCAAAATCAAAACTGTGGGTAACGGTTTTCGAAAAAGATGACGAAGCCGCCAAGTTGTGGGCGGAGCTCACCGACATCGATCCAAAGCGGATACTGCGCATGGGAGAAGCCGACAACTTCTGGGCTATGGGAGAAACTGGCCCCTGTGGTCCATGCTCGGAAATTTTCTACTACGTCGGCGACAACGATAAGAATCAAAGCGAGCAGGAATTCCGTACTAGCGACGGACTATATTTGGAATTCTGGAATCTGGTTTTCATGCAGTTCAATCGTCAGAAGGATGGCACGCTCGAGCCACTGCCAAAGCCTGCCGTCGACACCGGCATGGGCCTTGAGCGCATCACTTCTATTCTTCAGAACGTTGGCGCCACGTATCACACCGATCTTTTGCGCGGCATTATCACTCGCTGTGAAGAGTTGTCGGGATTCAAATACGACGGCTCATCGTTTGCGGTGCGTGATTTAAGAACCGACAAAGCGTACGCGCGCGACGTTGCAATGCGAGTCATTGCCGATCACTCGCGCGCCATGGCGTTCTTGATCGCTGATGGAGTGCACCCGGCCAGCGACGGGCGCGGCTATGTTCTGCGCAGAATTATTCGACGCGCCATACGCCATGGTCGCGCTTTGGAGTTCAAAGAGCCCTTCCTCATCCACACCACCGCGAAAGTGATTGAGATGATGGGCGATCATTACCATGAATTGCGCGAGCGCAAAGATCTGATTGCTCGAGTAGTTGACGCTGAAGAGCGCAAATTTCATGAGACCTTGGATGCCGGCTTGTCCGTGCTGCAGCGTGAAGTTGAGAAGCTCAAGAAAGGCCAGCTATTCCCTGGCGAAGTTGCGTTTCTCTTACACGACACGTACGGATTTCCGCTCGATTTAACAGAAGACGCTTTGAAGACCTACAACTTGAAGGTCGACACTGCGGCATTCAATCAGGCGATGGATCAACAAAAGACCAGATCGCGTGACGACAGAAAATCTCAAGGCATCTCGTTTGAAACAACGAAGATTGAAGGCCAGAAGACCAAATTCCTGGGGTACAAAGAACTCGAAGCTGAAGCGAAGCTCGATTACATCGTGCAGAACGATGCCAAGGCTTCATTCAAGAAGGGCGAGCAAGTCACGCTGCTGTTTGATGCCACTCCCTTCTACGCGGAATCCGGCGGACAGGTGGCTGACACCGGAGAGATCCGTTTCCCCGACTCAACTTTACGGGTACTCGACACTCAGAAAGTGCAAGACGGATATTTTCTGCACGCCTGTGAGGTTGTGGCAGGAGAGTTCTCTTCGAAATTGAAAGGCGCAAAAGCCAAGCTAAGCGTAGATGCGGCACGGCGAGCGCGAATTCGCGCCAACCATTCGGCGACCCACCTGCTACATTCCGGACTTCGCAAAGTATTGGGCACGCACGTAAAGCAAGCCGGATCTCGCGTCGACGATCACAGCTTGCGCTTTGACTTCTCGCACTTCGAGCCGGTCACCCCTGCGCAGCTTTCTGAGATTCAGAGCTTCGTGAACGAGCAGATTCGACTCAACCACGAAGTCCTCACGAGTGAAGTTCCCATCGATGAAGCTCGCAAGAAAGGCGCGATGGCTCTCTTCGGCGAGAAGTACGGCAATATCGTGCGCATGGTGGAGATCGGACCGCAGAGCTTGGAACTTTGCGGCGGCACTCACGTTTCTCGCAGCGGAGATATCGGATTCGCGCTTATCGCCAGCGAAGGCGGCGTTTCAGCCGGTGTGCGAAGAATTGAAAGCTGGTCTGGCCTGGCTGCTTACGAGCAACTGATGCGCGAACGCGAAGAGCGCAAGCAGATCGCCGAGATTCTTAAGAGCGACACTTCGGCCCTGCCGGAGAAAGTCGAAAAACTGCTCTCTCGTATGCATCAGCTCGAAAGGGACTTAGAAACAGCAAAGAGCAAACTTGCCGCAGCCGCTTCTGGCGACCTAGCAAACTCAGTTCGCACGACTGGCAAAGGCCTGAAAGTTATTACGCAGACAGTTGACGGCGCGGATGCGGATACCTTGCGCTCCATGGTGGACAAGCTTCGTGTCACCCTTGGCTCGGGCGTAGTGGCGCTCGGGTCACAATCGGGAGATTCTGCTATACTAGTAGCAGGAGTAACGTCGGATCTAACACCCGGCGTACACGCTGGTAATTTGATTAAGGAAGCCGCAAAGGTAAGCGGAGGCAAGGGCGGAGGTCGCCCCGATTTCGCACAAGCCGGCGGCGTCAATCCAGCGCAGCTCAGTTTGGCTCTCGATAAGATTTACGAACTTGTATCGCAAGGTTGATGGTGACAGCAGCACAAAAAATGAAGGCAAAATCAAAGAGCGGCTACCCACGTGCGGAAGAGAAAGAAAGTATTCTTCCCATTCCAGACCCGACCATCTCGCAGAAACTTGGCGGTGATTTGGATGCAAACTTCAAAGTCATCGAGCGCGAGCTCGGCATAAAAATTGGACGCTCCCACGACGGAGTTCTCATTAGCGGCGTAGACGCTGAGGTGGATCTCGCTCATGATTTGTTGCAGCAATTGCAGGGCTTGCTGGTCGGCGGCGAAATTATTTTCCCGGGCGATATCGAACGTGCCATTCGCATGCTGGAAGGCAACCGCAAGCTTCGTCTTGAAGAACTGTTTCGCGATCAAGTTAAGATCGCTGGCCGCAAACGCACGATTGTTCCAAAGACATTTCGGCAGAAAGCTTATATTGAGGCGATAAAGTCCTACGATCTTGTCTTCGGCGTCGGCCCTGCCGGTACGGGAAAGACATACCTCGCGATGGCGATGGCTGTTGCAGCCCTAGTCAATCAGCAGGTCAAACGAGTCGTATTGTGTCGGCCTGCCGTGGAAGCCGGAGAGAAGTTGGGATTTCTGCCTGGTGATATGGCGGAGAAGGTTAACCCCTATCTTCGCCCACTCTATGATGCGCTCCATGACATGGTCGAGCCCGAGCGTGCTAAGGAACTCGTAGAGAAAGGCGCTGTTGAAGTTGCTCCGCTGGCTTTCATGCGTGGACGTACCCTCACCAATGCTTTCGTGGTGTTGGATGAAGCGCAGAATACGACCGTCGGACAGATGAAAATGCTACTGACTCGTATCGGTCGTGGATCGAAGTGTGTCGTGACCGGAGACGTTACGCAGATCGATCTTCCGCGCGGTACGCTCTCGGGATTGGTTGATGCATTGAACGTTCTCAAGAATATCGATGGAATTGAAATTACCAATTTCAGCGAAGAAGATGTCATCCGTCATGCACTTGTCGCTCGTATTGTTTCCGCTTACCAGAAGAGGAAAGAAGTACACGAAGGATAATGGCTAACACCGCGCGAGGACCAGCAATCCCCTTCACCGAGCGCATTCGACCGTTCTATGGGGGAATCTTCGCGCTGCTTTGCGCGCTCAGCAGTGAACTTGCCCTAAGACACTTCGTAGATGCCAAGGGTGCGTTGCCGACCATTGGCCGCGTCACGATGATGTTCTTTAGCTTGTACGTCATTCATCGTTTCGCGACCGTCAGCTACCGCGCCTATCGCCCCTCGTTCCGCGACTTGATGGCGCTCACGCTCCTTATCTTTGGCTCAATGTTGATCATCTGGCTCGGGAAAGTACTAGGCTTCAGCCTTACGACTTCCTCATTTGCCGCCGGTTATTTGCACGATGTCTCGCCTGCTTCATGGAATTTTATGATTCCGTTTGCAGCGGCCAGCCTCGTACTGCAAGCAATTCTTGGTTTGCACTATGCGCTGGTATGTTCGCTGAGCTTGGCATTTATCGTCGGCATCTATACTCCGGGCGAGCCGATACTAATTCCTTACGTGATTGCCACCTCCCTCGTGGCGGCCTTGAGTCTGTCGAGATTTCGCTCTCGCTCGGCTTATCTCAGAGCAGGCCTCAACATTTCTTTAGTCGCCTTACCGTTCACCCTTTGTTCAATCATCACCGACGGTCAGATCGTCACAGTTGATGCGGCGGTTCGAATTATCGGGGCACTGGCGAGCGGAGTACTGTGCGCCTTCATCGCTTCAGGTGTGACGCCACTCTTCGAATACTTCGGCGGCTACGTCACAGATTTACGCCTCATCGAGATGGCAACGCTCGATCACCCACTCCTGAAGGAACTCAGCATTCAAGCACCCGGAACCTGGAACCACTCGATGGTGATGGGAATGATGGTGGAGTCCGCCGCAGATGCCGTCGGCGCAAATCCCGTCATCGCGCGAGTCGGCGCGTACTTTCACGATATCGGCAAAATGAAAAAGCCTCTCTATTTTGTCGAAAACCAGAGCCCCAACGAGAATCGGCACGACAAGCTTAGTACCTCCATGTCGGCCTTAATCATTCGCTCGCACGTGAAGGACGGAATAGAGCTGGCGCGCAAGCAACGCGTACCGGCCATCATTGAGGACATGATTCCCCAACATCACGGCACCTCGGTCATAGAATATTTCTATGACAAGGCCTGTGCGGAAGCTGAAGCCAACGGGTTGGACGTTTCAACGGTCGATATCAGCCTCTATACCTACCCCGGCCCCAAACCTCAGACTCGCGAAGCCGGAATTTTAATGCTGGCCGATGGCATCGAAGCTGCTTCAAGAACATTAAGCGAGCCGACCCTTGATCGTATTCAGGGCTTGGTGCAAAAGATGATTAACAAAGTCTTCGCATCCGGGCAGCTTGAAGAGTCCGAATTGACGCTGCGAGATTTGCATCACGTAGCGAAGTCCTTTACTCGCGTTCTAAGTGGCATTTACCATCAGCGCATCGCATATGCAGAGCCGGCAGAAAAAGTTAATGAAGAAGACGCCTCCGCCGAAGAAGGCAGCAATGACGTGGGAGATTCTAGTTCTGCAAAGAAACAAGAAGTTTCTGGTGAAGAGCGCCCAGGTAAAGAGGTCAGTAAGGAAGATCTTAAGCGCCTTGGATTGTAGCGCCCTTCCCTCCGTTACGCGCTCCCTCAGTCTCCTGTTTACCGATGATACAGAGATTCATGTTCTAAATCGCGAGTATCGCGGGAAGGACAAACCGACTGACGTGCTTTCCTTCTCTCAGCTGGAAGGAGGCAATAAGATCCCCTCGCCCTCGCTTGGCGACCTCGTAATTTCACTCGATACCACTTTAAAACAGTCAAAGAAGTATCGAGTCACTCTTAGCCGAGAGCTCTTACGCTTGCTCGTCCATGGCACCCTGCACCTCTTCGGCTACGATCATGAGAAGGTGCCGGCAGCTGAAGCGGCCAAGATGCGCCGACTCGAGAAGTTCCTGATGGCTCAGTTTCCGCGCAACCCCGATCTAATCCGCAAGCGCTGAGCCCGCCGTCCGCCTGCAGCAGGACGTCTGCTTGAACAATGCCCTGCTTTGCGCCACAATACTCACAGATATGGCTGATTTCTTTGATGCATCCCAAGTAAAATCCCGGCTCGCTGAGCTCGCAGAGCAAATCCAAGCTCTGAAGGGGTTTCTTTGACATCGAGCGTAATCTCACCCGCCTAAACGAGCTCGAAGAGCAGGCCGCTTCCCCCGATTTTTGGAATGACAACGAGAAAGCTAAAACGGTCTTAGCTGAGCGTTCTGCTTGCCAGGGCGCCGTTGAGCGCTACAAAAAGCTCGAGTCTCTGTATGGTGACGCGCAAGCAGCTCTCGAATTAGCGCAAGAAGACTCGGAATTCGAAGTCGAATGCAAAGGCGCAGTTTCTAAACTTGAAACGGAAGTCGCGAAGCAGGACTTCTTATGCAAGATGAACGGTGAATTTGACCGTTCTCACGCCATCGTTGAGATAACTGCCGGCGCCGGCGGTACCGAGGCTCAGGATTGGGCGAACATGCTGCTCCGTATGTATCTGCGTTGGGCAGAAAGAAAAGGTTTTGCAGCTGAAGAATTAGACTATCAAGCGGGTGAAGCCGCAGGCATCAAGAACTCCACCATTCTCGTGAAAGGAGAATTCGCCTACGGATTTTTGCGCTCCGAACAGGGAGTGCACCGACTAGTCCGCATCTCTCCATTCGATTCGAACGCTCGGCGGCATACTTCTTTTGCAGCAGTCACCGTTACACCCGACATAGAACAGGAAATCGAAATCGTCATCGACGATAAAGACCTTAAGGTGGACACCTACCGCAGTGGGGGAGCCGGGGGACAGCATGTAAATAGAACAGACTCCGCTGTTCGCCTCACTCATCTTCCAACCGGCATTGTCGTGGCCTGCCAAAATGAGCGCTCGCAACATAAGAACAAGGACCGTGCGATGCGAACGTTAAAGGCGAAGCTGTACGAAATTCAAAAAGAAGAGCAGAGCCAAAAAATTGATTCACTGAAGGGCGAACGCCGAAAGATCGAATGGGGCAGTCAGATACGATCCTATGTGCTGCAGCCCTACCGCATGATTAAAGATCTGCGCAGTGACTTCGAGACCTCGAATGTTGATGCCGTGCTCGATGGCGACCTAGATGATATCATTCAGTCCTGCCTTCTTCAGGGTGCTGCCAAGAAAAATCCGTAGTAGTTCCACACGCTCGCAGCATCCAATTAGTGACGCAGCATGATACGCGAGCTAAAGCAAGAACTTGAGCAATTACAGGCACTTAAGCTTCTACGTGAGCTCCATCCAGCCGTTCGACTAAATGGCGGCCTGGCTGAAATCAAGGGCAAGCGTGTCGTCGATTTTACTTCCTGGGACTTTCTCAATCTTTCCTTTGACCCGCGGGTAAAGCGCTCAGCACAAAAACGCATCGAGGAATCTGGAATTGCTGCGAGCAGTCCCCGACTCTCCACCGGCTCGACTGATGTTCACGCCAGTACTGAACTGCGCCTGTCGAAGTTTCTGGGAACAGACTCCGCCCTACTCTTCTCTTCAAAGAATCAGGCGCTACTGACACTCATTACCAGCTTGCTGACTGAACGTGATGTCGTTCTTTTGGACGAACTTAGTCAAAGCCCGGCAAGCGACGCTGCCTTCCTCGTAAACGCTCAGGCAACTCACTTCGATTCTCAGAAGCCTGAGTCGCTCGAGGCAGAACTTGAGAAGCAACGCTTTGCGCGCCGCAAGCTCATTGTTATCGAAACTGTTTCTTCAATCACGGGAAAGCCTGTCGACCTTCCTCGCCTGCTGCTCGTAGCCAAGAAGTTCGATGCCGACGTTGTACTTGACGAGAGCTTTGCGATTGGAGGATTTGGGATTCGCGGCTCTGGACTAAGCGATGGTCTTATTCTTCGAGACGGAATTCTCTGCGTCATTGCTGACCTTTCTATCGGTCTAGCCTGCTACGGCGCTGCGATTGCTGGTAGCAAAGTACTGTCTGACTATTTGCTCAGTCGCTCTAGAACGTTCAGCACCGAGACTGCTTTCCCCCACTCCATAGCTGCTGCCGTCGACACCGCGTTAGATATAGTTGAGCTTCAGCCCATGCAGCGCGAGTCCTTGCTCCTTCTTTCTGCGAAGCTCCAAACTGGACTCTCTGAACTTGGCTTCTTACCTGCGGGAACTGTTCGGACCCCTATTGTCTCTCTTCAGTTTTCAAAGCGAAGCCTCGCTTCGGAGTTTGCTGCAAGTGTTTTTCAGCGTGGCTTCCTTGTAGATGTTGTTCCACGTGGAACACAATTCAACGATTCAGCCATTGTGAGGATGGTCTTGCGCAGCTCTCATTCGGATAAACAAATAGAACAATTTCTTCAGTCCATCGCTGACATCAAGAGTCGGCTTCCCAAGAAGTAGCAGCTTCCACAGCTAAAAGTTCCACGTGGAACAAATCTAGCCAGAATTGCTGTTGTGAGCCCTAGATCAGCATGATACCTACTTAGATATGGGCAACGTAATCGCTATCGCTAATCAGAAAGGCGGCGTCGGAAAGACGACCAGCTCCATAAGCCTGGCTTCAGAGCTAGCTCGGATGAATAAGAGGGTGCTTTTGGTGGACTTTGACCCACAGGGAAGCGCTACGAGCGGCCTCGGAGTCGAGCTACAGGAAGAAGGCAATGACCTCTTTGACGTATTTTTCGGCAGGACATCCCTCGGAAAAATATTAAAACAAAGTCAAATCAATGGGTTACAGGTTGCGCCAGCATCAAAAGACCTCGTTGGTCTGGAAATCGAACTCGGAAGAACAGCTGGACGCGAGCTAATCCTAAAGACAGAATTAAATCTGCTTAGGGTCAACTATGACTACGTTATTATCGACTGTCCGCCGTCTTCCGGTCTCTTAACCCTCAACGCTCTGGGCGCTGCCGATTCCATTCTGATTCCGCTGCAGGCTGAGTACTACGCACTTGAAGGGCTATCGGCGCTGATGAAGACGGTTGAGTTCGTGCAGCACACCTTTAACCCGGACCTTAGAGTTCTAGGCGTGTTTATGACCATGTTCGACATCCGCACTAATTTGTCGAACCAGGTCGAGGCGGAAGCCAGGAAGTACTTCAACGACTTGATGTTCCAGAGCAGAATACCGCGAAACATTAAGCTCTCGGAGTGTCCCAGCCACGGAGTCCCAATTTGCATTTATGACCCGAACTCGGCAGGGGCCATTGCTTACAAGAATCTCGCCCAAGAAGTGGACGCGCGCTGCGTAGGGCAGTCAAACACAGGAAAGTTAGCAGCCAACAGCTAAATGTTCCACGTGGAACGGTTTTAACTATTTGATATTATAGGATATTTTAATGGAAGTCAAAAAGGGCGGCAAGCCGGCAAAGAGCGTACTAGGTAGGGGCTTAAGCGCACTAATTTCAACCCCGGTTCCAATTCAGCCCCCAACATCAACTCCCGTAAACAACGATTTTCCAACCACTGCCTCAAACCTGGCAATCAAGCACGCAGAGCAGGGCGGCGAGACCACCGATGCGCCTCGCTCCAGAGTGAGCTTCATCGATATCAATAAAATAGTAGGCAATCCGGCCCAGCCAAGGCAGGAGTTCAAAGAAGCTGAGATAGTCGAGCTCGCAGAGTCTATCCGAGCACTTGGCGTCATTCAGCCGATTTTGGTTAGGCCGGCCAAGTACGCAGAAGCAGGGAACTTTGAAATTGTCGCCGGCGAACGACGCTGGCGCGCTTCGAAGCTTGCGGGGTTGAAGCAAGTACCTTGTATTTCCCAAGACTTAAGCGACCGCGAGACTCTCGAAATCGCATTAGTCGAGAACATTCAGCGCTCGAACTTAAATCCAGTCGAGGAAGCGAAGGCTTACCAACGCCTCATGGATGAGTTCTCGCTTGGCCAAGAGGAAGTCGCTCAACGCGTAGGAAAGGATCGCGCCAGCGTGTCCAATTATATTCGCGTGTTAAAGCTGCCCCCCGCGGTTATCGAGCTCCTGCGCGAAGGAAAGCTATCGATGGGGCACGCCAAGGCCATTCTCACCATCAAGGAGCCGGCTGCTCAGATTAGCCTGGCCAAGAAAGTGATAAATGAGAACCTTTCAGTGCGCGCGCTCGAGCAAATCGTATCGCGAGTGGTCGTCCTTGATAACGGCCCGGCATCAAAGCTTAAAAAATCGACCTCAACGCAGGATCAGATTAATCCGTTCCCGGAAGTAGTTGATCGCATGCGCAACACGCTCGGCACAAAGGTTACCGTGCGGCACCATAATTCCGGTCGCGGACGCATCGAGATCGAGTATTTTTCCGAACAAGAGTTGGATCGCGTCGTCGAGCACATCTGCAAGTGAGTTAGCTCGCTTCAACATTCGCTAACATCCTGACTGCTCGTTACTTTCTCCAAAAAAAAGTAACGCGCAGTTTGACTTTTGTGTTACTAAAACGATACTTTTAGCGCTGCCTTGGCATTGCTTGTAGTCCCTTGGGCCCGCAGTAGTTTCATATTTTGAGAGCCTCCAATGTCATTTGTAAAACTTAGAGAAGATCCCAAAGAGAACGAGAAGGCCACCTCGCAAGCTCCTCTTCACTCAGTCAATGGCGGAGCATCGAGCTCCAAGGCAGAGGTATTCCTTGCCAAGGGCACGAAAGTCGTCGGCACCTTGCACTTCAGCGGCACGACTGAAATCGATTGCCACGTTGAAGGCGAAATCAATTCAAAAGAAAGTCTCACTATCTGCGAAAACGCCGTCGTGAACGCAAAGATTATCGGCGGTGAAATCACGGTGCGCGGAAATGTGAACGGCGACATCGTCGCTTCCAAGCGTCTGGTTTTGAAACGTCCAGCACGCGTGATTGGAAATATATCAGCTTCGAATCTCAGCATTGAGGAAGGTGTTACGTTCGAGGGCAAATGCGCCATGAGCAGTTCCGGCGCGTCGCTCGCTCCTAAGCCGACAGGCGCTGAGAAGACGGGAGTAGCGGCTTAATAGTATTAGTATTCCGAGAAGATTTTTTTAGAAAACGCCTGGTTTTCACCAGATTTTTGTACGCAACGTAGGCATGGAAAGCATTCTCAAAAATTTCGACTTAGTTCCGTTCGATGTCGTCATGATCGTCGTATCGGCAGTGCTTTTCGTGATCCTCTGGAAAACTCTCGGCCAGGCTCTTTTCGCTCCTTACATGAGCCTCCTTGAGGCGCGTGAAGCAGCAACAGTAGGGGCAGAAGATACTGCGAAATCAGATCTAGAACGCGCTGAAGCATTGACCGCCCAGTATGAAGAGCAACTGATGGCGGCTCGCGTTGCGGCCATGGAAAAGAAGCTTGCCGCGATCAACAAGGCCAAGGCAGAGGCCTCTGGCATCGTGGAGAAGTCCGAAGGCGCCGCACAAGAATTGCTGCGCTCCGTGCGTTGGGAAATGGCAAAGAAGCTTGATGAATTGCGTGGCCAGGCTTTCGGTGACACCGACAAGCTCGCCGATATGATCGTGGAGCGCGTGAAGAATCCCGCCGCGCGCATCTCGGATTCTTCGAAGCGTTCATAAATCTTGAGACTGAATCGGATATGAATAGAATTTCAAACTCAAACACGCTGACCGGCACAAAGCTCTCGGTTTTACTCACAGCAGCTTGCTTACTAGCCCCGGCCTGCGCCTTTGCGGAAGCAGAGCATCATACCGGGATTCTTAGCCTGGGTGTGTATTGGCTTAACTTCCTTATCTATATCGGCGGTCTGTACTTTGTATGCCGTGGCCCCTTAGACCGCGCCTGGACCTCACGCAAAATGATGATTGAAGAAGCGTTGGCTCATGCAAAGCGAGACGCAGAGAATGCGCGCCAAGCTCTAAGCGATGCAGAGCGTAAACTTCAGTCCTTGCCGACCGAGTCTGCTAAGTTGGCGGCTGATATCGAACGCGAAACGCAGCGCGAAGGCGCTGACATCCTCCTTCAGGCCAAGACCCGCGCCGAGCGCTTGGCTCTGCAGGCCAAGGATCTTGCCGAAGCAGAAAGAAAATCGACGGAAGCCGCTATTCGTAGTGAGTTGGTTTCTCTCGCCCTCAAGAAAGCTGAGGAGCGTTTAGAAAAAGAAATTACTCCTCAAAGCGACAAAGCTCTGCGCGAGACCGCTTTGGCGTCCGTGCAACAATTGGTTCAATAAATTTAGAGTAAAATCGTGGCAGCATCACAAGACAAAGTAGGTAAGCGGTACGCCCGGGCCCTCTTCACGGCAACAGCGCCGGCAGCTCTCGAATCGACGCGTGAAGCGTTGCACTCTTTTGCAAAGACCTGGTCAGATAATCTTCAGTTGCGCGAAGCCATGGCTAATCCGGCTGTCCCGCACGATCAGCGCTTGAATGTTATCAAAGAAGTCGCCAAGGCCGCGCGCATGGAAGAGAACCTTTCGAACTTCCTCGTGCTGCTAGTTACGAATGCCCGCATCAGCGCACTGCCTCAGATTGCGAAGTCCTTCTCAATCATGGTCGACGAAGTTAAAAAACTCGTCGCGCTCGACATTACGTCAGCCTTCCCGATGGAAGACAGCGAGCGTTCCGTGATCGCGTCGAAGGTACAAAAAGATTTCGGTTCATTGGCAACCATCAGCTGGCACGTTGATCGCGCTTTGCTTGGCGGCCTCACCGTTAAAAATGGAGATAAGCTCCTTGATGGTTCTGTCAAAGGCTCGCTCGAGCGTGTGCGCACGCTGCTCGACGCTTAATTGATGGCGCTTAGAATTTCACCGTAAAAGGGAACAACAAAATGGACACAATCAAACCAGAAGAAATCAGCAGAATTCTCAAAGACAGAATCAGCAATTTCACTGCCTCACAAGAACTCAGCGAGACCGGCTCGGTTATCTCAGTCGGTGACGGTATCGCCCGCGTGCATGGCCTTGGCAACGTTGCTTCCGGAGAGCTCGTAGAGTTCCCGAACAACATCGCCGGCATCGCTTGGAACCTCGAAGAGGACAACGTCGGTATCGTTATCATGGGTGACACATCCATGATTCATGAAGGCGACACCGTTAAGCGCACCGGCCGTATCGCCGAAGTGCCGGTAGGTGATGCTTTGATCGGACGCGTCGTTAACACGCTTGGTGAACCAATCGACGGTTTGGGTGATATCGCCACCAAAGAAAGCCGCCGCATGGAAATCAAGGCGCCTGGTATCGTAAAGAGAAAGTCAGTTCACGAGCCGATGCAGACTGGTTTGAAGTCGATTGACTCCATGACGCCGGTAGGCCGCGGTCAGCGCGAACTTATCATCGGTGACAAGAAGACCGGCAAGACTGCCGTCGCCATCGACACCATCATCAATCAGAAGGGTAACGGCGTAATTTGTATTTACGTTGCTATCGGACAGAAGCGTTCTTCCGTTGCGCAAGTCGTTGAGAAACTCCGTGAGTTCGGCGCGATGGAGTACACCATTGTTGTTGCCGCCACGGCCTCAGAGCCTGCGCCGTTGCAAGTGCTCGCGCCATTCGCCGGTTGCACGATGGGCGAGTATTTCATGGAAAAGGGCAAGCATGCCTTGATCATCTATGATGATCTCTCCAAGCACGCTGTCGCATACCGTACCGTATCCTTGCTGCTTCGCCGCCCACCGGGACGTGAAGCCTACCCTGGAGACGTATTCTACATTCACTCACGCTTGCTCGAACGTTCAGCCAAGCTCAGCGACGCTCTCGGCGCAGGATCTTTGACGGCCTTGCCGATCATCGAGACGCTCGAAGGTGACGTATCGGCGTACATTCCGACCAACGTGATCTCGATCACCGACGGTCAAATTTACTTGCAAGCCGACTTGTTCAACGCCGGTATTCGTCCAGCCGTTGACGTAGGTCTCTCCGTTTCCCGCGTAGGCGGTGCCGCTCAAGTGAAGGCCATGAAGAAAGTGGCTGGTACCTTGCGTTTGGACCTTGCTCAATACCGCGAGAAGCAAGCCTTCGCGCAGTTCGGTTCCGATCTTGACGCTGCAACTCGTGCACAGCTTGCACGCGGTGAGCGTCTCATCGAAATCTTGAAGCAAGGCCAATATCAGCCGATGCCGGTTGAGATGCAGGTTCTGTCGATCTTCGCAGTAAACTGCGGCGCCGTGGATAAGCTCCCAACGTCGCAAGTACGCGCCTTCGAAGCAGCCTTGCATTCTCATTTGCAAGCCAGCCACAAGGACATCGTAGACAGCATCCGCCAAAAGAAGGAAATCGACAAAGAAACCGAGCCGAAACTTACCAAGGTTATCTTGAGTTTCGTTGATGAGTTCTTGGCCGGCGTGACTGCCGCAGCTGGTGCTGCGAAGGGAGCCGCAGGCAATCGCAATGGCGCACAGAAAGGCGCCGCGAAGTCAGGA
Organism: Deltaproteobacteria bacterium; assembly: GCA_017302875.1. Lineage (GTDB taxonomy): Bacteria > Bdellovibrionota_C > UBA2361 > UBA2361 > JAFLCA01 > JAFLCA01. Next base: position 24,587 of record JAFLCA010000024.1, read on the forward strand.
ACCCAAGCCCACGCTTAATTTGATTCGCACCTTGGAATTGTATGGCAGGTCTTAAAGAAATCGACAGACGACGTAAGTCGGTACGTAATACCAAAAAGATTACGTACGCGATGAAGCTCGTATCTGCGGCTAAGCTTCGTAAAGCTCAAGAAGCAGTAACACGCTCGCGTCAGTACACCGATGCCATCAACGGGCTTCTTGCTCAGATCTTGCAAGAAACCGGAGATGGTGGTTTTTCACACCCGCTTATGCAAGCGCATAACGAAGTGAAAACGATCGGGTTTCTCGTCGTAGGTGGCGGACGCGGATTGTGCGGTGGCTACAACACGAACTTGAACAAGAAGGTCGATGCCTTCATCAAAGAGAAGACCGCAAGCGGAGCGACAGCCTCCATCAGCTACATCCTGGGCAAGAAACCGGCGGAACATTACCGTCGCGTGAAGCGCGAGTATGTAAAGTCGTACGAGAAGCTAGGCGAAGACGCGAACACGTGGCCAGTCGATGAAGTCTGCCAAGAGCTTGAGCAGCAGTTCCTTGATGGCAAGATTGACGAGCTGTACGTCATTTACACCAAGTTCAAGTCAGCACTTTCCATGACTCCGACTGCTGACAAACTGCTCCCTATGGATCCTTCCAGCCTTCCCGCCGTTAGCAGCACGGGCGCTCAAGGATCCGGCACTACGATTTTCGAGCCTTCTGCAGGAGAAGTCTTTTCGGCTTTAATTCCTCGCATTATGCGCTCGAAAGTTCGCCAAGCTGCGCTCGACGCCAAGGCCAGTGAGCAGGGCAGCCGCATGACCGCCATGGAAAATGCGACCAAGAACGCAACCGAAATTATTTACACGCTCGACTTGAAGTACAACAAACTCCGTCAGTCCCGCATTACGGCTGAGTTGTTGGACATCATCGGCGGTGCTGAAGCTTTGTAAGAAGTTTGAGAGATTTGAACAGTAGGTGAGAAGATGAAAGACGATAAAAAAAGCATGGGAAGAAAGGGCAAGATTGCTCAAGTGTTAGGAGCCGTTATCGACGTGGAGTTTCCACAGGAAGCCGGCATTCCTTCCATTTATGACGCGTTGCTTGTTTCAAACCCGAACATCGATAACAAGCCAAACAATTTGACGCTCGAAGTTGCTCAGCATCTTGGCGACAACTTGGTGCGCTGCATCGCGATGGACTCGGCAGAAGGATTAATCCGCGGCCAGGAAGTCATCGACACAGGCGCGCCAATCTCGATTCCGGTCGGACCAAAGACACTTGGCCGTATCGTTGACGTAATCGGCCGTCCGGTGGACGAGATGGGACCAATTGAGACGGATACGCGTTGGGCGATTCACCGTCCAGCTCCTTCCTTTGAAGATCAAGCTACCTCCAAGGAAATCCTTGAGACTGGCATTAAGGTCGTCGATCTACTCGCACCGTTCGTAAAAGGTGGAAAGATCGGTCTGTTCGGCGGTGCCGGAGTAGGAAAGACCGTCGTTATCATGGAGCTCATCAACAATATCGCTAAGGCACACGGTGGATACTCAGTATTCGGCGGTGTAGGTGAGCGTACTCGTGAAGGAAACGACCTCTGGCACGAAATGAAGGATTCAGGCGTTCTCGATAAGGCCTGTCTCGTGTACGGACAGATGAATGAACCGCCCGGAGCCCGTTTCCGCGTTGGTCTCTCGGCTCTCACTGCTGCCGAGTACTTCCGCGATGAAGAAGGCCGTGACGTGCTTCTGTTCGTCGACAACATTTTCCGCTTCTTGCAAGCAGGATCGGAAGTATCCTCATTGCTCGGTCGTTTGCCGAGCGCCGTAGGATACCAGCCGACCTTGGCAACCGACATGGGTCAGCTGCAAGAGCGAATCACATCAACCACGAAGGGTTCCGTAACCTCAGTGCAAGCTGTGTACGTTCCTGCCGACGACTTGACCGACCCGGCTCCTGCCACCACGTTCGCGCATCTTGATGCGACGATCGTGTTGTCGCGTCAGATCGCTGAGAAGGGTATTTATCCTGCCGTGGATCCGCTGGCTTCAACGTCAACGATCCTCGAGCCAGGTGTTCTTGGTGAAGAGCATTACCGTGTAGCGCGTCAGGTTCAACAGACCTTGCAGCGTTATAAGGAATTGCAAGACATCATCGCCATCTTGGGTATGGACGAACTTTCCGAAGACGACAAACTTACGGTGGCACGCGCCCGTAAGATTGAGCGCTTCTTGTCTCAACCGTTCCACGTCGCTGAAACCTTCACTGGTACTCCGGGCGTGTACGTGAAACTTGAAGATACCGTTCGCGGATTCGGTGAACTCGTTGCAGGAAATCTCGATCATCTTCCAGAACAAGCTTTCTACATGGTGGGAAGCATGGAAGAAGCCATCGCGAAGGCAGAGAAGCTTGCAGCTCAGTACGCTCAGGCAGCATAAGGTAGAGACAAATGGCAGGCGAGACAATCAACCTGAGAGTTTTGACCCCAGCCGGGCTCGTCTTCGAAGACAAGGCGAGCTCGGTTACGATTCCTTCCAGCATGGGAGAGATCGGGATCTTACCTCAACATGCAAAGTACAGCGGACTTCTTGGCACGGGAGTGTTGTCATATACCCCCGAAGCCTCGACCACGAATCGTCGCATCGTCGTCTCGCAGGGCTTTTGTAACTTCAGTGGGGACACGCTGACGATACTTACTGACTTTGTAGCGCAAGCGGACAAGGTTGATAAGGCCAGCTACGCTACTGAACGGCCTGCTCTCGAGAAGGTCACCTCAACCGGCAGCACGATGGAGCCGGAATACCAGATCGCTAAGGAAAAGCTTTCGCGCATTGAAGCGATTGATCAGCTCCTAAGCACCGCCCACTAATTCGGCAGCGGTCGATCTTCGGATCGACCGCTCGCACAACTCCAGCCAGAAATACTCGATACATAGGCTATACCGTTTATACGCCTATGAATGACAAAACGTTCCCGCGTCGGGGTTCTCAAGCCCCATTATCCGCATTCAAGCATCTAGCGCAGCGCGTCGAGAATGCCCGCAAAGAGCAGGGCAGCGTCGATGCGACGAATGCACATACCCTGAGTCGTTGCTCCAGCGACGAGGCACGCAACCTGCTCCCGTACGAACAGGCAATTAAACTCAAAGTGCTGCCGCTCGGTATCATCTCCCTATTCGAAGGTAAAGTCCTAAGCGTGGCTGCGCCTACTCTGCGCGATGCCGAGCTCGTTTCCGCTTTGAAATTCGCCACAGGATACGAAGTGAAGCTCGTTCCCACCAAGCTTCAAGTCCTCATGACTGCCATCCACTTTGCGTATCGAGGGAGCGAAAAAGAGCTGGGAGCTTCGCTACAGAAGGTGGCCAAAGCGGAACCGCCAAGTCAGCGTCAGGCCAGCCATATTCCGGACTTTCGACCAGCAGCAGGGGACATTGCCCAGCTACTCGCTTCACTAGTTGACTACGCACTATCGCGTGGGGCATCGGATATCCACCTTGTTCCCCTACGAGACGGAGGTCACGTACGTATGCGAGTTCAGGGAGAACTGTTCAGGCACGAAGCGGCTTTTTGTTCCTTAGAGAACCACGCCAAGATAATTTCGCGCCTTAAAGTGCTGGCAGCTCTCGACGTAACGCTGCGATCGGCGCCGCAAGACGGCAGCTTCAGCATTCCCATTCAAGATGCACAGGTGTTCGCTCGCCTAAGCGTTATGCCGACCGTGCATGGAGAAAAGGCTGTTATTCGCCTGATGAATGCCAACGGCCCACTGCAACTAGATGAGCTTGGACTCGACGAGCGTTCAAAGGAAATGCTTGAGCGTCACGCTCAGCGCAGTGAAGGGTCTATTATTTTCGCCGGCCCCACGGGGAGCGGAAAAACTACGAGCATGTACGCGCTGCTACAGAATCTGGTCGCTCAAAATCTCAGCGTCGTCAGCATCGAAGACCCGGTAGAAATTCAAATTCCAGGAGTGGCGCAAACCTCCGTAGATGAGAAGCGTGAACTGGGGTTCTCGTCCTGCCTACGCTCCATACTGCGCCAAGACCCCGATGTCATACTGCTCGGCGAGATGCGCGATGAGGAGAGCGCAAAAATCGCCTTGCAGGCTGCCCTGACCGGACATTTGCTCCTAACTACAGTTCACGCACGAGATG
>JAFLCA010000240.1 GCA_017302875.1 Deltaproteobacteria bacterium
TTTCCAACATGGGGGGGGCGGTTCCGCTACTACCTACCGGTTCTACCGCTGATATTGATCCTTTGTGCCGGCCCGCCTAACATCCCCGATCCGAATGAAAGCAAGGATGTAGACGAGCAGCCATCACGTCGACTCAGGGCATTAATTTCTTCCTTCGCCTGGGCGATCATTATCGCTACCGGCTATCATTCAGCAATCCGCTATCAGCTCGCTGAGCAGTCAGTGCCCCCTCAAATTGTAGCTGCAATCCTTAATCTGGATTCTGTCCGAAACACAAAAGGTGCGATGACAGGACGCCTGTTTGATCCATTTTCGGGCCAGGTGGCCGCTCTTCAAAAACGCGAGTATTGGAATTCAATCGATCCTATGCGAGGAGAAGACTCGACGACTCTGAGCAGAAAGCTCGATCAATGGGGCATCGAACAAATTATATGGATGGGTCCAACCTTCGAACCACTTAATCAGCTACCCGATTTCCGTCCCTCGTATGTAGGCACTGTTGCGGGTCAGAACGTTCGAATTTACAACCGGGTTCATTAGAGGAAGCGTGAATCAACCTAGCCTCAATCAGCATGGCCGGCTACGAACCCTCCGCGCAATTTTCGGCGCGGGCATGTTAGCACTTTCATTTTGGTATATTTTTCAAATCGTGTCTGAGCAGGCTTACGCGGTTAAGGAAAGTCTTCTGAACTATCAATTCGATTGGCTGATCGTAGGCACCATAGTTGCAGGTGCAGCTTATCTTCCATTGATTGTAGCATGGAAGCTACTTATTGAAGCACAAGTGCGTAGCGCTACAGGTCAACCACGGACACCAACAGCACTCGGCATAAGGCCCCAATTCTCGTATCTCGTCTCAACGCTCGCCAAATATATTCCCGGCAAAATAGGAGTTCCTACCGCCCGTCACTTTTTCCTAACATCTCCCCATAGCAGCCTTCGGACTATTTTTGTTCTCACTGTCTTCGAAGCATTGGGGCTAACGGCAGCAGCCTTCGCCCCCTTTATGATTCTCTCTGGCCTTGAATTCGTGCCCGCGTTCTCGCCGCTGATCGTTCTGATTCCCGCGCTGCTCGTAATTTCTTATCTACTTAGGGGGGCGATGCTGTCTCTGCTGCAAAACATATTGCGACCGTATGCGACTTATCTTTCAACGTATTCTATTCTCCTCATCAAGATTGCCTCCCTATGGATTTTCGCACAGCTGACTCTTGGGGTCGCCTTTGGATGCGTTATTGCAGCATCCGGCGCCTCAATACGACTAAGCCCTTCTATACTCTTTCTTCCTGGCTCCGCAGCCGCTATCGGTGTCTTTGCGTTTTGGCTTCCTGCGGGTCTGGCAGTTCGGGAATCGTTTCTTATTGTAATACTACATACATTCTACCGGATGGAACTGGCGCAAGCTACCACTGTAGCGCTCAGTAGTCGTATGCTTTTGGTGTGCGCAGATCTTATCGTAGGAACTATCGGTCTTTTGGTAATTTTTCAGCAAAGAAAAAAATGAAACTCTCAGTTGTTGTGCCCGTATACAACGCAGAAGCAACCATTGCTGCGCTGACAAAAGAAGTCTTCAGAGCACTTGCAGCATTCGACGTTGAGCTGATTTTGGTAAATGACGGTAGTAAGGATTCAAGCCCGCAAATTGCGCAAGAACTCGCTCGACAGGATCAGCGAATTGTAGCTGCTACGCTTCGCAAAAATTTCGGCGAACATAATGCCGTCATGTGCGGGCTTCACTTTGTCACCGGAGACGTTGTTGCCATTATTGACGATGATTTGCAGAACCCCCCCACAGAAATTATAAAGCTCGTGGCCGAACTGGAGAAGGGATTTGACGTCGTATTTGCTCAGTACACCCAGAAACGGCACCATCCGCTCAGAAATCTTGGCAGCGCCTTTCATAACCGAGTTGCCTCATATTTGCTGGAGAAACCCCGTGACCTCTATTTAGCAAGCTTTAAGGTAATGCGACGTGAAGTTGCCGAACAAATCATTCTCTACAAAGGACCCTTTCCATACATAGACGGGTTGGCGCTGCGCGTGACACAGAATCTTTCGACATGCGTTGTTGAGCATAGGGATCGCGAGGCCGGCAGTTCCAATTACAATTTGCGTCGGCTTGTAAGGCTTTATCTCGCGATGTTACTGAACTTCTCGATCCTACCACTTCGAGCTTTCACCATCTTTGGCTTTCTCTTATCTGGCGTCGCGCTTCTCCTGGTGCTGGCGACTTTAGTCGAATGGGTTCTCACCTCAACCATGCCACAGGGATACACCTCCCTATTCACAGCCCTACTATTCTTTTCTGGCGTACAAATCATGTTTATTGGACTGATTGGTGAATATCTTGGTCGGCTCTTTTTTAGTGTCAACGGCACTCCGCAGTGGGTAGTAAAGAGTGTCATTAGAAAGGGCGCGATTGTGAGGAAAATGACCGTCGAATCTCAGCCTGAATGAATCATCGACACATCACCAATGTTAAACAATGAGGAAGAATATCGACTGATGGCTGAGGCCGAGCCAACTCTGTGGTGGTATCGAACTCTGCACCGTCTGGTCGAAGCTTCCATCCGCACTTATGCACCTCCACATCCGCGAATACTCGATATCCCCTGCGGCAGTGGAGGATTACTGCAGTACCTGAAAAATAGAGGGTTTTCCAAAACTGAGGGGATTGACGTGTCCCCGACTGCGCTCAAGTTCTGCAAACAGCGCAACCTCGACGCAAGCGAGGGCGATCTGAGAACAGTAGGATCCCGCTTTGCCGAGGATTGCTTTGATGTGGTAATTTGCAATGATGGACTCTACTTTTTTCCGCTCAAAGATCAGGTCTTAATCGTAAATCAATTTTTTAAATTATTAAAACCTAATGGAATCGTGTGCGCAAACTTCCCCGCGCGACGTATCTTTCGAGGATCGCATGACACTCAGGTTGGCATTCTGCGCCGCACCGAGAGTCAAGACCTCGTCGAGCTCTTTCCGTCCGAGCAGTTCCAAGTTTTGCGTTTAACGTCATGGCCGTTCTTGCTATCGCCGCTCATCCTGCTGGCGCGGGCCATCCAACGATTACGGCGCTGGTGCGGGCATCCAGCGCAGAGATCTGACGTAGAAGTTCCGGCAGCCCCCATTAACTTCGCTTTTGGAACACTTTGCCGCATTGAAACTGCTCTAATTCGAAATGCACCGTTTGGCAGTTCGATGTTTGTCGTCGCACGTAAGCGGAGCATAGCGGAATCTGCGTAGTTAAGAGGCACTCTGCCATTCCGCCAGTGCGTCCGAGACAATCGAGATTTGCTGGTTATCCAGCTCGGGGAACATAGGCAAGGTCACAATCTTCTCGTATAACGCTTCAGTTACCCGTAACTTCGCACGGGCAGAAAGACGCGCATAGGCAGGTTGAAGATGAACGGGCGCGGGGTAATGGAGTGCAGTTGATATTCCTCGGTCGCCCAAATACTTTCGAAACTCCTCACGCCGATCACATTGCACAACATACAAGTGCATCGCGTGATCCCGGCCCGGAATCAGACGTGGCGGCTCGATGCCCGATTCTTTAAGTGCCTCGTTATATAAACTTGCTATCTCGCGCCGACGCCGATTGTCCCCCTCGACATACGGAAGTTTTTCTAATAAGACCGCGGCCTGAATTTCGTCGAGGCGAGAATTGCTGCCCTCAATGGAGCTAATATATCGCGTGCGCCATCCGTATTGGCGGCGCAGACGTAACTGCTCGGCAACTTCGGGACTATTCGTCACGATAGCACCGCCGTCCCCTAACGCGCCTAGATTCTTGGTTGGATAGAAGCTAAAACTGGCGGCGTGCCCAAAGGAGCCGACCACCTTAGTGCCAATTCGGGCTCCGTGAGCCTGAGCACAATCTTCCACAATCAACAGATTGTGCTGGAGGCAAATCTCCACGATCTTGACCATGTCGGCAGGCTGACCGTACATGTGAACCGGAACAACTGCGCGCGTCTTCTCAGTGATGGCTGCAGCGATAGCTGAAGGCGAAATACATCCGGATTCCGGCTCAATGTCGACAAGTACTGGGATAGCTCCGATACTTGAAATTGCTGCGACCGTGGCAACAGCAGTGTGGGAAACCGTTATTACTTCGTCTCCCGGGCGAACCCCAACCGATAGCAAGGCGATCGATATAGCATCTGTCCCATTAGCAACGCCGACACAAAATTCTACACCAATAAATGTCGCAAATTGACTTTCAAACTCTTTGACGCAATCTCCCAGGACATACACTCCGCCCGTGAGAACACGCTGCAGTGCGGCATCTAAGGCAGCTTTATGCCGCATGTATTGTGCGCGCGGATCGACAGTGGGAATCATAAATTTAGAACCTTCGAATGCTTCTAGCTAGACGGGGGCTTCAAATCAACCGAAGCGTCGACGTAATGGGAAATATGCTTTCGATAGAAATCGACCGTTCTTGCTAATCCTGT
>JAFLCA010000241.1 GCA_017302875.1 Deltaproteobacteria bacterium
GGAGATAGAGAACCTAGTTGCCGAGTTGGAAGAAGACGATGACGTTCAGCATGTGTATCACAACATGCAAGTCGACTAGAGCGGATTAGTCTCTAGAACTCGATCAAAGCTAAGAGGGCATAGGCCACAAGAGCTGAACAAGGCAGGGTGAAGAGCCAGGCCCAAAGCATTCGTTCCACGACCGTCCAGCGCACTGCCGAAAATCGACGCGCAGCACCGACGCCCATAATGGTTGCTGAGATATTGTGCGTTGTCGAAACCGGTATTCCGAAGTGCGACGCCATAAAGAGCACGACCGATGACGAGGTTTCCGCTGCGAAGCCATGAATTGGTTGCAACTTAGCCATGCGATGGCCGAGCGTCTTGATAATCTTCCAACCGCCGGAGGCGGTTCCGGCAGCCATGGTCAGCGCGCAGACAATCTTAATCCAGGTGGCGATTTCAATGGGCTGTCCGGGCGCAGGCTCAGCTACCGTGAGAAAGCTAAGCCAGCTCGGCAGGTCATTCAGGGTGCCGGCCTTGGTGGCTGCAAAGAGTGCCAGAGCCATGATGCCCATCGTCTTTTGCGCATCGTTGGTGCCATGCATGAATCCCATGCCGGCAGCGCTGAAGATTTGAAGCTTGCCGAATACGGAATTTACGCCGCGTGGAGATGAATTTCGTAAGAGTGCGTACAGGCATCCCATGAAGAAAAAGCCGATCATAAATCCGATCAGCGGGGAGCCTACCATGGGCACGATGACCTTCCACAGCAAGCCTTTGCCCTCGAACCAGTGCGTCGCAGAAGGTTGCGACCAAATTATGACGGAGATGCGATTGTCGGCAGCTGCTAGTGCGGCTCCGCACAGGCCGCCGATAAGTGCATGACTGGAGCTGGAAGGGATTCCGAACCACCAGGTGATGAGATTCCAAACGATGCCGCCGATCAGTGCACAAAAGATAACTTCTGAATCGACGATGGTCGGATCGACGAGGCCCGAGGCGATTGTCTTCGCTACGGCTGTGCCCCACAAAGCGCCGAGCAAATTCGTCATTGAGGCCAGCACGATTGCTTGACGCGGGGTGAGCACTTTGGTGGCAACCGAGGTTGCGATTGCGTTAGCCGTGTCGTGAAACCCGTTGATGAACTCAAACACGAGTGCAGTAACAAGTACCAGCAGCAGGAGTGTCATATAGTTCGCGCGCTATGAGTTCTTATGGCAGATGTGCAGGACGTGGTTACCGGCATCACGACAACGGTCGATAGCTTTCTCGAGCAGGTCGAACAAATCTCTTGTCGCAACGATTTCGGCTGGATTGCTGACTTTGCGATAGAGATCCCGCAGCAGGTCCATTTCTAAATTGTCGGCGCGAGCCTCGATGTTTTGCAGCTTGGCGTTCAGTCGCGCAACAAGTTCGGAGTTGATGCCGCGGCGCAGGCTTTTAACCATGAGCAGCACGGTCTGTGTTCCGTCTTCAATCAAATCAAGTTGGTGGAAGGTATTCGTGCTTTGAAAAATTTCGCGCAGGAGCACATAACGCTCAGCGAATTTCTCGAGTGGCTTCGGAATGCGATAAATCGCGGATGCGAGTGTCTCGATATCCTCGCGATCTAAAACGGTAACGAAGGTCTTCACCGCAAGTTCGGATAGTTCTTCGGTCATGCGCTTGGAGTTGGCGCGGGCCTGGCGAACCAAATGCAAGTCAGCGCTTTCAGCGGAGGTGGCGACAATCTTTTTTAGAGCCTCAGCACAATTGTATGCTTCACGTGCGGTGCCTTCGAGCAAATCGTAGAAGCGCGGATCCTTGCCGAGAAATTCCTGAAGCGAAAACATCGTGAGCTCTTCGTAAGAATTAAGTTAGGAAATCATGAGGGCCAGATTTGCCCCGCAGCATGGCATAGGTCGCGCCCCGTGAAAAGTGGATCGCCCCCCTTAATTGCTAATCTCGACGAGCGGTTGCGAGGAGGGCGCCAGGTTCGGGCCAGCTGCAAAAGCCGGTTCTTAGGTATGAAGAGTCGCGCAATTGGAATGCTGAAACTCGATCTCGCAAATGGCCGCCGACTAAGCGCTTTTTGAATTGAATACAGCTACGTTCGATCTGCTTTCAGTATTCGAAAATACAGGGGCCTAGCTACCCACAACTATTGTATTTTCAACCGCTGTCACGCCGGCAGTGGAGCGGGCAATTTCTTCCAGAGCCGTCTTAACGCGCTCCGAGGCAGCCGTTCCGCTCAACACGACTTTGTCGCCCTTGCCGAGAATCTGAATCTTGTAGGTTCCCAGATCCTTATGACTTTGAATGTTGTTCCAGACACTTTTGGCGAGCTGTTGCTGGGCAGCATTGCCGGACGGTCGCACGGTTAATCGGCTCTCGACACTTTCAACGCCTTCAGTGTTGGTAGCGATTTCCTCAACCTGTCGCCGGGCGGCATCGGAGCCGACAAAGCCGTTCAAGGTAACCACACCGCGCCGCACCTCAATATCGATTTCGTGACCGCCGAGCGAAACTTCGTCGATTTTTTGGGAGATTTGATTGCGAATTTCAGCAGACGAGGCTGCAAAGCAGGTGCTGCTAAGGAGCGCTACGAGAACGAATGAGGCGAGCGATAGTACGAGGTGTCGCATGCATGACTCCTTGAAAGTTTTTTATACCGTAACTGATAGCGAAGTTTATTTCAAACGACAGGATCAGGTTTCGAGCAATTCTATTGTTTCCAGCTCCAAGCTCTCGAGTCGGGCAATCTGTGTCGCAAAAGCGGCTCGACTGTAGCCGACCATGACTGCCTGTTTATAGGCATCGCGGGCTTCGTCGAAGAGAAACGCAGAGCGCCGCGCAGTCGCATTGCGAGCGTTCAGGGTAAAGAGCTCTGCGGCGCGTAGGTAGGCCTGTTGGGCGTCCGAACCGCGCCCGAGTTCTTTAAGTGTGTCTCCCAAGAATTTGTGCGCTCGCGCATGTCTAGGATGACGTGCGATCGCTTCTCGAAAGGACGATTCCGCTTGGCGGAACAGTTTAAGATCGCTTTTAAGCAGCCCGGCTTGGAAGGGGAAGTCGCAATGCAGCGGTTCACGTTCAGCGAGCTCATCGAAAATGAGTGCTGCTTTGGAAAGCCACGCCGTATTTGCGAGTAGGCAACCTGCGAGGCGTTGCCAGTGCGCAAACTCCTCGGCAATTTGAGCGTCATGTGGAGCGAGGCGTACCGCGCGCTGTGCACTGGCGACGGCAAAAGCAGTTTGGCCCATAGAGCCAAACCCCAGCGCGAGTACTCGCAAAGAGTCGGGATCATGCGGTCGAGAGGTGGCTAAGCGCTGGGCCGCCTTTAGCAGATCTGGAGGAAGGATGCTCGCCTCGATCAAGGTCAGCAGAGTCTCCAGCGGCAGCTCTTCCGAGCCGAAGGTTTCCTGAAAATTGCGCAACAGAACTTCGTCTAGCTGGAGGTGAAGTAAGTCCTCTAGAGTCTCGCGGGCAGATCGGCGCAAGGATCCCTGCGCGGCTCCGGGGCCGATTCTAAATCGGTGCTGTCGGCTAACGTAGCCGGCGGCTTCCTTCATGAGCTTTTCCTCCATAGCCGACCAGTCTATCCAAGCCTTTGACAAAATCCAGGATCTTCTCGATGCCTAGCGCGCGTAGTGACGAAATTCAGCTCAGCGAACGGTTTTATCGAATTAGAGCAGTGTTCAGACTGAGCGTCCTCACATCGAGGAGAAGGAATCCCTGTTTCAGGAGCGCTACGACGACGGGGTATCATTGCGGCCTCGGCTTATAGTTATAGGCCCAGCGGTAGTAGTACGTGCCGACTTTCTTGGAGCGCGAACTGACCGAGATTTCCTGAATGGGATCCTGCGAGCTGACAAACGTGCCGACGATATCTTTTTCTAAATCCGACTTAGAGCGCGCGACGAGCAGCAGGGTGGCTCCGCTCAAATTGGCAGGCGTCCATTGTTCCCACATTAGGGCATTCATTTCGAAAATATTGCGTCCCGCTAGGGCGTCGACGGGCAAAGGTGCAGCGCCACTCTTCCAATAGGGAGTGTAGTATCCGATTTCGCTAGCGATGAAATGCTTGTCCATTCCCACCAGCACCGTTCGTGTCGTCTCGCTTCCTTGCTTTGCCGAAGCGAGTTCTCCGAGTTGCCGTCCCAGGTCGTGCCAGCCGACAAAACGTTGCGACCCCTTAAAGTACCCGCCGAAGGGCACGCCATAGCGGATATAAAGAAATAACCCCGCGTATGCGACAAGCAAAAAGGTGAGTGTCGGAAACCAGGTCTTATAAACGAAACTTTGCGCTGGTGTAGCGCTGCGACCCTGCCTGAGCAGATCTGCGAAAAACGGCAGCGCAATCAAAAATGCCGGGCCTGCCCAGTTCAGCTTAGGCTCATGGTTAATGCTAAAAATCGCGAATACGGCGAGCGGTACTCCCAGATACACCCGCAAGAATAGAGAACGGAATCCCTCGAGATCTTCG
>JAFLCA010000242.1 GCA_017302875.1 Deltaproteobacteria bacterium
GCCCTAGAGCAGATGCATTTGAAAATTGGTCCCGAAGAAGATGAACTTGAATTCCGACCAGCCCATTCCCTTTGACAATAGACTGTGCAATCTCGTAGCGAACCCATCTGCGTTCAAATGTGTTGGAGCCGACCAGTACTGCGGTGACAGAAGTGTACTCCATCCCGATTCGGATGAGGTCCTTGAGGCTGTCGGGATTGCGCCGCTGCGAACTTTCCCAAAGGCTTGCGTCAAAGAAACCTTCAGCTTCCCTCGTTGCCTCGTGTTGAAACCGCCAAGAGTTTCTGACCTGGTTCACCCTCCAGATATCATTCTGGTAGTGAAATGAAAAGAAAACGCGCCTCTTGGCAGGTGCATTTGGCAGCGCGCGCGACAAAATACCAGTCACTTATTTTCCTCGACTAAGGGCTGTCTCGCAGGGTCGGGCACGGACGCACTTTCCAGATGGATAAGCAGTCCAACCACTCCAAACGAGATCAAAATCGCAGCATAGAACCAAGCAACTGACCACGTTATAGCCAGCCTGAACACGTGACCAGTTTCGCTCATGAACGGCTCTGCATTGAGGTCGTACGCCTCTACTTCCTCACCCCTTCGTACACGTTCGTAAAGTTTTCTGTAGCTGCGCTCATATCGCAGATATTGTGCGTCCATCAGCCAAAAAATTAGGATGGGAACTATTGCCGCAACGGCATAATAAGGCGATGGCTTCTGCGCAGTTGCCATTATGGCAATCGCTGCACTTCCAAACGTTGCCGACAGCGCTTTTAGCGCGAAAGAGTTCGAACCCATCCGAGCCATAACACCCTGCAGCATTGTGAGATGCGCTATGCGGATACTTTCTGACACCCCGCTCTGCTCCGTCAAGTCAGGCCCTCCAAACCCAGTGAAAGTGGTTAGCATCTCGCATATTTGGTGATGCCGCAATGCATCGTAGCACTGCTACAGAGGTCTTCCACTTGCCTTGACAGGGGTACATGTGGTGCTCCGGTGAAGTTTCCTCCACCGTATCAGGTGGAAATCGGCGCTTCTGCATGGTATGGTTGCAACAAGATAGTGTGGCGCTCTTCGTGGCAAACAAACACAGAACACCTTGTCTTGAACTGCATGAGATAAGTCCCCATTCTCTGGTTGTAGGTCGCTAGTCGGAGGTTCCGATGTCGAAGCAAAAAAACGTGTTTATAAGCCACCACCACGGCGATGATCGTCATGTCGATAGCTTCCAAGGGATGCTCGGGCGTGGTGACTATCATGTGCGCAACTCTTCAGTCCGCATGAAGCCGGCAAACGAAAGACGTGTGAAAGAAGGTCGCGTCAGCGACAATACTATCAAGCGCCTCCTCCGCATGAAGATGCGTTGGGCCTCTACGGTGGTTGTCCTGATTGGCCCGAAGACGCACACGCGCCCTTGGGTTAACTGGGAGATCGAGCAAGCACACAAGCTCGGCAAACGAATTGTCGGGGTCTATCTACACGGTGGAACCGAGGCCAATGTTCCTAGTGCGCTTGATGACTATGGCCAAGCCATTGTCGCGTGGAACACCAAGAGTATTGTCGATGCAATCGAAGGGAAGAACAATCGCTTTGAAACCCCAAACGGGGAACTTCGATCATCAGTCCACGCAATGTCGACCTCTCGCTGCTGATGGCAAGGCATCGCGGTCAGAGTGTCTTTGTCTATGTCGTTGCCCGCGACTTCGGATTCGCCCCGAATCCGTTTCATGGATTTTGCACGCTTGCATGTTGCAAACCCAAGATTAGATCGACCGCGGAAGTCGACGATTGGGTTTTTGGCATGGCTGGTCGAGATCTGTCTGAGCCTGGAAACTGTATTTTCGGCATGAGAGTTACCGAGACCCTTACATTTGATCAATATTGGCTAGACCCAAGATTTGAGGTGAAGAAGCCACTTCGAAACGGCAGTCGGGTAATGATGCTAGGTGACAACATCTATCATCGAAGGGAAGTTGGCACGGAATGGTTGCAAGAGGACTCTCACCATAGCCGCCCAGATGGGTCGCCAGATGCCTCTAACATCAAGACCGACACTCAGTCGAATCGCGTGCTGGTTTCCGAGCAATTCACGTACTTCGGCGCCGCCGCACCTTCGGTGCCCAGTAGGATTTTGGAAGCTGTCGGCTACACTAACGGAAGAAATCATAGGAGATTTACCGCACAGCAAGCACAACCTTTACTGTCATGGTTTCAGAATTTTTCTGCTTCGGCGCCCAGCCCTGTTGTAGACGATCCGTTCCAGTTTCGCCGGAGTGCCGCGAGATTTTCGAGTGGGACGAACAAGATTACTGATGAAGTCGTTGAACCACTTCAGCCTAAGTAGCGGCAGCGATCATTGCGTAATTGGTACACTGCAAATCCTCACTGACTCCGGCCATCATGAGTTCCCAAGCGCAGGATAGGTGAAGGTCGGTCATTTGACTGCTTAGCCCACCAGCACACGCGGCTCGGACGGATCGATTTGAAGGATTCGATAGCGCCAGTAAGTGAAGTCAGTCCGATTGCGCATCTCTTGAGGCAAACCCTCCACACGATCGAAGAGGTCGCGAGATACCCCTCCTGGGGCAGCGAGCGGAACTAGCGTTGCTTCTGGTGCCAAGTCTTGAAGGAGCTCGAACTCGTCGATCACGCCCTCCATACCGCCGATGAACACGGCCGCTTCATAAGAGTGGTCGCTGAACATTCTTTCTCTCATCAATTTAAGGCTCGCGCGCTGGTCACCTTCGACGGCAGGGACTTCAACCCAGTTGTCAAATCGAATATTGGCCTGCGGATACCGGTCTTTGAAGAGGGCACTTTGATACAACAAGACACTGCGCTCGTAACGAACGTCGAGCCTCCGCGCTGCCTCCCAAATGATCGGAGTGATTGCCGGTTGTCCTCCCCAGACCAGAAGCCTCCGCCCAAGGACTACTTCGACAAAAGCGTGTACGGCCGAGGCCACTAGCACAGGATCGAAGCTCTCGAAGCCACGTCGGCCAGGCTGCGGAACACTTGCAGAAAGAAACACCGCACCGCGCCTGATCATCCTTTGAAATCCTCGAGCATAGGGCCAGGATTGTCGGAGCGTATCCAGCGAAAGCGTTCGATTCCTGCCCCAAACCAATCGAGATGATCGATCCAGCTTTGTAGCAGACTCTGTCCATCAAAGAGAAGCGCGCAGTCAGCATTCGCGTGCTTTGCAATGCGCTCTACGGCATCAGAGGTCGGAACGCCAACTGCGGGATACACGACTAGCTCGGCCATCCCCCCGCCCTCAGCAATAGGGAAACTGATCGCGACACGCTTGAGAGGCCCGGGATTACCTATCGTTCCGCCGCGTTTTTCGACCGCGAGTCGAAGCGTGCCGAGCATGTTGTCGAGCCGAGCAGCAACACAACGGGCCCGGAACCGCTCTAGTTCGTCGCCGATCCTGTCGACCGCATCAACGGAAAGGCGACCGTCCGCACAGACGTCAGCATCTGCGAGTCCGACCGTTGTTGTAAGCGTCGTCACTGGTGCGGGCACTACCCCAGGGAACCCGACACGAAGAATACCCAGGCGCATATTACCAGCCCGCCCGAATTCTTCTTCGGTCCAAGTGCTTGCAAAGTAGCCCTTGGTGTCGAGCATCAACAAGACATCGCAGTCGCTCAACTGATGCCAGAGGGCGTCCTGAAAACGCGCTCCATAGCGAATCTCGTGCGTATCAAGGAACACGTTGAACTGGCGCGCCCGCAGCGCATCGTGAAGTTGCAACGCCGCTTCGCGCGCTTCTACTCGGCGATAGCTCAGGAAGATGCGCCGCTTAGTTGGCATCAAACCCAAGGTCTCGAGTACGGCGGAAGCAATGGCTTCTGCCTGCTTCGCCGACTCGCCAGCAAAAGGAAGCGCATTGAAGGCCGACACCTCTACTGGTAGCTCGGAACTGCAGGCCGACAGTTCAGACACAACTGGTATCAGGAGGTCAGTAGGAGAAAACCCGGACGCTCTTCTGGTCCGCGCTGCGGGACTGCCGAAAAAAAGCACGACTCGTGCCTCGCCCGGGGCTGATGCAGTTGAACCGAGCGCAATATCCACAGCAACTTCGTCACCAAGCTTCAATCCAAATGGTTCGAATGCGACCGAAAGAGCTTGACGCAAGACTTCGTCAAAGCGCGAGGTTTCACCTTCAATCGCAAGTCTGTATGCGGGCGCATCTGACATCCAATCTGCCTTCCAATAACCCAGAAATCATGGCGCCGTACGCCACACCCTTTTGCCGCTATCTTCGATCAGACCACAGTTCAAAGTCGCTTAAGACCCATACAGGTAAGAATTTTCCATTCGTCATTTACCCGCAAAAGTTGGAGATAGTCATACCAGCGCCGCATTTGGAGTTTTACCATAGCGGTATTTCCATTGATCTCGACAATAGTAATGTCTTTTTGTTGCTGACT
>JAFLCA010000243.1 GCA_017302875.1 Deltaproteobacteria bacterium
TGAAAATGGGCAGCGTCTCGTCAAGACCGACGCCTACCAGTTGTCGGTGGGCGAAATTGTCAACATGTATAGGGACGGAGAGCTAATAATAAATCCAGATTTTCAAAGACTGTTCAGATGGGAGATTGGCCAGAAATCGAAGTGGATCGAGTCCCTCCTCTTGGGGATACCGTTGCCTTCGATATTTGTTTTTGAACGCGAGGACTCCAAATGGGAGCTAATAGATGGATTGCAACGTGTCTCCACACTCCTCGAATTTATGGGTGAATTGAAGGACCCTCAATCCGGCCAACTTAGACCGCCCACTGCATTAGTTGCCACGAAATATTTATCATCTTTAGACAAGGCAGTTTGGGAGCAGTCCGCCGAGATTCCGGACGTCGACGTCCGGGATCAGGCCCCATTATTGGGCCCCCAACAACTAGCTATCAAGCGAAGCCGTTTGAGCGTTCAAATATTAAAGAGACCTAGTGACAACAATACTAAGTATGACTTGTTTCAGCGATTAAATGCAGGCGGGGTCGCGGCTAATGCTCAAGAACTTAGAAATTGCATTATCATTATGGTCAATAGCACCTACTCTACCTTCATGCAAAGTTTAGCGAAATCGCAATCATTTCTAACTGTATTGGGAGCAACGGACGAGCAGATCGAGAAGCAAAAGCATATGGAGCATGTTTCAAGATTTTTGGTTCATACTTATTTGGACTATGACGGAAAGTTAGATGTTGAGGAGTTTATTGATCAGGGAATCGTCACTCTGGCTGAACGCAACGAAACTACACAAGCGAGCTCGACGTTCACCTCGACGTTCGACTTGCTAAATCAGGCTTATGGCAATGACGCCCTACGACGCTTTCAAAATGGTTCCCCTAGCGGTCGCGTTAGCCTCGCAGCGTTCGAGGGAATTGCAGTGGGAATAGCCAGGAACATACGAAACGTTTCCGGCAAGCCCAGTCCAGTTGATTTCGTGCGTCAGCGCATAAAAGAGTATTGGGCTGCGCCTGAGATCCAAAACTTTTACACTGCGGGACTGAGAGGTACCATTCGAATTCAGCGCACGGTTCCTTTTGGGAAGAGTTGGTTTGCGGCATGACCCGGCCTTACACAGAAAATGATTTTTCGGATATTCTGGACAGCGACTTGATCTGGCGCCGGCGAGAACTCTCCGATATGAAAGCAGCGTTAAGGACAGCCGATACAACCGCGAGGGCCGCTCTACTTCGGGCAATAATTACAATGGGGTATGCGCACTGGGAAGGTTTTGTTAGAACCTGCGCTGCCAGATACTTCGAGCACTTAACATTACGAAAGCTTCCGTTTGCATCATTTGAACGGCAGATTTATGTAAACAGTATTCTGACCCGGCTCGACAGCTTACGCCAAACCCGTTCGCCGCTGAGCGAGCGTTGCAAACTTGTGAACGACATTCTGGACGGGCAGAGCGGAAGATTCTCATTTGTGAAACCCGAATTAGTAGATACCCGCTCTAATCTGAGCACGGATGTCATCAAGGACATTTGCATTGTGTGTGGTGTCGACTGGGGACATTTCGAGTCCCAAAGAACTTTTCTTGACGTAATGGTGCTGAAACGTCGCAATGAAATCGCACATGGTCAGCAAGTGTATATTGAGGCAAACGAGATCGACGAGTATATCGGAAGCCTTCTCGCCCTGATGGAAGCCTTTCGAAACTTACTGGAGAATAAGATCTATACCAAAGCTTACGTGGCTTAAGTATTGAAGAAAAAATTAAAAGGGAGGGGTCACCCTTTTACTGAGCCGTCATTTTGCGAGAAGGCGTCTGCCCCTTTTCTTTTAAAATTCTGGAGCCGGGCTACCCAAATTTCAAAACTCGGTAGCCGGGCTACTCCGATTCTCGCAAAAACAGGTCGAAGTGAACGGTCCGACTAATCGATATACCCCTATGAAGTTTCGTTCTGATAGGAATATAGTTGTTCAGCCGAGTAGCCTGGCTACAGCCTCATAAGGGGTACGAATGATTAGCTGGAAGGCGATTGCAGCGATAACTACCGCCCTTTCGATACTATTTCCAGTGTTTGACCGACTTCTAGTTGCCCGCCAACGACGATGGCTAGCGGAGAAGGCGATCCTGCTCTTCATCACTCTCGATGACTCGCGCATCCCGGACTTACCAGGTAAATTCGCGTCGCTAATTCGTCGATTCTTTCAATGGATTTTCCCATTGAAAATTTGGTCCGCGAAAGGGCTAACCGCGTGGTTCGCAATTAGCTGGGTTATAACTACTTTCTGCGCAGTTATCGGACTGAAGTTAGATGGCACTATTGTACGTTCGTTTTTCGACCTTCCCGGCCCAACTTTTTACGCAGTGAACTTCGTCTTCGATCTCGCGACGTTAAGCGTCACCTCGATAGTTCTGCACTGGATTTCCTTTGCGGACCTGAGAAAAAGTCTCGCTGGTCTCGGCCTCATGGTTGCGCTCGGATATCTAGTAATGATTTGTTGCATGGTCTTCTACGTCTGGGCGGGGTCGTTCATGATTGACGTACAAATTCCGGGTGATAAACCCCCGGTAGGGAATGCGCTTCGACAACTAATTCGGTCTAATCTTGCAAAAGAACTGACCGAGAAAGGGTTCTCGGATGCTGCTGAAATCGAATTCGTACCGACGCGAAACTTGGTCAAAGTTCTTCGTTTAGTTCCGGACGTGATGAGCCAGCTCAATGCAGGTTACATGCCGGATATCGACATTCCCGCTACGATCATCATTCGGGAAAACGGGCGAGAAGAAAGAGGGGAAGGCTATGTATATCTCAGATCTCAGGGGATGACTCTCGTGATGGCGGCAGCTACCTTCCTTCCGGTTCTTCTGGTGGCGGTAATTTTCTTCTTTCTCTTAAGTCTAGCTTTTGTTCTAGCCATCTTACGCCTATTGTTCCGTCACTTACTCGAGGCCATGTTTGAAAACAACCTTGGAACGGGAACACATTTTTTGCCGGGCGTTGTTTTGGGACTCGCCTTTTTGATACTCGCATCTGGCGCGAATGGTGTAGTGTATTTGCTCGCGATGCGCGAGGGGTTAATACACCCTTAGGCGTTTGAGCAATTCCTCGACTCCTGGCGCCACTACTGCCGTCTAGGCATCATTTCAACCCTGTACCGGTGCTACTTCTTAAAGACAAAAAACTAGCACATTGCGGCGCGAAGGTCAGTTGCAAGCTAAGAACAAGGACAAGTCCGGCTCGGACTTCCATCATTGCAGAGCAACGTACCGCTCCAGTGGCAGTATTTCTGACCATACAGATTCCGCGCTATTCCTCCGTGGTGCGAACAGCACCCCGAACTATCATAAAGCGCGGACGACGAGGAACTGTTAGGATAGGTGCCTGAGTTGCCAGAACTCGCATTCACGATTGCCAGGCCAGCGACCGCGGTGAGCGCTAGTACCTTTCCCAGCGCTTCCATGCTTTTTTGATGATCAGCAAGTCGGAGCTGGTAGTCCCGCTCTGCCTGTATTTGTGACCTTGTTTTCGTGTCAACCGGGGGAACCGGCAGTTTCCGCTTTTCCAAACTAAAAATGGCTTCGGGGTAGCCAGTATGGGCCGCTGCGGTCAGTAGCTCTACACCTTTACGATAACTTACTTTCGCGTCCTTAATCGCGCGGGCTTCAGATTTGCCCGCTTCTGCAAGTAAAGCGAGCATCTTCTTTCGAGTTTTCATATTCTTTAAGCAACCCAAGGTTCCCTCGTAGCTGCTCACTAACAGGAGTCCGCCGAGACTCTGCGATGGGACGTGCCCCTCTTTCGCCCTAATCAATAGATGCTCTATTGCCCGCTTAAACTGAGGATCCGACTTACGCTCATAAACATGATCTGTGTCGGCGGCCTCCGCCACAGCCTTCCGCAAAAGCTCCTGGTCAACTCGGTAAGACTCGTCGGAAACTTCGAAGGGATCGGCAGGTGGAATGTACCGTGGTGCACAACCAGTACCTACAACTATCGAGAAAAGAAGTGCGGCAAGGACCAAGACTTTCTCTGCGCCGAATCGCATATCGATCCCACCAAATCTGAGGCAAGTTCTTCAAAGAAATCTCAGCAGGCGCATCCAATTGGCTTGTGACAAATCTTACTCACAGAAATACAGGAATTTCCGCAGGGCTTACCCTTTTTGCAATGCACGCAACAGCTGTCTCCGCTCGCCACGCCAGAAAAACTGAAAACAGCAGTGGTCGCTAGCAGCAAAACAGTCCCGATTAGAATTAGATATCGAATCTTAGGCTTTGTCATATTGCACCAATATGTACTATCAACGTCAGCGCTATCTTCTTAGTAAAAGTTACTGTAAAGGCGTGCGCTAATCAATTTCGCTTCTTGAGTAGATGGCGATCTTGGGCCGAAAGATTAACTGCGTAGGCAGGCT
>JAFLCA010000244.1 GCA_017302875.1 Deltaproteobacteria bacterium
TACTTGGCCGTTTGGGATCTGAACGATAAGCCGATCGACTTGGCGAACAAAGTCGCCGACCACCAAGGCATTGGCTTATTTGCTCGCGCCGGCACTGCCAGCCAAGACAACAACCCTGTAACCTTCGCCATGAGCGCGGGCTTGGGCGGTCGCGGAGCATTTTGTCGCGAAAACGACACCTATGGTTTTGGCTATTACTATACGAACCTTCAGACGACTCGCTTCACCGATCGTCTCGGAATTGCAGACGACGTTCAAGGCTATGAAGCCTACTATAGCATCGGGCTCACGCCGGCAGTTCAATTGACGATTGACGTGCAGACTGTGGAATCGGCTCTTCCGAGAACAGATGATGCATTCATCGTAGGCGGAAGACTAAGAGTCGTCCTCTAAGACCTACGGCAATAAGTTCCTACTCGGGCTTCGTTTGATTCAAAATCACGGACTTGAGTAGGAACTTTCCAACCGCCCCCGCAACCAGCTCATTCCCCTTCGCCGTTAAGTGGCACTGATCATAAAACAGATTTTCTGAGCTGTTAGAACGCAACGTCGGCAGCACATCAAAGAATTCGAACCCAGCCTCCTTCGCCAACTGAGCAACCTTCTTTTGGGGCCCATCATCAACGTACTCAGCCTGTACTTGAAAGCTCACAGGGAAAGCCACCACCACAACCTTGGCCCCCGTCTCTGCCGCTAACTCTTTAAGTCGCTGCAGTTGCGTCTGCACCTTCTCCCACGACGTTTCATTCCACGCCGAACCCCAATCATACTCAGCCAAAGCCGCCAGCTTCTTCAGCTCCTCCGGCTTATGCTTCCAATCCAACTCTTCCGAGGCCTTCACCCATCCAAAGCGATCCACTTCCTGTTTGGCTATCCAGCGCTGCTCTTCCAAAACCCTATAGGTAGCTTCAACTACAAGACTGCGCTTACGTAGCCATCCGCGGTCTCCAATCTCCCCAGAAAACCCCCAAGGAGTACGACTGTCGTTCAAATAGAAGTTGAGAATAATTACATCAGGTTGGACTTTCGAGAGAGTGTCCTCAAGAATATTTACCTCTTCCTCGATCCCGATATTACCTATTGCAGCATTAATACTGACCACCTTGCGCGATGGAAGTACCCGGGAAAGATCCTTCTCAATCAAGGAAGTAAAAATCTGCTCTTCAGGAAGATAGTCCACCACCGTGACCGAATCGCCTAAGAACATCAGCCGAAGCTCATCCGCAGACTTCGTCGCAGGCACCTCTGCGCCGCGAAAGCCCAGAGCATTGATGTCCATCTTGATGTCTTGATGCGAAAGGAAGTGATTCTTGATGACCACGTGCGCATTGGGCACAAAGCGCCTTCCGCGCGGGGTGAAATGGACTAGGAACTCAGGCGTAGCTTCTAAAAACCCGCCAGACTTATCAATTTCAGATTGCACGATATACGTTAGCTGCTTCCGTAGATACCACTCTGCGAACGCAAAAAGCGCAGCAAACAATATGAAAGTGAAAAACAGGCGAATCGCAATCTTGCGCAACATGCCCCTACTCTAGCAATGCCGGATTAACCTCACAGCTATAATTCTTAAGCTATCGGCATAATTTTGATGCGAAACGAGCAGCCATCGTACGCCGCCCAAAAGTTCCTCACCCGAAAAGGGACGCTACGGAAGATAGTAAAGCCACACATCAGCGGTAGGATGGGTCATTTGCGATGAAAACCACACCGTTCGCTTCATAAGCGGCACATAGTGTGTCGCCGGCAAAGCACGCACCTGCAACTCCGCATCAGGCCGAACGGAAGGATCTACAACCCGCCCCTCCATCTCAAGCCACTGATGCAAAACCGCAGCACCGCCCTTCTCCGGCGGGAAATAAGCCCCACCCACAATATCAACCGCAATTAGATCTTTCCCCGAAGTCTTTATCCCCACACGCGCGGCGATACATGCACAGAGTGCAGCGGAATACTCAGAACAGTCCAACTCACGCACACGATACAAACTACAAATGAACTTCTTAGCTTCAGGGTTCGACATCACAAACAGAAAGTCCGTTTGCGCCTGCGTCAGGCGATCTTCACTTGTCGCCTTCGGCAAATGTTCTTTCATATATTTGGTGAGCACGACCAGGCCGAGAGAACTCTCTTCATTTTGCCGAATAAGCGAGAGGATATGAATGGCGCGGAAGTCAGACAAATGCTGCATGGGCTTCTGCGGTTGAGCGCGAATGGCATCGAACTCAGCACTACGCCGCAAGTTTTCGACGATTCCTGCCTGAGCCAGTATCGCATTGTTCTCGGGGCGCAAACTTTTGCGCCATTCCAGCTCCAGCGGGAACGGCAAATCCTGAGCCTTTATTGCATCCCTTGCCGTGGGAATACTCTCATCACTTCGCAACGAAAATGCAGCAAGACACAAACACGCCGCAGCGACTGGAATCACAGCTTTGTTGGGAATATGCGCAGTGGTTTTCACCTACAATAAGCTCGCAACAATTCCAAAACATGCCCCACTAGTGGGCATTCTTTAGAAACTCCGGCGGCTCCTGAAGTTTTGCCGCCACCCGAGAAATAAGCTCAGCAGAGCTGACTCCGGCCCGAAGCTCTGCTTCGATGTCACAGCCCAAAACTGCATTTAAAAGCAAAATCGCTTCTTGGCGCTCTGGAAACTGCGCCAAATCCAGACTAAATGCTTCATCCAGGGGCAAAACTTTACGAGAAACAACCTCAACACCAGTTGGTTCCCCCGGATAGCGCGATGAATATCCGACAAAGTACGAGGCATATCCAACAGGCGGATACTGCTGCCGGGAAGGCTTATCTGAAGGATCGTTTTCAATGCGCTTTATTCCGACTAATTTACAATGCTCAATAATAATTCCCCCTTCCTCCTCTGATTCGCGCAGCACCGCATCAACGGCAGTTTCATTCGCTTCGAGGTGTCCGCCCAAAAGCTCATCATACCCACGCTCGGTAAGGGTCAACACAATCCCGTCAGGACAAAGCGCGACGGACATTGCGACAGTCGAGAGACTCAGAGGCGCTTCATGCCCAAGCAGATGAAAGCTCCATCTTGCCCCATCCCCCCACGTTCCGCGTAATTGTGGTTCCGGCAGGCACTGATCATAAGCCGTCTGAGGATTTACAACCGGAAGAGCCGCACTTGCAGCAAGATTGAGATGGGGATCATTAATTATTGCATCTAAGGAAGGAGACGCAGCTTGCAAATCAGGATCTGAGGCGAACATATCGAAACTACAAATTCGGAAGACACTACATTACAAAAAAACATCCACTCAGGGAAAAAGAGCCGCGCGAATTAGCGGATCGCGAAAGACGGAAGTTCGCACCCCCTTAGCTCATCAAGCCCCGAGAAATCTTCGGGGGCCATGCCCCAAGAAAAAGAACGAGGAACAAATAGGACGCCGCCAGTATCGGGTCCGCTCGGACGTTGAGGGCTTAATGTAATTTGGGTGGAAATCTTAGGCAAACCCCCTGGTGAGGTTGCAGCATTATTAAACGCCACCAAGCTAATGCAATGATATAACTCAGCATCCAAGCCCGATAATCAGTGCAACAATTACGTCACAGCCGCCAATATTCCCTAATAACATCAATAAGATCCTCCCAGTTATCGAACCCCTGGAGTGACTAACTATGGGGTTTGCGGTACCCTGGGCGTCGGATTTTGTTTTCAACACCCCGTGAGCACCATTGCTGACAGGGGCTCTTTTCACATTCGAATTCTGGGTAGATGGAGATCAAATTGCTCTGCGCTGAATTGTCTTTTCAGCGCAGAGCAACATCAAGAGATACAAAGGTTTTTCCTAGGTGAGGAAAACTTATGTAGTTGCTTTGGTAATTCGGGCGCGAATTACGAAAGCAACTGCATGAGTACATATCTGTCTTTGAGGGCTGTATGCCTTTATTAACGAGCGATGCTCGAGAACAGAAACACTCTCCTAATGCGGTTAGCTGAGGAAAGACGCATGAACGCGAAAAAGACGATCGTGTATGCGGCCCTTCTGGCCGCAACGGTGATGCTGGCGGCCGCTCCTACGGCCAGCGCTGACGTGGTTCTGAAGGATCACGTCTCCAACTCCTCTCTGTGGAACAATGTTGGTGGGTACGCGAACTTCGACTTCTCGGGGTCGAACAACACCGACACTATTGCTGCAACCTGCTTCACCAGCAACGGTGGAACGCTGACCAGCATCTCTGGGATCTTCTACAAGGCGGCTAACGGCAACCCCAACGGCGGGACCTGGAGTGCCTTCGACTTCCGCTTCGTCTTCTACAACTCGGTTTCGAGCTTCCAGAGCGACCCCTTTGGAGGTAGCTACAGCCACGTCTTCGGACAGCCCAGTAATGCTAACTGGCTCACGCCGGTTGGAACCTGGGG
>JAFLCA010000245.1 GCA_017302875.1 Deltaproteobacteria bacterium
GATTACAGCAAGCCGACACTAAGAACTATAAAGGGGGGGCGGCAGCCTAGCATCTCGATTCGTCCGGGAGGGACGCAGCTCTGGCGAGTAGGAAACGTCGGCGCGAATCTTTTCTATTATATTACCATCGAAGGGCACGAGATGGTTGAGGTTGCCCGCGATGGTGAGGTTCGAAATCAACCGGTGCGGAACACCTCGCTGGTGGTGCCTCCAGGGGCACGCACTGAGTTCCTCGTGACTGGGGGAGCTCCTGGCACTTACAAGTTTAAAACCTTGGCGCTCGATACGGGCCCTGATGGTGATCCCACGCCAGAGGACGTATTGGGAACTTTGGTTGTGAGCGGAGAGGCCGAAACGCCGATAACGATTCCGACAACGTTGGTTGAGCAGAAGGATTTACGTACGCTGCCGATAACGAATCATCGTCGAATCGTGTTTACCGAGAATAACGATGCAGGCTTGTTCTATATTAACGGGCAGCTCTACAGCCCGTCGCGCGATGATGTGAGGGTTCCCCTGGGCGCGGTCGAAGAGTGGACGCTCTTTAATGATACACGCGAGCTGCATACTTTTCACATTCATCAGTCCGACTTTCAGTTAATAGAGATGGACGGAGTGCCGCAGGAGTTCTTGGGGTATCAGGACACCGTCGATGTGCCGGTTGGGCGAACGGTGAAGATCATCTTGCCGTTCACTAATCCGCTGCAAGTTGGACGATTCGTGTTTCATTGCCACATCCTCGAACATGAAGATGGCGGGATGATGCAGAATATCGTGGTGTATGATCCTGCAAATCCAAATGCCGTGCCTGAAAGCCGCATGGTTCAAGGTACGCCTTGCGATTCTTAAATCGTCTATTCGCAGGGGGGCTCGCGGTTCTGGTCGGTGCGATGCCGCTCAATCAGTCTTGGGCTGACCGCGATGCGCCGAAGATGGGCATCTTCACCAAGAAAGATGCCGCAATCGATCTGGGGCTTCAGTTTCAGGATGCGCAGGGGCGTCAAGTTACGCTTGCCCAACTGGTTAAGAAAGACACTCCGGTAATACTTGTTCCCATATTTTACGATTGCCCGCGTTTATGCGGCTTAACCACGGCTGGGGTAGTTAAGCTCGTCAATTCTTTGCCGGAGCGGCTAGGAACTGATTACACCATCATAGCGTATAGTTTTAACTCCCAGGAAACACCTGCCGCGGCGCTCAAGAAGAAGCAGGCCGTATTTGCTCAGTTGAAGTCTCCTCCGCATGATGCGGATTGGGAATTCTTGGTGGGAAGTGAGTCCTCGGTGCTTCGGCTTAGTGAGCAAATCGGATTTCGTTTTCGGCGCGCCGATCAGGAACTCGAGCATAGTTCGGCGATTTTTGTGCTTTCCCCGCAAGGTCGGGTGCGCGGCTATGTCGCTGGCGTCGAATTTCCCGTCAAGAAAATCGAGGCACTGTTGGGAGCGAAACCTTAAGGGCTCGAAGGTTGCTTCGTTAAGCGTTCTTTTGTGAGTCGTATGATTCAAGCTTTGCCAGGCTTTCTTGCAGCGCCGCCAGACACCTGGCGCGTTCTGCGCTGAACTTCACCCAAGCGGACTTGCAGTCTGATTCGATTTCCTTTCGCGAAGCCGCCTCGATCGCTTCGCATGCCGCGCTCAGCTCTGGGGCGCACGCGGTGGCGCTTACCCCTCTTAGGGAATGCGCCAAGCGATATGCTTCATTGAAAGAACACTTCAAGAGAGCCGCTTCCAGGAGCTGCGATTCTTCGCGCAGTTGTTTCTCAAACTCGCGTAGCGCCTTCAGTGCGGTGCTGCGGTTATGCAAGCAGCGCCGCAAGAACTCATCCAGGTCCAGTGGCTTGTCCGATGCCGGCAGGTCGGCAGCTGAATATGAAGCTGAGTTACTTGAACGCTCTCCGGTTAGAATGAATTGACGGATGAGCGCGAATAATTGTTCTGTGTGTATCGGTTTCAGACAATAAGCGTCCATGCCGGCCTTTAGGCAGCGCTCCCTGTCAATCGATATTGCGTTTGCAGTGAGGGCAATAATAGGAATTCGTCGGGAGTCTGACGCTGAAACTCCACGCTGCATTTCAGCCTCGCGAATGCGGCGTGTTGCTTCGAACCCATCCATCACGGGCATCTGGCAATCCATCAGGATAAGATCATATGCCGCCCGCGAAGCTGCCTCGACTGCCAGTTGGCCATTGCTCGCTATGTCGTACTGAAATCCAAACCCGGAAATTATTTCTCCGGCAACCAATTGATTGGCGATATTGTCTTCGACGAGGAGGATTCTTCCTGCCGCCACCGGCTGTGTGACCATAGGCTTATTGGCGCTGGCGGGATCCTTTGCCTGCTCGAGGTGCCATGCAGAAATGGTCGCGTTCATAACGGCGTCGAGTAAAGTTGATTGCCGGACCGGTTTAACGAGATGCGATGCAAATCCGCGTTCCCGTAGCGTTTGTGAATCAAGATCGTCATTGAGAGAGAGAAGAGCGATCAGGACAGTCCCTCTGAGCCGCGGATTGCTTTGAATCGCGTCCAGAAGCGGCGAGGCCGCTAGGTTCTCGCTCGACATCTCCATGAGGATAACGGTATAGGGCTTGCCGATTGAAAGCGCATGTGAAAGTTCGACCAGGGCCTCATCGTCGTTTGCCACTGATTTAATCGGCATCTTCCATGCTTCTATGTGCTCGCAGAGGAGGGCCCGATGCGTGGCATTTCTCTCCACCACCAGAAATTTAAGCTGGGGTAGTTGTTGAGAAGGCGATGTCATCGTGCGCGGCGCGGACTGTTTGCCGACTTGAATGGTGAACCAAAGCAGCGTGCCCTTGCCAACAGTACTGGAGATGCCGATGCTGCCATTCATCAATTCGACAAGTTGCTTTGCAATTGAGAGTCCGAGACCCGATCCGCCATGGGTGCGCGCAGTTGAAGCTGATGCCTGAGAAAAAGGTTGAAATAATTTATCGATTGATTCGCTCGGAATTCCGTTGCCGCTATCGAGTACTTCGAATTTCAATACTACATGGTGAGGGGTTTCTTCCTGCGTTTTGACTCGCACCATGACTTGCCCCTGGTCGGTGAACTTTACCGCGTTGCCCACAAGATTAACGAGGATTTGTTTTAGTCGAGGGGCATCTCCGCAGACCAATGTCGGAGTTTCCGGTGCGATATGCAGCAGTAGATCCAGCCCTTTGCTAAGTGCGCGCGGATTTAGGAGTTCGATGACATCTTCGACGGTAGGAACTAAATCAAAATCGGCGATCTCCAGCTCCATGCGTCCAGCTTCAGCTTTAGAAAGATCGAGGATGTTGTTGATCAGCGTATTGAGGGAATTGCCGCCGGTTTGTGCAACTTCAACATAACGCCGCTGTTTATCCGAGAGTTCTGTTCTTGCGAGCAAGCCCGTCATGCCGATCACTGCGGTCAACGGAGTGCGGATCTCGTGGGTGAGATTCGCCAAGAATCTGCTCTTCGCGCTATTTGCCGCATCTGACTCCTGGCGCGCACATTCGAGGTCTGCCATTTGCTTGGCAAGCTTGTCGGCCATGGTTCTTAGTGACTGTCCCAGCTGTGCGATTTCATCTTTGCCGTTGATGGGCGGAGCTGCTTTGAAATTGCCATCGGCAATAGCTTCGGCTGTTTTACTCATACGAGTAAGCGGGTCCGTCAGTCGGCGAGCGAAGAAGTAACCAATCGCGAGCGCCAGTAGAAAGGCGGCGACGGTAGCAAGAAGCAGTTCGTCGCGAATGGAGGCGATTCCTTGTTCAACTTTTTCGACCGGAAATCCTGCCCGCAGGTATCCGATCACTTGGGAGTTCCAGAGTACAGGGGCGTTGACGAAGAATGAGGCTTGCCTCAGATCGGTCTTCCTATACAACTTCTCCGGCTGTGGCATCGGCGAGATTTCTGGATTCAAAGCAGATAACGGGGCGTCCGACTGGCGCGAGTTCAGGAGCGGCTGCCCGGCGGTATCGAGCACGGCTAACTGGAGGTCAGGTTCCGCAAAACTTGAACTGAGCTCTTTGATATCGTTTCGATTCCACTCGCTGCGCGGAATTGCCGACAGGGCGAGCGATGTCGCCTGGCTGATGTGCTGTAAGCGTCGCTCGACCTGAGCTAGATAGCTTTGTTGAATTCTAGAATCGATCAGTACTCCCATGATCGACGTCATCAGGAAGATTAGAATGAAGTACCCAAAGTACAGGCGAGATAAGAGTCGGCTGTTCAGATCGAGCAGACCACCGCTCGGTCGAGCAGTAACTATTCCTAGGGCCAGTAACAGGAATCCCAAGGCAGTATTTAGAGCAATTGGAATTAGCGCTGCGATACTGTAGAGCTGCGGAACCCGAAAGGCATATCCCATTATTGCAAGGAGTGCGAGTAGA
>JAFLCA010000246.1 GCA_017302875.1 Deltaproteobacteria bacterium
AGCCGCGCAATAAGTTCGGTGCGAGCGCTCTGTTTCTCTACCGCGGCGGACTCTTTAAGCATGGATAGATACCAAGCTATTTTGCCTGTCACGAGCAGCCCGAGCAGGAGGATGCAAATGCTTATTCTTCTACGGATTTTCATAATAGCAGTGGGAAGTGATCCTCTAAATCTGTCGGAACGGCGGCCGGAGTCGGAGACGGCGAACGGATCGATTCAATTACGAGCCCGCAGAAAATTCCAAACGGTACGTATCCCAGGTAGCCCAGTAGCGGCATTTCAAAGAGATGAACTATTCCAACGTATGAAATTCGGTACGTCCATTGCGTCAGGCTATAGAGATTCCAGAGTTCCCACAGAAATCCGCAGAGAATGCCGCTCAAGCTGTATTTTACGACGGTCGAATATCGTCCGAAGGCAAGCTCATCGAGCATGCATGGAGTCTTGAATAATCGGCTAATTGCGAAATAGAGGAGCACCGGAGCGATCCAAACTATGGGGTAGAGTTGGTCCGGATAGCGCGGAAGAAGAAAGAGCACCACCAGGCTTGCTCCAGACAAGGCATACACCTCTTCTGATTTCAGACGCAGGGTAAAGGAAGATTGAGTGTTACGTGGTTCGGATAGAATGCGGTCAAGCAAGGAGTAAACTACCGAAATTGCAGGTAGTACGGTAGCAAACGATAAACTTGCAAACAGGACATACGTGGTTGCTGAGAAATCTTGTAGATTGGTGTACTGCCAGTTCTGCGAAAAGCGATTGAGGAGTTCAAAGCTCCACCACATGACTGCGCTTGTGGGGAACAGCAAAAAATAGTTCTTTGAGTTGCGGAAGAGGGGAGCGGCTCCGCCAAGCTCGACAACCCAGACATTGGCGAAGATTAGAAAGCTTAACCAAAGCGCGGTGAAGGTATGAAATTGGAAGGCTCCCATCCACCCAAATCGATTCCAGGCCAGCACCCAGAAGCCGACGAGGGGCAGGCCTGCAAGGAGTAGTCGCCATACGGATCCTTTTCTCTTCTTTGGAAATTTGCCGCAGCAGCTGCATAGCCAACGTGTGGTGAGAGCACCAAGAACAAGGAGTAGCGCTGAGAGGCCTCCGACTGCAATCCAATTTGCTGGCTGTGCCGGATGCGGAAACGCCTGAGGGGGGAGCGAGAAGGAAATCTCGTTCGGGGTTCCCAAGGTGCATAGGCAGAGCAGGGGAGGTGCTGCAAGCAGCAAAAGGGCACCTCCGGTTCTCATCATTCCGAAAGGGTCACCGCGCATAGACTGATTCCTTTCTTGCGCTCAAGTCTGTCTCGGGCTTTCTTCCGCGAGAGTATTTGAAGGTTCTCCAAAGATAGTGAAGGGAGCGAGACACCACTCGCCAGCAGCTGACGTGGGCCGCCTTGAACACTCGCGCGTAGTTAACCCATACGACAATCGAAGTTCCGATCAGCAGTACCATTTGCAGCACCTCACAAGAGATTCGCCTCGCGGGGCTATAGTTCTTGCGAACTTTTCCCAGTGTTTCACTCTGAAACTGCAGGTGTGGGACTTCATCACGTAAAATGCGCCGACAAATTGCTCGAAGCGCGGGGGACTCTGTCGCATGATAAAGCGCCCCGTAGTAACTCATCGCCATAATTTCAGCGGTCAGAAGAACTGAGATCATACAGTCAAGGTCGGCAAGCTTGCGTAGCCTTCTGAAAATGGTGTCGGTCAATTCCGCTTTCTTGCAGGGAATTCCTTGTGCCAACAAGAATCGCCGTAGGTATGCGCTATGGCGCTGCTCTTCCCAAATGAAGAGTTGTAGAGCGCGGGGGTAGAGAGAATCTTTACTACGGATGGCATAGTGCCGCCCTCGTATGCGGAACGATCTGCCGCGGGCGTTCTCGCCTAATTCAAAGTCCTGCAGGGAGCGTGTGACGATCTCTCGCTCTGTAGCGCTGAGTCGGTACGGATCGTTCCAGGGAATCTTTGGATCGCGGTCTCGATTGTGCTCAAAATGGTTAATCCAGTGTTGGGCCGGTAACATGGTGAGTCTCCTTTGCAAAGTACTTTGTTTGGCAAAGTAATGGGGTAAAAATTTTTGGATTAGGCTTTTGTGGCTTTCGCGCCATGGGGCAGGCGTGCATCCTCGCTCGTAGCCCGCTTTGCCGCATGCTTCAGAACGCGTTCGAGGGAATCGAGATACTTAAGGAAGCTCTTGCGCCCAGTATTCGAAAGCATCGCCGTGGTGCGTGGACGATTGGCTACGAATGTTTTCTCGGTTTTTATCACCCCGGCTTTTTCGAGAGCTACGATGTGGCGGGAAAGGTTGCCGTCGGTAAGATTACACTCGGCTTTTAGCTCCGTGAAGGTTCGCCCTTTGGGCGCTCCGCTCAGTGCAGAAACAATGGCCAGTCGATTGGGCTCATGGAAGATGTTTTCAAGCTCATTAAAAATACTACTCATCGCGGATACGTCCTCGCATTCGTAAAAAAATCAGCCCACCTAAGCTCTCCCCAAGGCAGAACACTATGCCCATCGGCCAAGGATCCAAAAATTGTGCGGGAAGAATGAACAAAGCGACCGCGCCGGCCGCGATATAGAAAAGGCCGAGATACGACATCTCTTGATCCAGTGCTTCGCGGGCGGCTAGGTGCGCGACTCCGAAGCACACCATCCAGATTCCAAAGAGCAGATCGAAGTAGCCCCGCTGGATGCAGGCAACACTTATAATTCCTCCTGCCACGAGTGCGGGCAGGGGATCGAGGACGGGTTTTAAGCGGGTGCGCTCGTAGTCGCCGGCACGGCGAAACCAAAGAAACAGCGCAGTGTAATTGACAAGGGCTGCTGCGCTGCACAAACCTCCATATACCACGAGGTGTGCTTGATTGGTCTGCGGTATCAAGGAAGTGGAAAGTAAAATGGCGCATAGTAACGCAAGGAGACCGCCCAGCAGGCGCCCAAACCCTGAATAGCCATAAAATTGATGCGATTCGAGGACCTCTCGCTTTAGGCGCTTAATATCTGCAAGTGCTTCGATGACGCTCGGACTCATGTTGCTTAAGATAGCACAAAGTACTTTGCAATGCAAAGTGTATCTCCGAAGGCCTATCAGGGGGCTATCTATTGCTCAGAGATAGCTATTTGCGCTGCCCCAAGCTCGAAGGTGCTTATTTCGAAGTTTAGTATTGAGCATGAAGAGAAATGCGCTGATT
Source organism: Deltaproteobacteria bacterium (assembly GCA_017302875.1). Lineage (GTDB taxonomy): Bacteria > Bdellovibrionota_C > UBA2361 > UBA2361 > JAFLCA01 > JAFLCA01. Next base: position 3,187 of record JAFLCA010000246.1, read on the forward strand.
TTGGGCGAGCAGTTCCCATATATCCGAATTGACTCAGCGCTGCCTGTTACGCTGGCGCTTCTTAATCCTCGCACGAGGATGACTCTGCTTGTCGATCTCTGTATAGGTTTTGAGATGTATTCAGATGGAGGCCTTCGGACAAGCTGCCGCTCAGAGAGGGTAAGACTTTCGAGAGTACATTACCCATTTCCCGGAAGCCTCTCTAACTCAATGGTCGATGACCCAGCGCCCGTGCCGCTCCACGATGGTGCAGCCTTGATTTAATAGAAGTTCGGGGCTCGTTTCGGTTCGACCTGGTTCGTGAAGGTGCGGGACGAACGACAAAATTAATGTTTGAGGATTACAAAAAAATTTCAGACGGATTAGGCTTCTGAAATGCTTAAGACAGGTATCTATAGCCTCCATCAAATAAAAGACGACCATGCCTATAAGGCGCTGCTGGGAGGGCTCAGAAAAGTATCGGTTTCTCTGTATGATCAGCTTGAGGGGCGGGCTGATCAAGCGGCGCTGCAGGAGCGAATTCTGCTTCTATTCGCCGATGATCGAGGGGCGTTTAAACGTACGTATTCTAATCGGGTGCCGGATTTCGATGCAAAGATCGTTGCATTACTTCAAGATGGAGGGTTTGGCCGACAGCTAAAAGTGCATGATATCGCTGTCTCCGACGCACGCACTGCCTGTGACCTATATTGTCGACTGAAGGATGAGGGGTTTGATCCTGACTACGTAGCGTCAGATTATCAGCCGATCGTAACGATAATTGAGAAGGGGCCCTTTCGAGTTGCATTAAGTAGCAATCAACAGATTCTCGAAGTGGTCGTGCCTCCGCTTGTCATAAATGTCGTCAAGCCTGACAGTGGCTTGTATTACCCCCTGAACGCGCTGGTAGGATTTTTCGCCAGAAAGGTAATCGGACCTGCGATTGTTTCCTTATGGCGACGCGGAAGAGCGCAAGCCCGTGAGGTTAAACTTATTTGCGCGCGCGCTCAGATGCTAGAGCGTGAGAATCCAAGCTTTCGGGTTTTGCGCCACAACGTGATAGATCCCTGGAAAGAGAACGCCGCTTTCGACTTCATACGAGCGCTTAATATTCTAAATCCCCAATATTTTTCGCCTGAAGTATTTCAAACTGTGATGCGCAATTTGCATGCAAGCCTCAGAGAGGGAGGGCTCC
>JAFLCA010000247.1 GCA_017302875.1 Deltaproteobacteria bacterium
CGTGGAAGCGATGAGTAGCAGGGCGAATCTCGATACTTCTCCCTTAGGCCAGTCGTCTAAGTCGGCTCCGCGTCATGCGGTTGTTCTGCTGTTGCTGGTACTGCTTGAGGTCCTTCTGCGCGTGCTTGCGGTCTACCACTTCGGAGAAGGACAGTGGTCAATCGCTTCCTTTCCGGACGAGAAAAATTACTATCTGCCTGCGGCGCGTGCGATCTTAGAGCAGGGCAGCGCTTTCTTTCTGACTCCGCGTTCTCTTTGGAATGGTCCTGTTAATCCGTTGTGGATTGCTCTCTGGCAGGCAGACATCGCTAGCGTCAAGATTGCTAATATCGTTCTTATTTCACTCTGTAGTTTGTGCGTGTGGGACATCGCCCGAGTACTCTTCGGGTATGCCGCTGCATATACGGCGTTAGCCTTATTTATACTCTACCCGCCATTTCTTGAATTTGCGCCGACCGTCTTAACAGAACCTCCATTCATTTTTCTGTTGGCGTTAAGTTTTTGGTTTTACGTGTGCTGTCCCTGGAGGATGCCACAGACCGCAATTTGTGCGGGAATTGCCATGGGTTTGGCTATTCTTACCCGGCCTACCGCCCAGCTTTTTCCGCTGTTTTTGCTTTGTACCATCGGAGCTGTGTGGGTCGTCTCCTGGTGGGCGGGGAGATCGCTTCAGTTTGGTCAGCGCAAGCTGGTGACGTTCGCCGTCGCTGCCGCGCTCACCATCACTCCTTATATTGCCAAGAATTATTTTTGCTTCGGGAAGCTTGGAATCGCAAATGGTTTGGGAGCGGTGCTTTATTTGGGTAATGATTTAAGGACATCGGGGGATGAGCCCTTATACTCGCAGATGTCATTTGACACCTACGATATCAGTCGGCCGCATGCGCATCTGGATAGTGAGGGCGATCGTAAACTTGTATCGGCCGCACTGCAGAATATCCTTGCTCACCCAAAGGAGATATTCTTCCTGTCACTCAAGAAGCCGATTCGGTACTTGTTCGGGCACCCGGCCCACTATTTTCATCCCGCCAATGATATTTATGAGTTCGGTCGAAAACAAACTGGGGATCGTACGCTGCAACGACTCGTCGATGTTTTGCTTACCTGCTTAATCGTATCCTTTGGTCTGTGTGGGCTGTTCTGTCTGTCTCTTCGAGCTGACTATCGAATTTTGTTCTTATCCTTTGTTCTCTACATGCTCGGCCTGCACACGATTACCTTTCCTCTGCCGAGGTTGGCGCTTCCGATGTTCCCTTTGTTGATCGCTCTGGCGGCTGGCGCGCTGTGTTCTCTCTCAGCTCGGCGGCGCTGGGTGCCTTTTGGCTTGGCCTCGGCCCTTTCGCTTGCTTGTGCGGCGTATATTCTGTTTGGCGAAGCCACGGTCAACCGCTACATGGTGAATGAAAGCGTGCTGGCTGGATTCTCGACCAAAGTGGAAATATCGCCGAGCCCACCGCAGTCCTTACACGGAGTAAGCTTTGAGGACGGTGTCTACGTAGTAACGGGGAAGGACCCCTACGCCGTTTTAAGCGTTTCGCCCTTTGAGACTTTTCACAATCAAGTCATTTTCGTAGAAGTGCGCGCGACACGGGGCAATGGCAAAGTCAATCGAGCGAGCCAATTGCAGATATTCTGGGCTGCGCAGCCGGAAGAGCCGTTTAGAGAAGCAAACTCAGCTACCTTTGCGATAAATCCGGATTCTGAGTTCCACTGGTACCGCATTTCTCCCTCCTCCCATCCGAAATGGACGGGTACGCTGGGGGCGTTGCGATTGGACTTTGCTGATCGGGGACGCGGCGACCGCTACTCTGTGCGCCGTATCGTAATAGCGCATTAAAACCTTTCCTGGCTTACCTGTTTCTATTAGACTTTCCGTCGGCGCCGTATGATGGAATCCCCGCATATAACTGCACAAGAGAAAGCTGCATTTTTTGATCAGATTGCAGACACTGTGAGCGCTCACCGCATGTCGGTGCCGGTAATTTTCTTGCTTGAGGCAAGTAAACCGCTTTCGACTCTTCTCTACACAGCGACGCTCGTAAGCTCGCCGCTGCTGTCCGCGTTGCTTGGAGCTTCGGTAAGCAGAAAGCTTGCAGCGCTGTTAGAGTCGCGCGCGGATGTGGAGGATCTGATTCGACTTCTAGAGGCTCGAGCGGAACCGCAGTCCAGGAACTGAAGCTATGGGAATTGAACATGCCACGATAGGCGTCCTAGTGTGGATGGCGTTCCTGATAGGTCCGGTTATCTTCTATATCCGCAGGGCGCGCGGTAAAAGCGACCTGTATGTGCGCCGCATTCCCGGCGTTGATGCTATCGATGAGGCCGCAGGGCGGGCTGCCGAACTAGGACGGCCAATGTCTTTCACGCCTGGACTAACGACGGTCAGTCCCGTTCTGTATGCTTGCCTCGGAGTGCTCTTTCACATTGCGCGTAAGGCAGCTCTCTATAAGACGCGCTTGCTTATGCCGCAAAGCGATGCGCAGGTAATGGCGGTGGCTGAAGACGTGTTGCGGGACGCCTATCGCGCCGAGGGGCGGCTGGCCAGTCTCGACCCTAAGAACAATATTTATCTATCCGACGAGCAGTTCGCCTACGCTGCCGGTTACATGGGGCTGATGCAGCGAGAGAACGTAGCCGCAGCATTCTTGTTCGGAGCTTTCGCGGCGGAATCGCTGCTCCTAGCTGAAGCGGGGCAGCAGACGGGCGCCATGCAGGTTGCCGCCAGTGTCAGTCCCGAGCAAGTTTCATTTTTTATTTGCACCTGCGATTACACTCTGATCGGTGAAGAGCTCTATGCGGCATCGGCATATTTGACGCGCGAGCCGGTACAGATGGGAAGCTTATACGGGCAGGACCGCGCCAAGCTCGTGATTGCGGCAATGATCGTTGTCGGCGTACTTATCGCCACGATCAATTCTATTAAGCCGGAATGGCAGCTTCATAATCTCGAGCACTACATCACCTGGGAGCTTTGGTAGGCATGGGGTACCGCGCAAAGCTCATCAAACTGTTTACGTTCCTGGGCGGAGTGTATTTCTTTTTGGAATTCATCCTGCCCGGCACCATTGCCGGCGTGAAAATCGATGCCTATCACGATCAGATCTCGAACGGTTTTACCGTTATTGGCGCGATGGCGCTGGGACTGGGACTGGTAAACCTTCTGATGGTCCACGGCTCCAAAATCGCATTCCGTCGCAAGGGTTGGATTGATAGCTCAGCTTTGCTGCTCGGCTTAACGCTCATGACGGTAGTTACCACCATGGACTGGGTGACGAGTCTCAAGCTTTCGGAGAAATCTGGGTCCATTTTAAATCTGCGTGAATTCTCGGATCGTATCAAAAAAGACACGGAGGAGAAGAAGGCAGATGTTCCCGCTTTCTGGATTAGAAATCAGAAGTTACAAGAAACAGCATTGGCGACCGCGACCCTCGCTGAGCAGGAACTCCGTGAGCATCCCTTGCTCAATGTTGAGGAAAGCCATGCGGATGCGAATCTCTTTGCGGTCGCGCGTCAAGATCTAACCACTGCAATTGGAGCGACACGAGACAACGCAGCCAAGCTCGTGGTGACTGAAAGTGCGACTCCCGACTTTTCAGCTAATGATTCCCTTGCGCTTGCGCTAGGGTCTTTTGCCAGTGCACGGCGCGCTTTCACACAACTGCTCTATAAGCATACCCAGCTAAAGCAGGTTTACGATTTGCTCTACCAAGGATTCTTTGTTTCCTTAGGTGCGGCGATGTTCTCGTTGCTTGGTTTCTATATAGCTGCCGCCGCGTACCGAGCCTTCAGAATCAAATCTCTAGAGTCTGCTCTTATGATGGTTGCGGCAGTGATTGTAATGTTGGGCCAGATTCCATTCGGCTTGTGGCTCTGGGACGGGTTTCCTGAGCTGCGCTTGTGGTTGCTGTCCGTTCCGAACTCAGGAGCCTTCCGTGCCATTAAGCTCGGAGCCGCAGTCGCCGGCCTGATTATGGCCTATCGCATGTGGTTCTCTATTGAGACCGAAAGCTTTGCGGAGCGTACGGAGTAGACTATGCGCTTCGACATTCATAACATCGACCGCCGCATTATTTACGCATTGGTTCTTCTGGCCTTGAGCATTCCGCTTATCAATAAGTGGTCCGTGCGTCCGGCGCGCCTCAAGAGCGCGGAGAAGTTTTACAATGTGGTCGACAATCTGAAGCCTGCCGCTAACAGTATCGCCTTCGTGGCC
>JAFLCA010000248.1 GCA_017302875.1 Deltaproteobacteria bacterium
GCGCCGCGCGGTTGCAAAACTCAGGCGAGACCTTGTTCCTTGTAGCGCTCATCGTGGCTCCTTCTCACAGATAGGAGCCTCCGGGAAAGTCGGGGCGGTTTATTGGTTTGGTTTGTCATAGGGAAATCCTGCAGACTCTTATGACATATTAACCGTAATCAGTTGCCAACCAACTTGCAGCAACCGACTGACGTTGCTACTTCTCGGCTGGTTTATGTATCTCCAGAACCGGACTGGGTGCACGGGAGCTTAATCATGGACAGTGTGATTGAAAGAACCAAACGTATTATCGAGGTCTTGCAAACGCTTGTTGAGCAAGCGTCCGAAGATGGGTCAGCGTTAGCGCAAGGCAAAATCAATGAATTCAATCAACGTTACGAATCAGCATTGTGCTTTTATTCCAGTTTGTCGAAAAATTCTAATGACTACGGGGAGGCGCAAATCCGAATCGCCGCTACACTGATCAAACTCGGCAGCTTTGAGCAAGCACTTGAGGTAGCGTCGTTGGCTGCAGAGTTTTGCGGCTATCGGGAATTTCGGTCTCTGACTGCAGGGGAGCCAATTTCCGCCTTCACATTATTGGGAGACGCGCAATTCCGTTGTGGACTCATGAAACAAGCAGAGAAATCGTATTCTCAGGCATTCGAAGCAAATAAGGCCGATACTCATTCAGTAGCGCAAATGGCGCGCATAAGAATGGATGCGGGAGATTTGGAAAATGCTCGTAAATGGGCAGAATTGATCGTGCCGGGCCAACGCTATGACGATTTTCGTTCTGCGATCGTGGGGATTGGAGGGTCGGGCTCTTCACTCGGATATAGCATCTTGGCACGATCCGGCCCTTCGTTGCCTGCCTGAGAGGATCGACAATAGGGTTCGAACTCACTGAAGCGCTGCACCGTGAAAGTCTCACGCTAGAAGGCCTTCTTGAACTGGTCCGGGGCGCTGTAGGCCTGGATCCGAATGATGTGCTATATGTTGGAGGATCGCATGCGATAGGCGTAGCTAATCGCCTATCTGACCTTGATTTGTTTCTTATTTGTGATCGCGATATCAACGTGCATGCCGCGTTCGACAATGTAGTTTATGTTGGCAAAGACGACTTAGCGATTGATCTCGAATGGTGGCGGCGCGATAGTATTGAATCCCGCCTAATCGCATCAAATCAGGCGTTCGCAGCTGCGACTGTTGAGCCACGTAGAGCCCTTAGTTTCAATGATCGTGATTTAGAATTTCTCCATCGGCTCGCGGCTGGAATTCCTCTGAGCAACCCAGAAGGCCACAGGCAACTTAGCAGTAAGGTCAACCTCTCAGAACTTGCATTCATAGCTTTTGCTCGGGCCTATGTAATAGCAGGCAACGAGCAGCAAGATATGGCAGGCTTTTTGGGTGCCGGTGAATACGAAGCCGCCCTCGCAGCCATGCGCAGACTGGTTGATGCGGCAGTAGGTAGCGTGCTCGCTGCGCTTCGAGTTCCCACAGCTCGCCCCAAATGGCAGCCAGTATTCGTTCACCGCCTAGCTCAAGCGGGGTGGGATACAGACCTTCCCGGCGGCCCGCTTCCCAAGCCACTCGCTCTCACCCTGGCCCGCTTCTATCGGGCGGCGGCCGAAGATGCTACCGCCATTCGCGCACTGACGCGAGAAGCCGCTCTCCTTGCTCATAGACTCATTGCATTCGCTCAAGAGAAAATTGTTGGCGCGCTTGGGAGCAGTGTAGGCGACGAATTTTTCTTCAGGATTCCTGATCGGCCAACTAGATCCTTAGCTGATCGGATCAAGCCTGTTGTCGATAGCGCACTAGGGCCAAGTTGTGCTGCGCTGGCACCGGACATTCGCCTCCATTTCGAAGCCGGCAAATGGCGGTTGGCGAGCTACTCAAAGCAGGAGGCAATCGAAGTTCCAGCTTTGACAGCAGAGGCACTTTGGCACTTCAACGGTCAGACGCCAGTCGCGGTCGTAGCAGCGCACCTACAGAGGTTTTGCACCGATTCAGTGGCGGAATTGTCGCAAAATCTAGTTTCCTTGGGCAACTATTTGACGATCTGTGGCTTCACTGTGAATAGCCCCTAGATTTGTGGACGCCTTCTTTCCTAAATTTGAGGACAGGAGGCGATGATGGGGAAGGCTAATTTCAGTGACGAGTTCAAGCGCGATGCGGTGGCCCAGATCACCGAGCGCGGTTACCGGGTGGCGGAGGTTTCGCAGCGGCTCGGGGTGAGCCAGCATTCGCTTTATGCATGGAAGCGGCAGTTCGCACGACGGCCCGAAGATGGGTCGAAGGATGCCGAGATCCGTCAGCTGAAGCGCGAGCTGACGCGGGTCACCGAGGAGCGCGACATCCTAAAAAAAGCCACCGCGTATTTCGCCAGGGATGCAAAGTGAGATACGCGTTCGTAGCCGAGCATCGCGCGCTGTTCTCGGTGCGTGCGATGTGCCGGTGTCTTCGCATCCAGCCCAGCGGCTTCTACGCCTGGGTGAAGAACCCGTTGAGCAGACGGGCGAAGGAAGATGCTCGGCAGACCGAGCTGCTCCGGCAGGCGTGGGAAGACAGCGGCAAGGTCTATGGCTACCGCAAGCTGCACGATGATCTGCTCGATCAGGGCGAGACCTGCTGTCCGAACCGCGTGGCGCGTCTCGCCAGTCTGGCGGGTATTAGAGCGAGGATCGGCTACAAGCGCAGGCCGGGCAGCTATGGCGGCAAGCCATCTAGGGTGGTCGACAACACGCTGGCCCGCCAGTTCGATGTCGCGGCACCCGACAAGACATGGGTGACCGACATCACCTACATAAGAACACAGGAAGGCTTTGCCTATCTGGCGGTGGTGATCGACCTTTACTCCCGCCGCGTGGTGGGCTGGTCGATGCAGAACCGCCAGACCACCGACCTGGTCCTGCAGGCATTGCTGATGGCTGTGTGGCGCAGGAAGCCAAAGGGGAAGGTTCTGATCCACTCGGATCAGGGATCGCAGTTCACCAGCATAGACTGGGCGTCCTTCCTGAAGGCCCACAATCTGGAGCACTCGATGAGCCGCCGTGGCAACTGCCATGACAACGCAGTGGTCGAGAGCTTCTTCAACCTGCTCAAACGCGAACGCGTCCGGCGGCGGACCTATCGCTCACGAGACGAGGCCAGACAGGATGTGTTCGATTACATCGAGATGTTCTACAACCCGATACGCAAGCATGTGAGAAACGGGATGCTGTCACCCGTAGAGTTCGAACGGCAGCAGATGATGAGCACCGAGGGCGTCTAGAAAACTAGGGGCTATTCAATGATCGACAACAAAATACGCAGTCTGATCGATGGCGGACCCGTAGCGCTAGCAACTGCACTCGACGATTGCTTCGTAACCAATGCCACACCAAACAGCATTGAGAAAATTTATCGCCTCGCGCTGTTCGTGGCGATGATAGTGACCGGCCTTCGGCGCGAAGATCAGCCATCTCTTTGGATCAGCGATCATGACGAAACTTTGGATAGTTTTGAAAAGCGAGAGCGTTTTGCACGACTGACAACATACCTCACTTTCGGTCTGTCTAGACGGCAGGCATCTGCGGATCAGACATTTATGACAACACAACATGAGGCATTACCGGACTGGGGGGAAGATTTTGCTGCGATACCAGACATAGCCGCAGGCGCATGTGCAAGCCTTTGCGACGTGCTGCCGTTGTTTGTGCAAAGAAAGCCTTGGACGTTGGGGCTCTCCTACAGTGATTCGGTTGATTGGAGAGCAAAAGTCTTTGCCGACTGGTTGTCTTCGTCAAAGGGAGAGTTGCATCATGTGCTCCTAAGACTGGCTCCAGACTCGAGCGGGGATATCCGGGCGTCAGCGCAACATTTCGTCAGAAAGCCGCATTGGCCTGATCAAGCTGTGATACAGATCTGAGAGGGCAGCGCATGGTTGATTTTTCAATTTGGTGCGACACGGCAAGAGAGAGCGTCGGAACTCATGAACTGAGCATCATAACTTCACGCCCGGAAAACATCTCGGATGGGCGTGACGCAGTGGCCGCGATTGTACCTGAGCACTATGCAGCCGAGGAACAAGTCGCTCGCATCCTGCGCCGGCTTGGCCGCCCGGAAGCAGCGGCGTTCATCGAAAACAAGCTGCCGACAACCAAATCGATCCGGTCTGGCGATCTCGGTGAGCTCCGCGCGACCGAAAATATTGCCAGCGAAACGCCCTAT
>JAFLCA010000249.1 GCA_017302875.1 Deltaproteobacteria bacterium
CATGCGTCATTCCATCCAGCGCTCTTTCTGTCTCGCACACAAGCCCGTGCAGAAGGTGTCCCGCTTCGTGGAATAGTGTCGTGATTTCGGCATGCGTTAATAGGGCTGGGCGATCTGCTGTGGGGCGGCTGAAGTTTCCCGCCATAAACCCAATACCAGGGTGGGCACCGCGAATGGATGGCATCAGCATATCCATCCAAGCTCCAGCGCGTTTATTCTCGCGAGCATAGTAATCGGTGTACAGGCTACCAAAGCTTCGACCAAAACCACTCGCATTGAATGAGTTAACGCCCTCCGACCACACCGGCAATTTTGAGGTGGAGAAACGCACGCCAAAAAGTTCTGAGAGGAAAGCGAAGATTCGCTCAAGGGTGTCCTCAAAGGGGAAATATTCGCGGATAACTTCGAGGTCGAGCCCCAGTTCTTGCTCCTCGTGTCGCTGTAAATAAAAAGCCATATCCCAGGCCTTGAGGGGCTCTCCGGCTGGATGGCCGTTCTTCCAAGCGAACTGGGTGAGCGCATTCAAATCACGCAGCGAGGAGGATAGTACTTCGGCTTCCATGGATTCAAAGAACATTCGTATATTCTCTGCATTCTTGGCCATGCGATCTGTCGTCACTAAATCGACAAAGTTCTCGTAGCCCAATAGCGACGCTTTCTCTGCGCGTAATTGCAGGATCCGTGAGATGCGTTGTGAGTTATCGTGAGGAGCTTCGCTTGCAATTCGGGAGTAAGCGCGGGCGAAATGCTCGCGTACAGCACGGTTCTTATGAAATTGGAGAATGGCCAGATAGCTTGGCGCATGAAGTGTGAAAAGGTAGCCAGTCTTTCCCGCAGCCCGGGCCGCTTCCTTGGCTGCGTCGCAGTCACTGTCGAGCAGACCAGGAAGTTCCTCTCGGCTCTCCGCATGCCAGTTCCAAGCTCTCGTGGAGTCGACGACAGCTTCTCCAAGTCGATTAGTCAGCTCAGAAAGCTCGCGTTCGATTTCGATGAAGCGTTCCCGCTGGGTTGGCGCTAGCTTTGCGCCGGACGACTCGAAGGCGAACAGTAAATTTTGCAGAGTCCTTTCTACGCTGGGTTCGGGAGATAGGCCGGAGAAGAATCGGTATAATTCTGGATCGGAGTTCAGCCATGCAAAGAATTCCGCGCTTAACTCTTGCAGCTTGGTATTGGCTGCGCGGATTGAGTCTGTCGTACAAACGCTTTCCAAATGTCCAACGATGGAAACAATCGCTATGAGATCGCGTTGCATTTCGTCAAAGATTTTCAATGCCGCTGTGCAGCTGATATCTGGATCCTTCCGTAAAAGTTCCAGTTGTCGCTTGGCGGCTTCTCGCTTGATTTCAAACGCAGGCACGGCGTCTGAAATGTTCTGAATGAGTTCAGGAAAGGGTAGTGGAAATGAAAGGCTTTCGAATAAATTGCTCATCCTCAAAGTGTAACTGAAGCGGGGGGCACCGTAACAGCCGTTTTAACGTTATTCTAAGTGGGGAAGCGTGCGGTATCGATGACTGCGAGTGAACTTAGCGTCAGGGCGCGGGTAGTTAGATCTGCTCTTCAAAGCTTGCCGATGCGCCCAGTGCTCAGAGCGAGAAGCGACGATATTTTTGGCCCAAAGGCTAGTGGCACGACGTCACTAGAGCCTCAGCGATGGTTTCAGTCTTCTGCAATTTTCGAGCAGCTCTCAAGGCAAGGCTTTAGTGTCCATTGAGTCTCGTATTCTCTGCACCAGTCGAGGGTGTAATCAATGGTCCATTCTATCTCATTGGAATGGCTTTCCAATTGCTCAACCAGACAGTCGATTACGTTAAAACCATAGGTAACGCCGCAGCGCTCTTCGCATTCATCGCTGCGCACCTGGTTACGTACTTCCGCTTTGGAGTTGAATCGATTTGACTGCGCTTTCGCCGGCGCGCTTAGTCCCAGTGTTGCTCCGACAAGAAGCGCAGAACCAAGCAACGCCTGACACAGAATTGAAGTCCGGAAGTGTTGTATTTTGCCTTTCATAAAACCCCACAGATTTTTGCCTATCGAGAGTCATAAGCAGTGAGAGCTAGTAAGGCAAAAAATGCGCCATAATTGCATTATCTTGTTTTTTTAAATGTTACGGATTCTGCTCCGCTATGTAATGGGCTGAAACTACACGCAAATATTTCGTGAGAGGGAGAGCTTCAATTATAGCTGCACTCTAGCTCCAGCGAGCTGGCCGCGTTCTGCGAGATTTTGTTACAGACGTCCCGCCTTAAATCTCAGAGGTCTCGGACGGGCGCTCCCCCGTGACTCAGAGTTCTAGGGCGCTGCGTCAAAATAGGCATCCTCATTTGGCAGTACTGGGGTGCTCGGCGCACTCTTGGACTCGCGGACACTTTCCAGCAAGAAAAATGGTTTCGCACTTTGAGCTGCAAGTTCCTCGATGCGGGCTTGAAGCTCTGCTACCTTCTCTGGATATTTCTTGGCCAGATCCTCTTTCTCGCTTGGATCTTTCGCAACATTGTAGAGCTCTCGTGCGGATGGCAACGGCGTGCGCCAAATCAGTTTCCAGTCACCAATGCGAATCGCAGCGCGAAATGGCTCGATGTTGTAAACCACTTCGTTGCGAGGGGACTCTTCTCCTTCGCTAATGCTTGGCCATACGTTTGTGCCGTCTAGGTCCTTTGTCTTCGGCGGAGTGATGTCAGCGGCGGCCATTAAAGTCGGGAACATGTCCACCATGTGCATTGGCTGGTCCACGGTGCCAGGTTTGATATGTCCAGGCCAGTTGGCGAATGCCACTACGCGCGTGCCACCCTCATATAATGTACCCTTGCCGTTGCGGTACGGGCCGTTGTCACTGGGGAGTTTAAGCTTGGATACGTCAACCTCTCCCGCGAACATAGCGGAGCGGTTGCCACCATTGTCGCTCTGGAAAACGATCAGCGTGTTGTCTCGCATTCCTCGCGTCTGAAGCGCTTGCACCACCTTGCCAATCTCATCGTCCATGCAGGTTATCATCGCTGCATACGCCCGGCGCGTTGGATCCTCGATGTTCTTGTACATATCCAAATATTTCTGCGGTGCCTGGTATGGGGCATGCGGCGCAGTAAATGCTAGGTAAAGGAAGAGCGGTTGACTGACATTGTGATGCTCGATCAAGTTGACGGCATCCTTTCCGAGCAGCTCGGTTACGTACCCAGGCTCGTGTACTTTTTTGTTGTTGCGATACCAGTCGAGTACTCCGTGCTCTTCGTGAGTGAAGTAGTCTATCTCTCCTAGGAGCGGGCCATACTGATAGTCAAAACCACGCTGGTTTGGCCAATACTTGCGATCTGCGTGGCCCAAGTGCCATTTGCCGACGATGGCGGTTTTGTATCCATTCTCTTTGAGCGCTTGGGATAACAGCACTTCGTCTGTCGCGAGTCCGTAGGTGTGACGACCCAATATGACCCCAGTCTGTAAACCGTAGCGGAAAGGATATCTACCGGTCATTAGTGCGGCGCGAGAAGGGGTGCACAGTGGCTGAGTATAGAATTGGTTGAGCTCAGCGCCAGCCGCTGCAAGTCTATCGAGATTGGGAGTTTTTATGTCAGAGCCATGAAAGCCGACATCCTTCCATCCCAAATCATCGGATATAATGTAGAGAATATTCGGCTTCTGAATTCCCGGGGCCGTAGTTTCAGCGGAGAGGGAGGCGGTCGCGCCAAACAAACCTACGATACAGGAGAGAAAAAAAGCCGCCCGCGACGTTGAAAGCATAGTCATAAAATCCAGTTAATACATTTGGAATGGTAGAGGAACCGAACGAACCCGAATATAAACTAGTTTTGAATAACGAGCCACCCAAAAAAAAACGAGGTCAGCTCCTCGAGGATCGAGCATAACTGCATGAGTAGCGCCTTGGAGTTCTGCGCGGGACGTTGCAAGCGAAAGAAGGGTGTCTAGCCCAAGACATTTACATCCAGCACTTTCTCGAAGCCTGCATCGTCGCGCACCACTATTTTAATGGCGCGCTTTCCGTCTATGAGAAGGTCGCCGGGGAAACTTAAAAAGAGGGGCGCTTTTTGACGTGAATTTGCTGCTACGGGAAAGGGGGAAATCGGCATGGTAGCCTGGATCGACGGAAAATCCTGTACGCTTACGCTATAGCTGCGAGCCTGATCGCTTTTATTTGAGATGCTCAATTCTAAATGATT
>JAFLCA010000025.1 GCA_017302875.1 Deltaproteobacteria bacterium
AACGCCAATGCACGCGTATATGGACAAGGCGTGCGAAATGTAAACGACGCGCTCAGCTACCTCAGTATCGCCGACTCTGCGCTCGGCGATACCTCCAGCATAGTTCAACGTCTAAAAGAGCTGGCGAGCCAATCCGCCAACGGAACATTCTCTAATCAACAACGAGTCGCTCTCGACGAAGAAGCACGCTCTCTCGTTTTAGAGTTCAATCGAATCGTCGGCAGTGTTCAGTTTAACGGCAGAATGGTGCTCCAGGGCTCACGAGAAACCTTGGCCATTCAAGCCGGTTATGGTTCCGGTGGAACACTGCAGTTTGGTCAGACCGACGCACTGGAGCGTAACGCCGGTACCGCCGGATTTGCAGCGGCAGGTGCGGTCTCCATGGGAGGCCCGATAGGAGAATCGGTGCTCGGAGATGTGAACGGCGATGGGATCTTGGATATTGTTGGAATCGCAGCAAGTGGACCGGCGCTTGCGGTAGCCTTAGGGAATGGAAATGGCACTTTTAAATCGGCGGTTTCAACCACGATTGCAGCAGTCGGTACGCATATTCGCGGAGGTGATTTCAATGGCGACGGTCGATTCGACGTGGTGGTTGGACAAACAGATCAGTTGCAGGTTGCTCTCGGCCAAGGTAACGGAACTTTCACCGTAGGCGCCACGGTAGGCGCGGTAGGTCTGAGAGCTCTTGCGGTTGGTGATTGGTCTGGTGACGGGCGTTTGGACGTGGCGGCACTGCGATCCTCGGCCCAACTATCGCTCTACCAAGGCGGTGGTTCTAACACCATTGCACTTTCAACCACAATTACGGTTAGTGGCAATGCATCGGATGTTGCCTTTAATGACCTCAACAGTGACGGCAAATTGGATTTAATAGTCGCTAACGGGGTCGATAGCACCGTGAGCACAAGACTACAAATCTCGGGGGCGAACTACGCTGCCGCGCAAACTTTTGCCACGCTCACTGCCGCGAACTCACTCACACTCGCCGATTACAACAATGACGGGTACTCCGATATCGCGATCTCAAATTCGGGCGGACTTTCTACCCTGCTGGGAAATGGAGATGGCACACTCAAAGCGGCCACCAGTTACGCCGCGACCGGTACTAGCGTGCGCAGCGGAGACATCAACAATGATGGAATTACCGATCTGATTACCGACACCGGAGTCCTTCTCGGTAACCGCGATGGCACATTCGGCGCAGCAATTGCGCACAGCGCTGGTACCGGCGGAAAGATTCAAGTTGGGGATCTTGATGGGGACGGTGTGCTAGATATTATTGCGAACGTTGGAAACACAACCTATCGCTCTCTTGGTCTAAGTCAAGTGACCACGCAGCTTCAGGACATTAATTTACGCAGCCGCACGAATGCTCTGTCGGCAATGTCGATCCTCGATGACACCTTGTCTCGTATCGGAAAGGAGCGCGGGCTAATCGGCAGCTATCAGAGTAGGCTGTTCTCTACGTTGAATACTCTCAGCGAGAGCCGCCTTAATGCAGAGGCAGCCGCCGGGCGAATTACAGACGCAGATATCGCTTCCGAAACTGCGGCGATGTTACGGAACACAATCCTACAACAAGCCGGCGCGGCCCTGCTTGGGCAAGCGAGCCAAGCTCCTGCCCTCGCACTCAAGCTACTGCGCACAGGATAGCGCCGCACCCCACATTTGCACTGGGCTCTAGACAGGTGCTGTGATTAGATCCCCTCGTCACCCAAGCTGACTGACACTCATGAACGCACTACATTCATTCTGGTTTAAGCCCTTCCTTGAAACTCAAGGCAGCAGAAGCTTGGGCGGATTCTCGGCCCCGCGCTACTTTTGGTATAGCTGGGTGCTGTCATTTAATACCATTTACAATCGCTACCCCAAAACCATCTTAGTAACTGACAAGTTCGGTCGAGCTGAGGTCGAGCGGCTGGGATTGCCCTACGATGAAATTCATTCCGACTTGGAGGAGCTGCAAATTCGTCCGGGATTTTGGAACGCTGGAAAATTTTTGGCTTACGCGATCCAGAAGGAGCCCTTCTTCCACCTGGATATTGACGCCTTCATGTGGAATGTCTTGCCCGAACGCCTATTGCAGGCCTCCGTTTTTGGTCAGTCGGTCGAACGCGAAGAAAAACATCGAATCTACTACCGTGACGCGCTGAAAGTCGTACGCAGTCGCATCCCCGATCTTCCTGCCCGCTGGGGCACTCTTAATAGCGAATACACGAACGGCTACGCGCTTAATTGCGGAATCTTCGGCGGGACAAATCTGCCCCTCATTCAGGAGTATGCGAACGAAGCCTTAGATTTCATGAACGCACCTCGTTACGCAGCGCTATGGCAAGAGTTAGCCAGTCGTACCGCGCTTCCCACAGGCGGTGGAATGGGGATCGTCGAAGGCTGCGCTATGGTGTTTGAGCAGCTTGGCATCGTACTACGCTGCGAAGAAGCTGGCATTACCCCACAGGTGCTCATAGAGCAGCCGCTGCCCGATGATTCCTATCCGCCAGAACTGGGCTACACCCATTTAATCAGCGTCTCAAAGCGACTGCCCTTGTATCTCAATGCCCTAGAGGCTCGCATTGCAAGAGACCTCCCAAACTATAAGCAGCTCATTGATCAGATATACGGCTCTCAAGGCTGAGTTGACCGCCTCTTAGTTGAAGAACCTGCTCAACTATTAACTCTATATAACTAGGAAAGAGCGCGAAGACGGCTATGAGGCTAAATAAATATTGGATTATAGTAAGAGCGCCACGCAATTGCGCCGATAGAGGTGGTACGTGGAAGCTTACGCCGATCGCCGCTTAAGGGGTCGGCCATGCGTGACTATCTATTCCCCATATGAAATCAGAACTAAACCAATCACAGTCCCTGACCCAACAGAAAGCGCTGCAAGTTAATCTCAACCCCGCAATCTATGGGACAATCGCCGAAATTGGAGCGGGACAAGAAGTTGCTCGCCAGTTTTTCAAGGCAGGCGGCGCAGCGGGCACCATCGCCAAGACCATGTCTGCCTACGACATGACTTTTAGTGATGAGATTTACGGCAAATCCAGCCGCTACGTTTCCCGCGATCGTCTCCTCAGCATGTTGGCGCACGAATACAAGCTGCTGGTTGAGCGTCTCGGTGCGAAGCGCGGAAAAGAGTCTACGTTCTTCGTTTTCGCAGACACCGTGTCAGCCCGAAATTTCCAAGGCACCAACGATTGTCACGGCTGGCTCGGGGTCCGCTTCCAAGTGG
The DNA here is from genome assembly GCA_017302875.1 of Deltaproteobacteria bacterium. Taxonomy (GTDB): domain Bacteria; phylum Bdellovibrionota_C; class UBA2361; order UBA2361; family JAFLCA01; genus JAFLCA01. The sequence goes on from JAFLCA010000025.1 coordinate 3,239, forward strand.
CGCCACTTGCCCCTCCAAATGACATCATCATTCATGTGCGCATGAAGGATAACAGCAACCTTCTCCAGCAGCAGGCGTTGGGAGCGGTTGGCGTGAATTTGCTCTACGGCGCTTTCTATCATCAGCGTAGCCCCGGCCAATTCATCGAGTCTCTCATCGACGATCTCACCACGGCGCGCATCGAAATCGACATGTTGGAGATTATCGGGCCCGATTTTGCTGAGGTCGATAATCGCATTCTCAGCTTGAAACTTGTGGAGCACGGACTGACCAAAGCGGTTATGTTTGGTGGCGGCAAAAACGTGTTGCAGCCCTCCGAAATTCTATACAAAAAACCGGTAATCTTCGAGCGCGGGAGCTTTCGACCGGTCACCAATATCAACACCGATATGCTGGCCTGCACGGAGCGTCAGTTCCGAAAGATGCCGAGTGTTGGAGATCGCGAAGTTGTCTCGCTGGTCGAGATAACGCTGCACAACTTGCTCTCAACAGGAAAAGTGGATTATCGCGACTTCCTCCTGCGCACGGATTCCCTTGCCGCGTTGGGGCTGCCGGTACTGGTTACTAAGTTTCCAGAATTTTATCTCCTCCCCGAGTACTTTCGACGCTATACCCATGAACCAATTGGCGTAGCTTTGGGACTAAACCACCTACTGCAAATTTTTGAGGAGAAGTATTACAAGAACCTGGAAGGTGGAATCTTGGAGGCTTTTGGTCGCCTTTTTCACAGCGATCTAAAGCTGTTTGTCTATCCGATGAACTCCGCAAGCTTCCGTCGTTACTGTCAGCTCGAAGGAATGGAGGTTCCCGCTAGCATGCAAGGAACCGACATGATTACCGCGAAGAACATGCCGGTAATCCCTCACCTGCGACATCTGCATCTATATCTTCTAGAGAACGGCTTCATACAAGCGCTTGAGGGATACAACGAAAACTACCTGAATGTATTTTCTCGCGACGTGCTCAAGCTGATTGAGGACCAGGACCCGAGCTGGGAACAGTACGTCCCAGCTCCTGCTGCGGCTGTCATTAAACAGAGCCATGCCTTCGTATCCGCTCCGGTTAAGAAAGCCCCAGCTGCTATTGCGTAGCGCCCGGCACTCCGAGAGCACTAAATAATCTGACGGCGCGCATCATCAGCGCAACCCGCAGCGGGCTAACTGCGCAGAAATACCGAACATTTCCCCTGCTCTCTGCCCAGACCGTGTTCTCAACGAAAGCTAGCAGATGGTGCTACACTAGCTTACGTGAAAACCTATGGAATCAGCGCGCCAAGATCGCTATTGTGGGTGCAGCTTTTGAGAATTTGAAATGTCCACCCTTTCTCGTCCAATACCCTCTGCAGGTCCGTTTCCGGCCCCTGCTGAGCAACGCGATGCCCCAGCATCTGAGGCATCGGCGCCGCTTGAAGCGAGCCTTCCTTCCCGCGGAATTAGACGCACGGCCGCAATTGCCGCTCTGGTCGGCGTTGCCGGTATTTTTGGTGTTGATTCGAGTTATCGATCAAGTCGTTCCCAGGAGTACGAGGCAACTTGGGGCAGCTTAAGCATGCCTGCTTTCACTCCGCAGGATCTCACGCCCGGGGTCATGTCGAAGACCTTCGCTCAATCCCTGCTTGAACAACGTGAACGCTATGCCGCGCGCATGGATTTTCTTTCAGGGTTAAGTCAAGAAACAGACAGATTGAGCGAAAAGATTTCGGCTCTCGAAAAGAACCGCTCAGGGATTCACGAGATTTCTGCGATTCAACAGGAGACTGATCGTATAAGAACGATCCTGCGCCCCGCCTCCTCCGCTCCCCTTATTTCTTCTGCGGAACTGTCTGCTCAATTTGAAGCGACGCACGGGGATGTCGTGAGCTACGCGAAGGAACTCTTTCACCGCGTTACAGGTAAGCAGGTACCGAGCTCAGTCGTTTTCACGGATAGCCAGCTGAGAACGGATCGCGGCGGTGAAATCGAGAACTTCTCGCAGAACGTCAGATATACTAAGGGCGAGTACGCTGCCAATTTACGAACAATCCTGCACGAGCTCGGCCACGCGGTTTACCTAGGAAGCGAGACAAACGAATCAGGCTGGGTTCCATTCGGCCTTGGCGCGTCGACTCGAAACTCCATGCTCCTTGAAGAATGCGCAGCGGAGCTGTTCTATTTAGCGGCCGCTTCTTACATTGAGGATCCGCTGCTTCGCAAGGAAACAGGACCACTGGATAGCGAAAGAATTCAGGATTGGCTCACAGGAGCGCCGGATACGTCTCACCATCACAACGAAGGTTTTTCGCTTTCCGACGCCTATCTCGAGCTAGCCGGTGGAAACGCCTCCGCAGCGTATCGCATGGCCACCGCAAGTACCTCGATTGACCCGCGCGCCCTCGCCATAGTCGAGCGCAACCGGGAAATGCTAAGGACCGGCTTAAGCCCTACGGAAATGAGCGAGCGTATGCTTGCCGCGCATTCCCAATTGCTTAAGACAGTTGACGCACTTGCCGAGCGGACGTCGGCTCTAACCCGCACACAGGCCCTCTCGAAAGCAGACGGCGACAAATAGTTCCCGCAGTGAAAGACAATCTCAGTATACAGGCCGCTCTAATTGCCCTGGTATGGGGAAGTGCGTTCTACTTCCTCGGATCTCAAATCGCTGCGCCATTGGGAGTTTTAGCGGCTCTTTCGCTCATCTTTCTAGCGCGCAGGTCCACCTTCAGCCTACGCAGGGTGTATTGGACATTCTTCATCGCGCATTTTCTCGGCTACTCCTGGTTTATTCCCGCTTTTCAGAATTTCGCAGGCATATCCTTTCCCGTCGCTCTGCTTGGGTTCTCTGCCTTTGCTCTTTATGGATCTTTACAGTTCCTCCTCTTTGTATGGCTTGGCCGAAGGCTGGCAGAAAGCGCGGCACGTAAGCTTTCACTTGATGTCGCCGTGAGCTGGAGCTTCGCGGAAGTCATATTCTTCAAACCTTTCGATTGGTACCTAGCGCATACCCTCACGGCGTTTCCCGCGTTACTACAGACGGCCGATTTGTTCGGAGCCGCCGGAGTTGGCTTCCTCCTGATTTGGATTTCTACCCTCGCATGGGATTGTGTAGCGCTGCGTGCCTCCGAGTCTTTCTTCAAGAAATCTGCTCGCATAGGCGCGCTACTGAGTCTTTGCGCCGTTGCTGTTTGTTACGGCGCGCACGCTTTCTCCGCATACGCTGGGCGAGAAGCGACGACGCACGCAAGGGCTTTGCTCGTACAAAGCAACGCGGCACCTGTTCCGCGCTTAACCCAAGCGGACGCTCGTGGCATTGCGCAGCAGTATTCGAAATTGACAGCCGCTTACGGAGTAAAGGGATTAGATTTTGTCGCGTGGCCGGAGAGCAGCGTGATGGAGCCGATCCTCTCCTTTTCCCCTGCTGAAGAGGAAGCATTTCGAAAGGAAGTCCCCCTACCCGATTCCCTCCCATTTTTGTTTGGAACGCGGCGCATCGAGCAGCACGACGATTTAATCAACAGCGTCGTCATGCTTGCCCCGGGCGCAACTCCCCGCGCCTATGACAAGAAAATTTCCTTTCCCCTGGCTGAAGGGAATCTTCTGGATGGAATTCTCTATTGGCTTTCTGATCCTCCTGGCAACGGCGATTTTTTTGAGATTAAAACCGCGCAGGGACCCATACGCGCGTTGCCCATTATTTGCTTTGAAAGCACGATGAGCGGGTACGTAGCCTCGCGCGCTCGAAGCTCGCGCGCGCAGATATTGATCGAATTCAGCAATTTGAATTGGTTCAGCGGCACGCGCGCAGCCCGTCAGCATGAAGTGATTTCAGTGTGGAGAAGCATAGAGAATCGCCTGCCGCTCCTGCGAATCATTAACAGTGGGCCAAGTTCACTTATCTTGGCAAACGGAGAGCAAACATTCCGAATTCCCGAAGGCGAGATTCACGCAGCGCCCGTCGATATTCCGTATCTGGCCTCGACATCTACCCCCTATCAGCGTCTCTGCCCTTTCCTTCCCTGGCTGCTCGCGCTCACCGTTGCGGTGTTACTACGAAGCGAAATTGCGAATGGCTGCTCGCGCCTCAAATCATTCTGTAGAAACAAGACGAAGGAGATTACCCGAGCTAAGGCGGCCCTTCTCCTGATCGTCGGATTGCTATGCCCGATTGGGCAATATTTCAAACTTCCCCAAATCGCGTTGTGGGGCTTATCGAGTGGCGCCTCCCCCAACCCTTTCGTGTTCAACACGCTCGAGGGTATCAACTACTGGGCGCATGAGGTGTCATTTGATCTGCTGGGAAAGAATTTGACCAAGGCTCACCATGCAATTAGTGCCCACACGTTCGCTCAGCTGCCTGGTCCGCATCTCTATCACATGGCATACGCAATTCCATTTGCATTCGCGCCGGTTTACCCGCGCGAGTATTGGGAACCGGTGTTGCAGAAAGCCTTTTGTGGATCGTCTACGTCCCCACCCACTCTTCTCTCTGACTTTAATTTTCCAGATCAAGTCGCCTCGCTGAAGCTTGTTATCAAAGAACGGTACCCGGCTTCACCAGAAGCTCAGCCCCGGACCTGGGAATACCGAATAGTTTGTCGGGGTAAACAATGAGCGCTCGTACCCAATTCGTTCTATTTCGAGTCTGTTTCGGAATCTATCTGGCGTATTTTTTCTACTCGCTTGCGCCATTCATGTCCGAAATCTTTGGTTCGCAGGGCTTATATCCAAACAGAATCTCGATCCCCTACCCTAATAGCCTTCCCTGGGTCGACCGCACGAACTCCTATTCGAGCTTGGTCATCGTCATGATCGGCGCAGCACTGGCGTTATGCGCTGGATTTCACCGTCGCGTCGCGGCCGGAGTTCTACTGTACGGTCTCGGCTGTCTAAGAAGCTGGAATGCTCTCCTTTGCCCTCCTAGCGATGGGTACGTCGGGTGGTTGCTGCTCAGCTTAGTCTTCATTCCTCAAGGCGAAGGGCGAGGCCTGCATCGGGAAGATGCTCAGTGGGAATTGCCGCGCCCGATTCTTGTATCGGGACTTATAGTCTTCGCCATTTCTTACACACTTTCCGGCCTTGATAAATGCCGTGGAGAACTCTGGCTCTCCGGCAACGCTCTAGAGATTCTGTACTCCAGCCCACTGTCTCGCATCGGGTTGCTACCCGACGTGCTACGCAGCCTGCCGCCTGAAGCACTGAAACTATTGACTTGGGCTAGCCTAGGAACCGAACTCTTCTGCGCACCGCTTTGTATATTTCGTTTCGGCCGGAAGCTTGCTTGGAGTGCCACCACGGTTCTGCATCTCGGAGTGCTATCTTCTGTAGCAATTACGAGCGTTTCGCTGGCGATGCTGCTTTTCAATCTGTTTCTCATTCCGATAATCTTCCCGAACTCATACCGCAAGAATTAAACTTTAACGAACTATTACATTGACAAGAGAACTTTTGGGGCGTATTTCGCTTCGTGGGCAAAGTGTATGGTCCGGCATTTTGAGCTGTAGCCTGTTGGAGCATGGACGTCGGAATGTTGCTCAGGGAAACACTGAGCAAAACTACGAGTTCCACCACTGGCAGATAACGGAACCCGTGCGACCCTTGCACTTCGGTTTCGGCGGACTCCTTTTCGTATACGCCATCACATCGTGGAGATCTTGTAATGATAACTCTATCAAAAATTAAGCTCGGCACTCTCGCTCTCGCGTTTGCAATTGTTACCTCTGCGGGGAATGCACATGCGATACGCGGATGCACTTCCGTCCAGCCTACGAATCCTGATGACGCTGGCTTCGTGAACTGCCTCGCTGCAAATTTAGCTGGCTGCCGTAGCCAGTGCCGAGCCTTAAATAAGTGCCACAATGCGAATACCCCTCCGGGACTCGCCGGTTGCAATTCCCAGCTTCAGGCCTTCCGTGACTGCGAGCGCCTTGCAAACGGAAACCTGCTCGGCTCGGGGAATAGTGGAGATGGAGATGCCCTCAGTTCCATAACCAAGATGATGGCTTACACCGAGCAGCTTGAGCTCGCCAGCCGAAGAACCGTTTCGTGGTCTCAAGATCGTGGGTGCTATGTGTCTTCTAGAGCTTCATCTACGTTAATGGCCCGAAATGCAGCGCAAGCCTCGATTGGAGAGATTTCATACAAGGAATGTGACTTTGTTGTTGCAGAACTTGTTTCCAGCTTCTATGGCGTACAACGTTCAGCAATTACGCCTGAAGTTGATTTCCGACGTGACCTTGGCGCAAGCGAGGCGGAGCTACAACAACTGACGCAAGTTCTAGGATTGAACTTCGGGGTAACGGTTTCCAGTAGCGTTACCGCAAACCTGCACACGGTCGGTGACATCACAGAGTGCGTTTACGCAGCTTCGAAGCAGTAGTTGACTGCGAACGCTAAAGGAAGGAGCCGGTATGGGGAGAACTCGTATCGGCTCCTTCTTTATTGACGCAAAGCCCCCCTGCCCTTGAGCATGGCTTTGCCAACCTTAGATTCCACGCAGAAAATTGGGACCTTTGTAGTATGAGAGTCGACTCAAATTTTTAGCCACCGATTCTAATCCTTGCCTCAAACGCCGCCGATACCTCTCCCGCCACACTGGATTGGGGGAAATGCAATTATGAAAATTCGCAATCAAGCTCTAGGTTTAGCCATGTTCTTCGCACTTGCTACAGGCACAGCCTTTGCGAGTCCAAGCCAGCGTGGACTACAGGTAGACCTCGGAAGCATGACCAGCGAAATCGTCGATGACCTCTCTGAAACCTGGGGCGTCAACCTGGTTCGAATTCAAATTGGTGACAATGCCCGCATGGACGGGCTCGTGGGCGACGACTACCTCGACATGATGCGAGAGAGAATGGATTTGCTTGACCAGAAGCTCCCGTTCTTTGCAGCTAACAATATAAAAGTCGTCTTTGCGCTTTATTCTCCTCCCGGAGGCTTTGAAACTCGAGAAGCACCTTCTCACTACCTAATGTTTTCTCAAGCTGCCCTCCAAACTCAGCTTATCGCAATGTGGGAAGAGATCGCTGAGCGTTACAAAGATAACGCAAACATATACGCCTTCGATCTCTTGAACGAACCGGCTATGCGTCAAAGCATGCTCGGAGCTGGCGCAAAGAACTGGAATCAATTGCTGCCCGATCTCATTCAAGCCGTTCGAGCAAAGGCACCGAACTCCAAGATAATCGTGAAGTCGCTGTATGGTGATCCGAGCAAACTATCCGCCCTGCCGGCCCTGAATTACTCGAACCTAATTTACAGCTATCACGCTTATCCATTTCTTGAGTATCAGCACTCTGGAATCGATAATCTCGCTTTTTCGCAGACACGTCCGAGTGCGACGCAAGTCGAAAAGAAATTACTCAAACTACTCGGAGGCTTCTACGCAAAGCAGATGGCCCGGTACAACGCCGGCGAAATCTCTCAGTTTCCACCCGAGCTCAATGTGGGTGAAGCTGCCATTTCAGCTTGCGCGACGGAAGGAGGCGAATTCCTGGACTCCCTGCTCAACGTTCTCGAAAAAGAGGGCGACAACGCGGCACTCTTGAAGTTTGCTGCGAAGTATACCGCCAAGGCAAAAAAGAAGCGCGCCAAGCGCCGCTTGCCACCTCTCAAGAAGCCGGCAAGCGCGGACTTCGCCAAATGGATCACGCACACCAGCTATACGATTCATGCGTTCGCTGAAGCCGATGTATGGGATCCTAGAAATGTGTGTGACTCTTCCGGCGTAATCTCGCGATCAGACTCGACTACGGACCGAGGTGAAGTACTGCAAAGCTACTTCTCAAGAAACTAGCGCGGAACAGTCTGACCAATAGAGGGTGACCACAGCTCTAGCTGGACTAGGGACATCAGTCTTAGTACTATGAGGGCGCTGTACTCTTGTCGGAATCTTTCATGCCGAGCCCAACGACCCAAGGTGACTCTCCCCAGCCTCTCCCGAATATGGAGCAACAGATTGCGCTCTTGCGCGATCATTTCGGGGTTGTCGCTGCGGTTGAAGGGCTGGTCATTACGCTGCATCGTTCTGAAGTTGACCGTGCCAGAAATTATTCAGTGCAGAAGCTGCTGCTCGACACGATCCAGATTCTCGGCAATCACTATCAAATACAATACCGAGAGGAACAGCCAGCAGCGACCCTGCCTCCGCTCACACCCTTTCTACATAAAGAAAGTTAGATCGCTGCCATTTTTTAGCAATCCGATCTTTCTGAACAGTACAGACATTCATTTTGCGCACAGAAACTATCGATGCCGCGCTGGGGAATCGGAATATCATCGCGCTCACCGCATCTAGATATGGCAGAGCTGCAGATGCTTTTACAGCCCGGGCACGGCTGACCATGTGCACGAGAATAACTTAGACAGCGACAGCTTTGAAGTGAAAGTTGTCCCTCTACGAGGCAGATCTGCTTGCGAATTGCCCGGCATACGTTGGAGTCACCGCCGGTACAAAGTCTGCCCTGCATTAATTCTAAACAGCTTTGGGACTCTCGATATGCTTCATGCTCGGAGTAGCAATCGATCATTCCATTTGGTTGTCGCGCATGAGTTAACTCATGAACCACTTCACAGCGATATAGAATCGAAAGCCAACATTCCCCGTCTGACCCATCGGGACCACAAAACTCCAGCGGCCCCAGATACAAACGTTCAAGAAAAGGAAGAATCGAAAGGTCACCCCCGTTGGGAATGCCAAGCAGTCGACACACTTCAGGTCTCAGTGTGATCTCGCAGGCGCGGCGGTTGCACATTGCATCTCCGCTCGACGGATTCTCACAGCGAACCGTGACTGACTCACAGGCGGGTTCACCCGATTCGGTAACAACGCTGCCCTCACTACCGCGAACTTCTAGAAATTTTTTGTGACAGGGGTTATCGACTATTTCAGAACGCGCTTCGTTAAGAGCATCGGAGAATCCGAAATCAGCCGTGGCCTCGACCGAAGCTTCCTCGACCGCACCGTCTACACTTTTCCCAGATACCGGAATTTCATGTAACGAGGGGAAGGCCAATACCAAGACCAGAAGCGAAAGCAGAATAAATAGTACCCTATTCACCATGATTAGAATTCTCCTCGTTCTTTCAAGAAGGTAAATCGGGTATTTAATCGATAGAGCTTAAGCCCAATTATCCCGGCTGTAAGCAGTTGAGAATTCAGGTAGTATTCGCCGAGATAGCGGACTGCTATTAAGATCGAAAATATTAAAGGGACACAGGCTGTTTGACTACAATCCGAAAACATAAGTGGCTGCGAATCTTTGCATACTCAATACTGGGGCTACTTGTTTCCTTGTATCTGATCCTGAAGTTTCTCGTGCCCATCGCCATCTCCAGTGAAGTAGCTCGAACCAGAATCAACCAAATTCTCTCCGATTCACTAGCACGGCCAGTCACATTCGTTCCTCATCTGCGCGTTTCCTGGTCTCTGGCTCCCCATCTTACGATCGGAGACCTTGTGATTGGTAACCCTCCGGAACTGGCTGCCCCTGCGCCGCTGATGACATTGAAGTCGGCAGAGATAGCGCTCGACGCCTGGAAGCTTCTCAGCGGTACCGTAACGCTGCCTGCGCTTAGATTCGAATCAGGCTCACTCTCTCTATGGAAAAGCGTCTCGGGCGAATCCAATTGGCAGTTTCCTTCACGCAGCGCCAGCGCCACTTCTGACAAAGACAATGTAACGGCAGCCCCTTGGCTCCCTGAGATTGAGTTAATCGAAGTTAAAAAGTTTGCCGTCGAGTACCGAGACCAGCAGTCCCAAATCGTCGTGCCTGGCGAGATTAGTAGTCTTGCAGTAAAGCACCTTGGAACTTCAGCTCCCACCTTACTTGAGGCTGAAGCTTCACTACATACTCGGCCCTTCAGCCTCAAAGCCGAACTGGCTCCAGTGGCGCAGTTCTTCACCCAGGAAAAGTGGCCGCTAAAACTCCACATTGGCCATGCTGGATTAAAGCTGGACACGCAGGGCAGCCTGCAAAGGAACTCTCAAGATGCAGTTTCCGGGGAAACCTCCTTTCAATTTTCCGGGACGGAATTGGTGACCTTTTTAGCCAGCCTCGGGTTACAGCTTCCGCTGAATATTCAGAACGCAACCCTTGAAGGCAACCTTAATTACGATTCTAATTCGACAGCCCTTACCATTACTGAAGGAAGCTTTGGATCCGCTCTTTTTCAAGCTGCCCTCACCTACCGCCCTGCTGCTACAGAGTTTCAAGGAAAGCTCGCGGTTCAGAATCTCGATCTACCGGCAGTTCTACCGATAGAATCGTCGAGGCAGCCTGAAGTTAAAGTCGAGGCCGCTCAGAAGTTTTTGTTCTCTGAATCGCCGCTTGCGCTCGTGATTCCAGAGACTCCTCACGGCGCAGTAGAGCTACAGCTTACCAATTTTACTGCCTCCAAAGACTTCGTTTTCTCCGATGTAGCAGCAACGCTCAGGCTGGAGAACCAAGACTTTGAGGTTTCTCAGTTGAAAGCAACAGGAATGGGTAGTCACACCTCGGCCGACTTTCGTCTCGGAAAAAGCGGAGTGCATCTAGCCCTCCAGTCACTTAATCTACCGTTTGACAAAATCTCTGAAGCCTCAGGAGTTAAGGGTGGCTCCATGGATCTACATGCGGAGCTTAAGGGCCAGGGCGATTCATTGCGAGCTATCGCGTCATCTCTGCAGGGTGAACTCGAAGCGAAGATACGCTCGGTTGAACTTACCGGTGGTGGGCTCTTCTTTTCTACGTCCAACCTTTTTGAGATCCTTAATCCTCTGGCCGAGAAGGGAAAACCCGTGGCCTTCACCTGCGCAATCGCCAAATTCAAGGTGCATGATGGCATGGCAAAGAGCCTGGGTATTGCATCCAAGGTTGGCGACATTTCGATTCTTGGAGATGGCTCCATAAACCTCAAGAACGAGTCTCTCTCTTTAGGCTTCGTTCCCAAGTCTTCCTCCGTCGGCGCGTCCACCTTAGTGCCTCCGCTTAAGGTGTACGGAACACTTCTTCATCCTACCATAGTGCCTAACCCCTTAGGCCTCGCCACCGCACAGCTCGATACCGTTCAGTCCTTGGTTACGGGAAGCATTTCGACTCTGGGGGGACTTGCAGATGAACTCGAAACAGCGACAGGTCTCAAAGATGAAGATTCGGCGAAGCACAAACTCTCACCGGATGAAATATGCGCACAAATTATTGCGGAGAATGCCGGCACCCTTACGAGCTTAGTCGGCGGACTGGTATTCGGCACCAGCTCCGGATCGAAGGAGAGTCACGAATCTCCCTCCCATCACCAGTAACGAAGAGACTTAAATCGGGCTCGACTATTCACAAACGTTCGAAGCTCGACCCGGATTAAAGCTACGCCAGGCCATCAGTCCGCCCTCAAGGCTATAGCCCTTACCTCCCAATCGGGTCAGTTGCGCAGCGAAGCGACGGGACTGCTCTCCGACTGGGCACACAAACAACACGGGAGTCTCAGCTCCGGCAAAGGGGTTTCGTGCGTCGAGCAATTTCTCCAAAATTTCACCCGGAATATTGATCGCTCCGGGAAAACTTCCATATTCAAACGCGACCGCAGCTCGAATATCAACGACGAGGGCTTTCTGCTCCTCCACCCACTGCTCGGTATTTTTGAATGAAATGCTGGCGGCATTCAGCAGAGCGGATGAGGGAAGTGAATATATAGAAAGTGGCTTCGGGCGTTCTGCAAACAATTCCGGTCGACGCTCACGAAGATACGACAGATACCATTCGACACGATCACAGACAATCGTAACAGCAGTTGCCGGGCGCGCAAGCGTCGCATCTATTTTGCGCAGATAGTTCAGTGAGCCGACCAGATGTGCACCCGAGGAGGGCCCAGCCAAAACAGCACACTCACGAATTAAGGTCAGAACTCCGTCGATAGCCGCCCCTGACTCGACGGTAACGATTTCATCATACTTTTCAGGAGTGAAGATTCCCGCCTCCAGCAGTTGATCGATAGTTCGTATGCCAGGAATGAAATCGCTTTTCCCGGCGGCAATTCCAACCAGGGTCATCTTCGGATTAACTTCCTTTAGTCGCTCCGCGATACCGAGCGTCGAGCCAGCAGTTCCCAGTCCCGAGCAAAAATAATCTACCGGCCCCAGATCGCGCAGAATCTCTTCGGCTGTCGTTTCCTTGTGCGTCTGCGGGTTGAGCTGGTTGGTGAACTGAGAGGTGAAAAATAGTTTACCCCGCGACTGCGCCACCTCGCGCGCTATCAAGTTCTGAGGATCTCGAGGATCGCTAGGATCAAAACAGCTCACCGCTCCCGAAACTTCCTCCAGCTCGACGCCCAGAAGGCGTAACATATCTTTGGATTCCTTGACCCGCAGCAGAGCACTAACTACCTTGAACGGAATCCCGGCGCGACGAGCAAGAACAGCGATAGCCTTTGCTGTATTTCCACTGGAGTTTTCAATTATGCCCTGTGCCGCTTCCTTAATACGCGGGAGCTCGTTGCGCAGCATCCCCCAAGCGATACGGTCTTTGAGGGAACCGAAAGGATTGAAGAACTCGAGTTTGGCGTACAGAGAAATATTCTTGAGCCCCGTAACGCCCGCTGGGATTCGCAGCAACGGTGTATTGCCGATGGTTTCCGTTATATCGTCGATTATCATGCTGCTTCTCCCAAGAAGCTGGAGTAATCCTTACTCAGATCCGCATCATCGCAAAACTCAAAGCGGCCTTCCTTCTCGATCGCTGCAATCTTACGCGGTAATGGATGATGCAGAATTTCCGCTTCCGCAAAATCCATGTGATAGCCCGCCGTATTGATAAAAATCACGAGATCCTCGGGGGACACCTCAAAGCCCGGATATACCTTTTGAGATTGAATTAGGTCGTCTGCCGTGCAGAGGGAACCGAATAGAAAGTAACTCGCCGACGAATCTTCTCGCGCGCTACTCGGCAGAAAAATCGGCTGCGTCAACAATCGCTGCTCGCGGCTGCGCAAATTCGAATTGTTCATTTCTAGCATGATCAAACGTTTACCCAGAGCAGACTCCTTGACCGCAGCCACACGAGCGAGCGTTATTCCAGCCTGGTCCAGAATTGCCCGCCCAGGCTCGACATGCAATTCAAGCAACATATCGCGAACGAGATCCGCGACTGTCAGAGAATCAAAAGCTGGACAAGGTTGCTTTAGAAAGGAGGCAAACTCCTCTGCTCCAAACAATTTGGGGTAATGATCCAAAAAGGCGGGAGCTCCGACCACCCTGCCCTCTTGCGCGCGGAAACCCAACCCCGCTCCATCCCAGGTGATAGGATCTACTTTCCCGAGCACCGCGGCTCGAAGATAACTCTGGAAGCGCTGCCATTCCTCGCTATCAGCTGCGTAGCGCACCTTGAATCCGCCGCCTATGTTTATGACGGAGGGAGACAGTCCCATGGCGCGAGATTGCTGAATTACTTCCAGGGCATTCTCAAACGCCAAAACGCGTTCCTCACTGTCGCCGCCCAAGAGATGGAAGTGGACGCCCTTAAATTTGATTCGCTCTCCCAATGACCTAAGCATCTGGAGCGCCTCAGCGATTCGAGCCATGCGAATACCGAATGGCGAATCAGCGAGAGTGAACTGAAGACGGGAAGATTGAAAACCAGAAATGCGAAGCAGAACGCTCGGACGCGGCAGATCGCTCGAAGCGCCGAGCAGTTCGGAAAGCCGGGTCAATTCGTCAAGGCTATCGATGCTAATGGTAGCCTGCGCGAGGACAGCATCATGCAAGTACTGACGAGACTTCGGACCGGAAGCTTGAAGCTGTTTTCCAGGCATTCCACACATCAGGGCATGGCGCAGCGCCCCCTCAGAGGAAACATCCGCTGCTGCTCCGGCTGCGGCAAGAACTCGCAAAATCGATTTAGATTTATTGGGCTTGGTTGTGAACAGCACTCTTCCTTGAATGGAGTGAGCGCTCAAAACTGCCGAGAAGTTCCTCCAATTCTGGAGCGCTGTCTGGGGGCAAACGATATGCAGGGGAGAGCCAAAGGAGCGAACAAGTTCTGTAACAGCCGCCTTGTTTTTGACAAGCGAGGTAATCCGTTGATCCATGCGAGGCATCACCGCCGCAACAGCTTTACAGCCGCAGGTGCCGCAACATTTACTTTCCTTTTCTTCCGTCGCAACCGACATTTCGCACAACGCCACGAAAAAGTAGGTTCCTTTCGGGGGAGAAGGAAACCTTAGTAGTAAACCTGTGCAACGTAAAAGCACCCCCCGCAGGTATGACGAACTCAGCCGCAGCACTTTCGGCGGGGAGGAGGCGCGTTGCCGCTAGAACAGCAAGACCGCTCTTCTCGCAGCGCCGCACGCAGAAGCGTGAGCGCCTTGGAAGCTCGATCGTCCGATGCAGGGAGCGCCTCGAGGGTATCGAGGAGAGATCCCTTGAAGACCAGCCCCGCGAGCTTCTCCAGAAGTGGGATCGGATACCCAGTCCCACTTTCGCCCTTGTGATCGTCGTACCACTGAAGGCACGTCGTACGTGGACGAACTCCCTGCAGCACACCGATCGCCAGAATCTCATCCACCGTCAGCCCGTCCGCGAGGATCATCTCGTGGAAGAGCGTGGGCGGCCGACTCTGTTCAGTGGCTGTCGGAACGGGAGCCTGCAGGTGAGGAAGCACCTGCTCAATCCCCCATTCCCACCGTTCATCGGGAAGATCCCGAATCGCATCCATCAGGCCGGCATTGCAAGCCAGAGCCATCTTGCGAAGGACTCGGACCTGCCACTGGCCATCAGCACCGTTTGCCGCGAACCAATCAAGGAACGAGTGGCCCCGCTCCTTGGCAGGCAGAGTGACCAGGCTCAGCGCCAACTCCCTCTCCTGCACACCGTCGACTGCGTGATCCCGCCACCACTGGCTCAGCACCCGCAGTCCTGCGTGGTACATGCACATGAAAACCTCGACTTTCTTGAACCTTAGTTCCCCCGAAAAGGAACAGTTTTGAGATCGTTTGCAGGCACGACCTCACGCGCCTTTCAACCTACCCACCACCGGGCGCAACACCCGACGGAACCATCCACCGATCTGAACCCCAAGACGACGCACCCAGTTCTTCTCGTGCTTGACGAGCACCCAGACTCCGCGCAGGAGCAGGATGGCCCCGAGCACGTAGAGCAGCTCGATGGGAACACTCCACCAGCCCTTCATGTTCCCCGCTGAGAGCACGACAGAGAGAAGGCCGAGAGGAAGTCCGAACTTGAGATCCGTGACGACGACCAGGAAGATTCCCAGTATGGACCAGAAAACCACTTGGGCGATCAACGCCGCCCAACAGAGAGGGCACATGTGGCCACTCCTTTCTTTTGGGGGCGAAGCCCCGCGAACACCTGCCCGGTGCGACGAGAGTCACACTTCTTCGAGCCTAACGTTTATACCCTTTGAAGATTCAGAAATGGATGCGGCATTTGTGCCGCACTTCTAGCGTAGTTTCGGGGTCTTGGCGAGGCGGCGCTGTAATGAGCGCCGATCCATACCCAAGGCCTTTGCCGCATGGGTAACGTTTCCGTTGTAATCCGCTAGGACTCTTTGTACGTGTTCCCACTCAACTTGGTCTAGGGTAGGAATTGGAACACTCCCAGGTTCCGCGCTCGTCAAAGGTTCAAAAGCTTCCACAACTCGGTCAAGAGAACAGGGCTTTGTCAGGTAACTTTGAGCGCCGCGTCGAATGGCCTCTTGCGTAGTAGCGATGCTGCCAAAGCCTGTGAGAACCACGATAGGGAGAGACGGACTATCCTCTCGAAGCCAGGAGATTAGCTCAAGACCGCTAGCGCCCTGCATGCGCAAGTCCACCACGGCACGATCGGGCCTTTCGTTCCTGGCGACAAGGCGCCCCTCGTTCGCGTTTGCCGCTGCCACAGCTTCGTCCCCACGCTTAATGAGAGAGCGCACGAGCCTGTCTCGAAAAGTCGCATCGTCGTCGACTACTAAGTATTTCATTGCGCGGACTCCCAGGCTACCGACAGCGGGAGCTCCACATTCACAGTCGTTCCCTTCGAAAGGACACTTTCGACTAAAAAGCTACCGCGCAAGCGCTCAGCGAAAAGCTTTGTAATAAAAAGCCCCAGCCCCATACCACGTCCCGAATCTTTGGTCGTAAAGAAAGGCTCTCCCACTTTCTCCAGTTCTTCAGCGCTCATGCCTTTCCCTGAATCCGCCACCGAAACTCGCAACAGGTTCTCAGTGGTGCTGACCGTGACTGCCACCGGGGCTGAAGCCGGGCTGGCTTCAATTGCATTCTTAATAAGCGCGGTAACGATATGACGGAGGCCCTCCTTAGGAAGAGTAACGTTTAACTCGCCTGACTTTGAGATAAGCAGCGGATGACGCCCGTCAAACTGCGCGTGCACTTCATCCAAAATCCCAGCGACCGAAAATGACTGCGGCATCTCCCCAAAGAGTTGCCCAGAGTTTTGCCCTAAGCGCACAAGCGCATCCGCACAGCGCTCAAGCTGTGAGCGCAATACCTCAACATCTTTTACAATCGAGTCCTCAGCGGAACGAGAATTCATCTCCGCCTGAATGTCCTCAACTATCAGCATCATCGCCCCCAGGGGAGTTCCAAGCTCATGCGCAACTGAGGCGGATAGGGTTGTAACGGCAGCAAGCTTCTCCTCGTTTGATCGCCGCCGCACGAGTTCCTGCTCACGCCAATCAATCTCCGCTCGCATGCGTTGCAAAAAACCACTCACCAGAAAGGCAATCAGAACGAAACCGACCAGCATTCCGTACAGATGTAGATTGAATTCATGTTCCGTTCCATGCATATGCCCCATCGACAGCGCCTCAAGCGGAACGTACCAACGAAATAAGAAGGCGTAGCATAATGAGCAGAGAATCGAGATCCCCCACGTCCAACCAGCACCCAGTAGGAGCGCTGCAAGCACCACGTGCACGAGATACACCATACTAAAGGGATTAGTGTGGCCGCCGTAGGAGTACAGCAACGCTGTTAGGAGGAGGATGTCGGCAATGAGAACCAACCCTTGCGAAGTTCGACTCTCAAGCCAGACGCGGCCACTGCGGTAGGTCAGAAAAAAATTGGAAACAATCACGAGCAGCGAGACGAGGACGAACGGCCCCCAGGTAAGCTCTATCCCCAACAAGAACTTGGCGCTAAGAAAAACCAACAATTGCCCAATGACGGCCGCCCAGCGAATGCGTACGAGCCACGGCATGCCCACTCGGGGTCCTCGATCCGCCATGACAGCGCTTCCGTTGTCCCAATCTTTCGTCACAACACCTATCGTCATTGTCTGTCTCTCACCGTGCACCTTGCCAAGCGTCGAAGGATGCCCGCGCTGTGCAGCCCCCGCAGGGTAACTCTGTGAAGCGGAATATTCAAATCCAAGCGCAGACTGGGAAGAATTTCAACACCCTATGCGGCCTGGCCGCATTTCGCGCACGGGCAAAGCGAAAGGAGGTAGCAAAAGTTAGCGACGATGCGTATCCTTGCCGTCGCCCGGCGGTTTGGTGCTGCTCTACCGAGCAAAGCATTTGATCAGCTCGGTAGCCACCAAAACCGGACCACCTCTAAGAAATTCCTGAACCCACGTAAAATTTTGGCTCGCTGAATGCAGTTATTTTCCTATCCTCCCATCAAGAGCTTCACTCGCCGTCTACTAGGGAGGGCGAGTAATAGAAGACTTCGCATCATCATCTTCGGAGCCCATACTGTGGAGTGGATGAACGCCCTCGCGCCCTCGTCCTCCATTTGGCAAGGGATCGAGGGTATAGGAGAAGTGCTACTGATCGAGGAGACCACAACGCAGCTGCCGGCGCAGGTCGATCCGGAGCTGGAAACACTTGTTATCCCTTTGCTCGAGGATCACATTGCAGGCTGCCCTAGCGACTGGCCTCGCCTTGCACCAAGTGCTGTGGCGCTCAAAACTCTCCGTGACAAATCCGAGTTTGCCCGCTTCAGCAGAGAGCAACACCTTACAGATCTCTGTCCCGAGGTCTATTCGGCTGAAAATCCCCGCGCGTTTCCTTGTATCCTTAAAGTCACGTCAAGCAACGCTTCGCACGGAGTCGCCCTGGCCTATTCTCAGGACGAAGTTAACGCCCTTTTGCTTCGCGCGCCCTGGAGCGATGTGCCAAGTGTAATTCAAGAATTCGTTGAGGGTAGTCTGGAGTACGTCTGTCACTGCGTTTGCAAGTCCGGGCGCATAGTGTGGCATGCCGCATACGCATATGAGGTTGGAGCCAGAACCATAAGACTCCCAGGTTTGCAGACCTCACCTTTTCGCGTAACAAACAGACAGCTAAAGGAATTCGAACGCTTCCTTCGACCACTTTCTTACGACGGACCCTGTAATATCGACTATAAAATTCGACCGAATGGAAGAACGGCGATATTTGAAATCAATCCCAGGTTAGGCGGCTCGCTTATGCTTCCTTCCAATCAAGGGGATCTGAGAGCCGCGCTAAGGTCTATTATAAGCACATTCCTTTCAAGATCAGCCTTGCAGCAAAGATGAGGACCGACCGGTACCCGGCTTCCAGAAATTTGGATTTAGTCTGTGCGAGATTCCGTCGAAATACCCAACCAGGAGCCACCGCCACGATTCTATGGATTGAAGGTAAGAAATTCTCTTAGGGGACCCACAATTCGCCGCCAGCGCAAGATAGTCTAACGCGCGGGAGGACGGATGTGCACAACTCACCGCAGTCACTTTTGGCCGACCTTGCATCTAAGATCGAAGAGGCGAAGCTTTAGGACATATTCCATATAAGAGCAGACTCAATGACAACATCTTCCCCTTCGCTGTGCTTCCAAAAGATTCCTCAAATTGCAGTATTTCTTTTCTTGCTTCTAGGTCTTCCTTTCTTCACTGAGTCTTCAGCAGCAGAGTCTAGCGCTCGTTCAGTTGAACGACCGAACATACTGTTCGTTATTCTCGATGATGTCGGAATAGATCAGTTAAAGGTCTTCGGATACGGTGGTCTCACCCCGCCCAAAACTCCCAACATCGATGCCCTTGCTAACTCTAGCGTACGCTTTCGAAATGTATGGAGCATGCCGGAGTGCTCCCCGAGCAGAGCCGTATTCTTTACCGGCCGCTATCCGTTCCGCACCAACATTTATCAAGCTATTGGACCGAACGACTTAGCCAACTCCCAAGTTTCGCCCTACGAAATGACTGCACCCAAGGTCTTAAAAACACGTGGATACACCAGTGCCATGTTTGGGAAGTTTCACTTGGGCGGACCCGAAAACAATCCTTTTGGAAACGGCACTCCTTCAGCGCTTGGTTTTGATTTCTTTTATGGATACATCGGCGGACTGCCGGGCTCTATCGACACTACTGCCGGTGGCGTCGCGACAGCCGGAACATATTCGTGCGGCTTTGTAACGGATGCAACGGAAGGCGCTTGCCGGTTCAGTTCCGGTCGCTGCGATGAAAACATCGGTGGTCAATTTCCCGGCAAAAAGTGCCTTGAGCGTGGAGGCATCTTTGTCCCCAACACAACTTGCGAAGCTGCCGCAGATTTGCCGCTCTCCTTTGATTTGCAAAACGCGTATTACGTTTCTCCGATTGTCATTAACCGTTCGAACGGCAGAGTGATTGAGCTGCCTCTAGCGGATCCGCGAGCGCGCAGATATCGCAGTACGCTTGAAGTCGATGCAGCGCGCGATTGGATTCGGAGCCGTCCAGTCGGAACTCCGTGGATGGCAACTTTAAGTTTCTCCGCAGACCATACCCCTATTCAATGTCCTCCGGACAAGCTTCTCTCGCGCAGCTCTCGACGGGGAAACAACTCGCTCGACTGCTCCAATAGCGCGGAACAGCGTGTTATCAGCAATCACATGATTGAAGCCATGGACACGGAGCTGGGACGCTTTCTTGTTGAAACCGGCTTTGCAAAACGCTCGAGCACGGGACAATTGTCTCTGACTCCCAAAGGGGCGAATACGATGATTATCGTTGCCGGCGACAACGGATCACTTGGCCCCACTGCCAAAGCGCCATTTGATCCAAACAGAGCCAAGGGCACCGTGTACCAGACTGGAGTATGGGTTCCGGTGTTCGTGAGCGGCCCCTTTGTGAGGGGGAAGAATCGTGATGTTGAGCATATGGTCAACATCGCTGACATCTTTGAACTGTTTGGAGAAATCGCCGGAGCTGATGTTCACAAACTGGTTCCGCGCAGAATTGATTCGCGTGCCATGCTCCCCTACCTCCAGAATCCGCAGCATGGCTCGATTCGCCGACAGAACTTCACCCAGTTTGGAGCCAATATACAGGCCAACCCGTATGGAAACGGCCCCTGCGTCTTTAGCGGCACGACTTGCTCTCAAACTCCAGTATCGAAATCAGTATGTGAAGACAATGGCGGCGTATGGTGGGGCGAAGGTGCAGACGATCCGTCCACGGCAGGAGTGGGATCCGCGGGAGTTAACAATTGCTGTGAGGTTAATGAGTATCTCTACAACAACTCTCAGCCCCTGGTTAGCATTCTGCCGCTTGGTACAGCGACTCGCAACGAGCACTACAAACTCGTGAAGAACACCATCCTCGACTACGACCCGGATTCCCAAGAGTGCGCTAATGTCAGCACGGTGGAGTTCTACGAGATAGATCAAGCGAAGACTAATCCAAAGATAGATCGATCCGGAGAAGAGCTCGATTTAGATGCGCTCACCCCAGCTCAGCAGGCCGCTTACGATTCGCTCGCCGCAGGAATGAACGCAGTACTGAATTCAGAAGCATCGTGCCCCGGTGATGGAAACATTGACGGAGTCGTCGATCAGAAAGACATTAAGGGTTGGAACCGCTTCGTGCTCAAAACCGAAGAAAATCTGGATGATGATTCGGAATACAGCTCGAGTGTGTTCGACTTTAACCACGACGGGCTAACCGATGAGGACGATTTGAGCATAATTCAGTCGAATCTGGGCACACGGTGCCCGTGATAAGAGGATCACAAAAGACAGCGAGTGGGCTACCTCCGCTCGTTATGTCAACTCTTTGCTGGCGCTGAAGCCCGGCGGAACTATTTAATACCTAGTCGTGCTCGGATTAACGATACAAGCGGGCCATTGCAGCCTGCATGAAGGATGAGAGTACGCTGCCCCGGCCCCCGCGAGATCCCCGGAGAGGAAACCCCTCAGTTTAATTAAATGTGAACTACTCCTTTCCAATTATTGGGCGGCACTTTGAATCTGCACCGGTTGGGGACTCACTATCCATGCGCCCCCTGTCGCGAGGGAGTTTGGGATGTGCACGATGCGCCCCCCACTAAACTGTAGTTCCACAGCGCCGCTCGTGATGCTGACTTGCGAGGCGCCCTCGACGATATGAGCCGCCGGATCTAGATCTTTGGGGGTATAGCGATAGATGTACCGATTCGCGAAGAACCCTGAAAGAATAAAATCGGCATGTGGGTCGAGAATTTCTTGGGTGTAATGAGCAACCACCGCCCCTCCGATTATGCGATCAAACTCCTTTAAAGTAGCATTCAATGCTCGCTCACCGGCATCGGATGAAGATGCATCCGGGTTCCAGAGATTGAAATGTGTTACTCCACTCGCGAGTGCATGGAGCACATTTTCATAGTAGCACAGGGGCTCGGGATAGCTGGGATTGAGCTCAGTAAAGCGACTTGCGATTGAACGGTCTGCCAACCAAGGGGTCAGGGCTTGAGAATCTGAGTTTTGAGCGATACGCAGGTCGCTTTGCTCCATGAGTAAAGCATGAAAAGGAGTCGGTGCTAGGTAGTCCGTGTACGGATACGTCAGCCAGATAAACTGACTCATCGTCCCGTACATACTTGGACCCCCGGCCGTACCAAAGGGGGGCAGTGAACCATTACGGTACCAATGCCAGCCAGAATCATTTGGTATCGTGTATACGCTATTCATCGCCGTAAACTGATAATTCGACACAAGCACATCGGGAAATACTGCCAAAACCGCATCTCTGAAGGTGCGGTTTAGCTGGTCAGTTATTAAATCGCGAATCATATGATCCCAGAGGTCCCGATTTTGCGCTGGAGCTGCGGCAATGAGGGAGTCCCTTAGATTGCCATTGATATATTGAAATCCGCGTAACTGAAGAGGCGCGAGAATCGTCGAAGCAAAGTCTGGATGGTTCTCTATGGCGCGAATCTCCGCATCCACCTGTGCGCATGGACGCGCGAAGGGCCAGGTCTGTCCGCATTGAAAAAGACCCCAAGCTGTGCGGTTGTAATATTCTTCATAGTCGATCAGAACGCTCGATAGTGTCGCCCCTGCATCCTTCAAAATTTGCATATACTGGCGAATGACTTGTGAAACGTTCGCAATTCCATGTTCATGTGACAGAGATGGGAAACGCAAACCCGAGACAGGATCCACTCCATCGTCAGCAGGATCGTGATCAAAAGGGATCGCATTCGCATTTCCTGAGGTCGTGTGAACATCCCAGATATATGCAACTCGATCTTCAGGAGCGAGTGAAAGCAATTGTTGGGCCCGAGCAGGTGCATCTGCGAATCGCAGCGAGTTCAGCCACACAAACGGCCGCAAATTCTGCCCGGCAATGTCACTAGGAACCCCGGCCCACGTATATGCCTTGTATCGCGCAGCCCCTGAGCTCTGTTCACCCGACTCCACCCCTGAAGCACTTTCACATTCAGGATCTAACGGATAGTCGACAAACCCATCTCCATCATCATCGATCTCGTTTGAGCAGGCCGGTAAAGTCGGAGTTGGAGTTGGCGATAGGGTTGGTGTTGCGGTCGGGGTCGCCGTCCGGGTCGCGGTGGCAGTCGGTGTGGCAGTGCGAGTCGCGCTAGCAGTCGGTGTGGCAGTACGAGTTGGCGTCCGTGTGGGAGTCGCCGTGGCCGTGCGGGTCGGGGTAGCGCTTGGGGTGGCCGTTCGAGTCGCTGTGGCTGTCGGTGTTGAAGTCCTGGTAGGTGTAGCCGTCGGGGTACGAGTCGCAGTTGGGGAGAGTGTCGGAGAAGAAGTTGAAGTCGGTGTAGCTGTAGAGGTGGCCGTTGCAGTTACTGTACTCGTAGCCGTCGGTGAGGAAGTTGCGGTGGCACTTGCCAAAGCAGGCGGAGTTATAGTTGCAGTGGCACTGGGAGGCGGAGTCGGACTAGCCGTGCTCGTAGGTGTTAGCGAGGGCACAGGGAGGCAGTTGGCAATAAGGGTTTGAACAGCGGCAACAGCTCGTCTTAGTTCGCGTCGCCGCGCACCGCGGGATCTAGCAGTCTGCTGTTTTAACGCTGCCAGTATCTTTCTGGGGTTAATTCGCTGCCAGCGGGTCCCTCGCCTAACCGGAAGCGAGGCAAACTTAACTTTAATGGCACGATTAGCCGACGTTGGAGGTCGGTAACAGCCATACCCAGAATCAATAAGGCTAAATGCAGCAATATTTGCTGAAGAAACTACTCCTCCAGAAGCGAAAGCAGGCGGCGGCAGTAGCGCGACGCTGTGGAGAAACAATAGTACTAGCGAGACACAAAACCTGCGCACTTCTTCCCCGAAATTCCTTGAAAACCCAGCGGCTTAGGAACTGGAGCACCTAATAATTATTCTTAATGCAGGAACTGTTCCGACAGCCCACCGACAGCCGTTGCGTCGGGGAACGGAACCGCCTGGGCTGTCAGGAGGGCCCCCTGATCAAGAATTGAGGTTGGCGGTTCGTGGGCCGCAACAGTACAGTTGTGTGATGGAAATAAAGCTTCGAATTCAAAGTAGACAGCGCGGACGGTATCTCTACGGCCTTTTGACCTGTCCACCCCGAAGCACCAAAAAGGTAATCATCGTAGTCCACGGCATGACCGGATGGATGAACGACGGGAAGAACCGAGCCTGTGCGAAATTTTTTACCAAGCGAGGATGGGCGACGCTGCGCTTTGACCTGTACGGGTATCAAGACGATGCCGGTACTTTCGACAAGCTCGGAATGCGAGACAATGCAGCGGATATCAATACGATGGTCTCGCACTGCAAGAAACTCGGCTTCAACTCCATTTGCCTTGCCGGCCATAGCCTGGGCTGGCCCAATATCTTGCTGGCAAATTTGAAGGGAGTGAAGGCTATTATTTCCTGGGATGGGCCGGATCCAGATTCTCTACGCGACGTTCGATCCTTCGGGAAATATAACGCAGCGGTTGGTGGATATATTGTCGACTGGGGAACACGCCATATAATTGGTAGGAAGTTGACGCAAGAATTACGTAAGTTTCCCACCGCGAAATCGCTGGTGGGTGGGGTGAAAACCCCGATGCTTGTGATCGCCGCCGGCGACGGCCCCTACCACGGCGCAGCCCGCATATACTGCGAAAGTACAGATGGACCGAATAAATTTCTCGAAATACCTGGTGCCTCACACAACTTCGCAGAGGAAGGTAAGGAGGAAGTGCTAATTCGCGAGACCTTCGCCTGGTGTCGCAAATGGGGAAGCTAATCGGTACTGCGGAAGTTAACCGCTCTCACGGAATTTATCATTCCCAATGGCCCCGTAACTGTCTTATACCGTAGATTAAGCTCGCCCTGGGCAAAGATGGATTTACCGACAGCACCGGCATGGTATCAGACTCGAAAGACGTTTATGAATTTACGCGATTTGAGTCAGTTCGATTCCTAACTGCGCTGCTGTTGCTTGGCGGCGCAGCCTATACGTTCGCAACGGGGCCCCTTATTTGCGCGCTGTTTCTCTCGACTAGCAGCGCGGTGCTGCTGTGTAGCAGCTGTAAATTACATTTCGAGGCGCCGCGTTGGGGTGCACTTGATCCCCTTCTCCTTCTTATCTTGGGCGGCGCAATTTTTTTTCGAGCATATGCCCTCACCGAATATCCGGAGGGGTTCTCCGGACACACGACTGCGCAATTCCAGATCCGAAAAGTTGCCATCCACGAATTGCTTCCCGCGCTACCGCAGGGCGATTGGCGAACCGTTCGAGCGGCGTTGACGCACATCATTGACGAAGAAACGGGACCGGTGGGAATCATCGAAGCCATCGGCTTTGCCTTTTATGGAGCTTCCGCCGATACCACTCGTATAATGCCGGCAGTCGTAGGAACGTTAAGCGTTCTGCTTGCCTATTTTCTAGGATTAGCGCTCCACAATCGCAGTACTGCCAGAATTTTCGCGCTGCTCCTCGCGACCTGCCCATGGAACATTGCGTTTTCACGCTACGATAATCTCGAGCATGTAATGGCGCCCTGTCATTTACTGGCTTGCCTTCTGGCTCTACAGACCGCAGCCGAATCGGGCCGCAAGCTCCTTTATTTCATAGCTGGCGTGCGCTTCGGACTTTCGTTCTATGTGTATGCGTCGAACCGGGT
>JAFLCA010000250.1 GCA_017302875.1 Deltaproteobacteria bacterium
TTCCCTTTTCTTTTCCCTTTTCTTTGTATTTTCTGAAAGCCTGTGGAGCCTCAACAAGTAGCCGCATAACAACTGCGTCATGCGGATATCGGCCCCGCGCGCTTTCGTGGAAACTTTATTGACTGCGAGAGCCCGAAACCGCACACTCTAGCCGTTACCAGCCCCTTCCCCGATGTAGCATATGAATGATGATAGCATTGAAAAACTTCTTCTTGTTACCCATGGCGCAGCGGCTTTTCAAATACTGCATGCCGCATGTGAGAGCGGACTATTTCTAGAACTTCACGAACGGCCCGGACAGGATCGTGCAGGTATTGCTCTAGCACTGGGCTTTAGCGATGAGTCGCTACGGGTTCTATTATTTGGATTATCTGCCCTAGGGCTTGTTCGGCTGAGAGACGGCTGGTATGAAAATTCGCCAACTATTCAAAAGCTCTTTGCGGAAAACGAATGGCAGGTGTTTCAAAAGCTTGTGGCATTTCAGGCTCACATCGTTTATGCCGGGCAGGTAGATTTTTTAGAGTCTCTTCGTCAGGATCGGAACGTAGGCCTTCGTCATTTCCTTGGCAGTGGGTCCACTCTTTATGAACGTTTAGCCCTCGATCCCAAGCTCCAAAAGATCTTTTACGATTATATGGAGGCGTACAGTGCCTATGCAGTTCCACATCTTCTCAAAGAGATGAAGCTCGCCCAAGGGTCGCGCGTACTTGATGTAGGTGGAGGATTGGGTGGAAATGCTATGGCGGTCGCGGAGAAATTCCCGCACACCCAGGTGACGGTGCTTGACCTTCCGAATTTAGCATCGCCTGTCCAAGAAGCAATCCGCAGACGTGATCTCTCAGAGCGAGTCACCTTTCACGGATGTGACTTTCTAAAAGATCAATTTCCAAACGGTCATGATTGCATCATGTTTAATCATCAACTTGTCATTTGGAATGCAGAACAAAATTTAACTCTTCTACGGAAAGCTTACAGCTCACTGAAGTCTGGCGGATATGTAAGCATTTTTAGCTCAATCGCTGACGACAATGAAAAAGGCCCCCTCATGGCTGCGCTTGATACGGTCTACTTTCGTTCTGTCGCGGCAGGCCGTGGGATGATTTACCCATGGAGCGAATACAGAAACTGGCTTCATGAGGCGGGGTTTGAGAATGTTACAGAACTTCGATGTCAAACATGGACTCCTCATGGCGTGATGTTTGGCTATAAAAAATGAGTTTCTAATAGGAGGCGGACCACAATCAATTCCAGCCGACGCGCTCCGCGACCGACTGATTTTGGCCGTTACACCGCTTCAAGTGAGACTCATCACTGAACAGGACAAGGAAATAATGAGGACTGCCACTTTTTTTGCTGTGCGCAAGCATTCCAACCCTGCTGGTCTCAAAACATTCACATATATATTGACCATAATTTTTCTTCAGTTCATTCCATCCCTCGCTTATGCAGAACGTTCCTGCGACGTAATTATAAAAGAGATCAGCGCGGTCTTTGACGCGCCTCTCGGCTGTATGCGCGGCAATTGTCCCGAGTTATCAATCCTTGATTCTGGAACTCCAAAAGCCGAGCGCTGCGCCGACAAATGTGACCCCGCATGGAATCGCCCTCCTCCATCCGGATCCGCCGACGATCTTAAGCGCTGTGCGCACTTTATCCCGAAGACCGAGGGGGTCCCGCCGGATTATTATGGGCTCGCCTTTTGCTTGGCTGCGTCGGAGTCCGACCTAAGTCGATGTGAGAATACTTTTCGTACTTCCGATGAACGGGACTATCTTAAGCTGGCTCGTTGCCTAAGGGCTTCGGAAGCCACCGCGGTAGTAGTAGAGCCGTTTCTAGCATGCATAAACCGTGACGAGTGCCTTAAAGGCAGTCGCAATTGGCAACACGGCCCATGCTTTAAGCAGTGCCATCAGGATGCGGAACAGATGGTTGAACTTGCGACCACGACCGTTGAGAGATGCGATGGAATCGAACAATCAACGACGTCTCTTTGCACTCTGTTACGTAAATTGATTAATGCTTGTTTCCTGCCAGAACATTGCGACCGTTTAAATAAAATTTTGCGGAAGTCCTGTGAATAAATAATCTGAATTTTGATTGGGACTCTGGTTCGGTCAGTAAATCGATCGGCATAATCGCCAAGAATTACGCGAGCAGGAAGTATAGGCTCTCGAGTTTCCTGCACCTTTGTGCTCGGACGGAGCATTGGATCCCTTTTTCATAATCGAAGCCGCTGTTGGTTTGACAATACTTATCGCGGCCAGACGCTGGTGCAGACTAGGCGCTTTGCCATCGCAGAAAGCTCGTGGTTCTTGAGCGGCGAGTTTTTGTTAGGCTGTATGGTCAAGTTGTGTTCTACTCCTGCTGAGTCATCTATTTCGGAGTGTAAGCAATGTTCAAAAAAATTGTCTTAATCTGCGCGCCTATACTTTTACTACTCAGCGGTTCTGCCTTTGCTCAGGGCAGAAGCCTTACTCATATATCCTTTGCTCAGGATGGAAATGCAACTTATCGCTGCTCTGGTCTTTCGACGTTTAACGGAGAAATGGCGCTAACAAGAGATAAAGAGCCTCAGGTGCCTGGAGTTGACGCTACCTATTTCGGTTGGGTTTTTTCGACCGATCCGGCGACTGGGAGCACGAAAGGTATTGTAATGGTATTGGCTGGAAAAAAGAGAGCTGAACCGGGCCTCAATCGAATAATTTTAAGCTGGGCCTATTTGATCGCACCTCAAGGTACGTATCTATCGTCCTCCACCACCAGCAATCAACTCCTTCTCCAGAATGGCGGAACCAGTAGTCTGTATACCTATGGGCCGCAAGGGAATCTAGACTGTTCCCTCACCATAACGATTCCAGATTTGCCTTTGCCGTAAAGCTAGGTTCAAATTAGCTACGCTCTCTTGCCTTTTTGGAGCACTACAATCGGATCGAACCGGGCGAAACCCTGGCGCATTTCCCCCGGTTCATCCTGAACGTTAAACTGCTCAATGAGATCCATAATACTTCTATCCGCGATCTTTGCGTTTAGTTCGCCTTCGCTTTACGCGGAAGATTTTGTCGTTGGTGGCGTCCTTCCGCTGACAGGCCCAACAGCCGACTACGGTCAGGCTATGGTCAATTCAATCACGCTGGCCAGAGAAGAGCATCCTGAGCTGTTCTCCAGACTGAAGTTTGTTTTTGAAGACGCTCAGTATAGCAACTCGCTCGCCGTGACCGCGTTCCAAAAGTTGCGAACGCAGGATCGAGCGGAAATGATCTATACGTGGGGAGTAGGTTTTTGCCAGGCCCTAGCCCCCCTAGCGGAGCAAGATAAGCTTCCCACTGTCGGCCAGTGCATCGACCCAGATTCTAGCAGAGGAAAAACGTTCTTTATCCGCTTTATGAACCCAGTCGGAGATTATCTTTCTCTTCAGACCCAGTACCTTGCGTTTCGGAATGCAAAAAATATTGGGGTCGTGCTCGCCGACAGCAGCTACCTCGAACTAATGGTCAAATCGCTTGAGAGTAGCCTGCTTCCAGGTCAGCATTTGGAGATTATCCAGCGCTACAGTGTGAATAACATGGATCTACGAGATTCCTTGGCGAAAATTCGAAATCGCAAGTTCGATGCGGTGGGTGTTTTTCTGTCGGCAGGTCAAATTTCGTCGTTTTACAAATTGAGATCACAGCAGAAAATTGAGGTTCCTACATTCGGGACTAACTTCTTTGAAAGTCTTTCAGAGGTTCAATCCGCCAACGAGCTCATGGACGGAGCCGTCTATGTAAATAATATCGTCGACCCCGGTTTTTCAGCGAGGTATGAGAAACGGTTCGGGATGGCAACCCAATTAGCCTTCGGGGCGCCAGCGTATGAGTTTGCTTTGCAGCTTGCTAGGCTCACTCAAGGTGAGGCACCTGGGCAGATAGGTGGGATTTCCATCCTGCAGAAACTTAAGAATCTTGGCAGAATTGACGTTTCCTCTGCCGGGCCCTACAAGTTTGAAACAAGCTCGGACGCCGGAGGTTTTTTTGCGTTTCCGCTCTCGGTGAAAATGGTTTGTGGAAACTCGTTTATTGAACTAAGTCGAGATCGGTGGCGATTCAACAATTGCATCGACGCGGTCGGGCAAAAGAATTGGGGACAGTTCCCTCTGTCCCCAATTTCGC
>JAFLCA010000251.1 GCA_017302875.1 Deltaproteobacteria bacterium
AAGAATCGATCGTTTGCGATCGAGATACCCGGCGGCAAACGCCGCGCTCAACATCGAATATTCTCCGCTCACCTGATAGGCGTAGGTGGGAACTGCGAATGTTTCTTTAACTCGGCAAAGCACATCGAGATACGGCAGGCCCGGTTTAACCATCACCATGTCAGCGCCTTCTTGAATATCCAGAGCCACTTCTCTTAGCGCCTCGTCCGTATTGGCGGGATCCATTTGATAGCCGGACTTGTCGCGAAATCCGCGCGCTTTGTCTTTGCCTGTTAAGGTATTCGATCCGATCGCATCACGGAAAGGACCGTAAAAAGCTGAGGCATACTTCGCGGCATACGAGAGAATGGCGACGTGGGTGAAGCCTTCCTGATCCAGAGCTTGGCGCACCGCGCCGACGCGTCCATCCATCATATCCGATGGAGCGATTACATCGCAGCCAGAGCGAGCCTGCACGATTGCTTGCTCACAAAGAATCTTCACCGTCTCGTCGTTGAGAATTACACCATCCTCCTCGCGTAGTAACCCGTCATGCCCGTGACTGGTAAAAGGATCGAGGGCGACGTCGCATATGATTCCGACGCCGGGAGCCGCTTCTTTGACTGCGCGAATCGAGCGACACACCAAATTGTCAGGGTTTGTCGCTTCACTGCCTTGCGCGTTCTTAAGTGAAGGATCGATCGCCGGAAAAAGCGCCACCGCAGGGATTCCGAGAGATTCAGCGCGCTTGGCCTGCACTACCAGATCTTTCAGGGAATGGCGAAAAACTCCCGGCATGCTGCCAATAGCAGCGTTCTCTTTCTGATCATGAACGAAGAGAGGCCAGATAATATCGTGCGGGGTGAATTGATGTTCGCGCACAAGATTGCGCGTCCATGTAGCTTGTCGATTTCTACGAAGTCTGGTCGCTGGAAACGATCCGCAAGCAGCAATGGAGTTTTTCATAAAGCCCTCACCCGAGTAAAAGTATCTTGCGCAAACCTAAGGCACATCTCGCAGACGATCAACTGTTGCAGATTGGAAACTTGAAGTCGAGCTAAGTCGGCTAGGAGACGAGAGAAGTTTCCCTGTTCTGGCCTTCTCCTCCGCGATACTTGAAAGTGGGTTATGTGATGCCAGGCCTTTACTCGCGCACCTGAATGCGAGCCGATTCAAACGTGAGCATACTGCGGAGCGGCAGCGCAGCGACTCCAAACTCCAGGGTGATGACACTGTCCTGTTGTTGGGGTGGCAGCGCTTTCCCCGAAGCGAAGTAGGCAATTTCGTCTGGTTGTTTAGCGCCGTCTCCAGCTTGGTATTTCTGAGGGTGCAACAGAATGTCTTCAAGAAGAGCGCGTGCATCCTTCCAGTTGACTCGATTGGAGAATCCAAATTCAGAGAGTCGCAAGGCTGCGTTGCCATTAGGTTCGGGCGGCAGCTGACGCAATCGCACGCTGAGACAGGGGGTAGGGCCCTGAAACAATACAATCAAGGCCGATTCGGTGATTTCCTCCGCTGCAAGGGGCTCTTGTAAAATGCCGAATGATGCGCGTGCAAATTCCGACAGAATTTGTACCTGTAGCTCTAGAAAAAAGCTGCGCTCCCGAGGAATTGAAGGGAAGGCTGCATCAACCTCATAACGCGGAGTCCAACGTTGAATCGTAGATTCAAAAACTCCAGCGAGCGCCGCGAGCCTAGCGGCGACGGGCGCGGAGAGGCGCGACATAAGCACCTTGCTTAAACCATCGATGGTGGCCTCGAAATGGAGGCGACCCTGCTCCGTCACTTCAATGCGGGCCTGGGCTTTACTGGAGGGTCGAGTACAAAAGCCAGCTTCACTTAACTTGGTGGCAATCTTCTTTATGGTGGCGACTGGTGCTCGAAGCTCTTGGGCTAGCTCTCCCAGCTCCGCACCCTGAGCTGCCTCTGTCAGGTAGTAAAGCAGATGTAGTTCCGAGAAACTCAACGAAGAACTTTCGGGTCTGCGTGCAAAGTATCCGAAGATGCGCGTAAAGCGGCGCGTCTGGAGTCTTAGCGGGTGATCGCCGGGACGCGCTACGGTATGGGGCGCGCCAAGGCCATTATTTAGAAGTTCCCAAAATTCGTAGAAGCGTTTCTGATCCTGGTAGCCAATATTGGCCGCCAGTAAATTCATAAGCTGATTAGAGATGTCGTCCAAACCGCGCGAGAGTTGCTGGCCCTTCTTCGTCAGCAAAACAAACTTCTCGCGATCGCTGTCGCCTTCCACTTCCCGCACAATGCCGCGCCTCTTAAGAGAGCTCAGCACGTGCGCCAACTGTGCAGCGGGTTGATTCAGACGCAACGCCAGATCGGAAGGTCGCAGCAACCACGGTCGATCAAGTTCAAGCAGCACATGATGCTCGACTAAGCGCAGCTTGCCCCAGGCCGAGAAAATGTAGCCGTTCTTGCGCTGAAAGGTCAGATTAGATACGACGAATCGCCGGATTTCTTGAAACACATCAGTGGTCATAGGAGCTACTCATTGCTCTGATTCAAGAAAGGAGCACACTCTTTCCGCTTGAGATTCCGATATAGCATAGGCTGCAAATATAAGCGCATCGATTTCCCGGTCGCGCTCCGCGCTTACCTGTCGCATTTGCTGCTCGGCTCTCTGCGCCAGCTCCGCGGCAGCGCCAAAGAAACCCTTTGAGAGGGGGATAGATTTTAGGTCGTCATTAACGATTTTTGGAAACAGCCTTCGTTGCGATTTGCATCCGCACATGCGCACAAAAAATGAAATCAGCTTGGAGTTGAGTAGGGCGCATAGAGCTAGCATCAGTTCAGGCTCCACTTTCTCTTTCGCAAGAATATGTAGAACGGACTTATTATAGAGAGCAGCTTCCTCAGTATAGCTTGCGGCGAGCACGTAGGGAGAAGGATTTAAGATCTCGCGTAACAGTACGCGCGGCCCCTTGAAACGTTCGATCGACTGCGCTTCGGCCAGAAACTTTCCGTATTGAAGATAGGCTCCCGACCAGCGCAGCGCGTAGCGACCAATGTCTGAGCCCTCAAAGTAAGGATAGGTATGCGCATCGACTTTCGA
The DNA here is from genome assembly GCA_017302875.1 of Deltaproteobacteria bacterium. Lineage (GTDB taxonomy): Bacteria > Bdellovibrionota_C > UBA2361 > UBA2361 > JAFLCA01 > JAFLCA01. The sequence goes on from JAFLCA010000251.1 coordinate 3,044, forward strand.
AGTGTGGTGAAAGCAGTGTGATTTAACCTGTTCTTTTCGTTGTGGAGGGTCTCCTTTTCCCTCCGCATAAGCCTGTAATGCGATCATGGGAACGAACGGAGAAGTGAGACTTCCCAACGTTAGAGCGTGAGAGCGCAAAATCTTGATAATAGGCGAGAGATTCTCGTCCCACAGAATTGAGATTCTGCGTTGAGGATCTGCCAGACACTCTTCGATGGGCATGAGCCGAACTGGCCCACTTTGTTCGTAGCTTTTACGATGCAGGATCGTAATGCGCTCAGAGGGGCGGCTCTTGCGTAGCTTGAATACGACCGCCTCTACGGAAGGATCATTGAAAACTGGAAAGTCGTAGACGGTGATCGCCTCCAACGCTCTTTCCTCTAACAGCAGGCTGCGCAGCTTGGCGGCGCTCTTAATCCCAAGCCAGGCGTTTGGCACAATATACGAAAGCGCCCCGCCTGTTCGCAGCAGTCGAAAGCCCAGCGCAATGAACGCAAGGTATTTGTTGATTTTTCCGTTTCGGGAGGAGGCGAATGCTTGCTGTAGCAGCATGTTCTCTGCCGCGGAAATCTGCTCATCGCGAGAAAGTCCATAGGGAGGATTGCCCACGACGAAGTCAAAGCCGCCCATCTTAAAGACCTCTGGATACTGAACGCTCCAAGCAAACGGCTGAAGAGTCGTCGGAATAGTGCGGCCGGGAAGCGTCTGGGGATCGATGAGGCTATTTCCGATTCTAATATGCTTGAGGTCTTCGCCGTGTAGCTCGGCTCCATATTGCGCTGCGCAGTTTGCGATCAGTTCTTTTGCGAGTGCGCCGGCGCTCTCGTCGCAGTCAACCCCATGGAGGCACTCTTGCGCGAGAACTGCAGCGTGCCGCGCAGATTGTTCTCCGCGTCGCGCAAGCTCCCGCATCAGCATGCGCAATGCCCGAATTAGAAAAATACCCGCCCCACAAGCTGGGTCCACGATACGAATCTGAAACAGCTCGGAGGTCGTTTTGGACCCTATTGATTGACCAAGTGTGGCTTCGAGAATTTCATCGACAATTCGTATGGGGGTGTAGAATACGCCCT
>JAFLCA010000252.1 GCA_017302875.1 Deltaproteobacteria bacterium
AATTGCGCTCTGTCAGTTCCAAGAACTGTGGACCTTCTTCCATGCCGGGGCACCGCTGAAAGACCCCTCCACCCCAGCCGGAGCGGTCTCATGAAGTCCCGTCGTCGCTTAGTTTTTATTACGACCGGGCTTCTGACCGGTGGCGCTGAAATGATGCTGTGGCATCTCCTGACGCGCTTGCCGCGCTCCGATTTCGAGCCGATCGTGGTAAGTTTGCGCGCCGAGGGCCCTATGCGATCGCGCTTTGAGCAGGCGGGAATTACGGTTTGCTCTCCTGAGATGAACCCCGCTGTCCCAAACCCGCTGGCTTGGTGGCGTCTATTGCGCCTGGTTCGCGCCTTGCAACCCGATATTCTGCAAGGTTGGATGTATCATGCCAATGTCGCGGCTTCCTGGTGTTCTCGATTTCTAAAAGATACTCGTCTTTTTTTCAGCATTCACAATTCGATTTATCGTCTTGAAGACGAGAAGTTTATCACGGGGCTCGTTATCAAGCGCGGAGCCGCCCTCTCTCCGCGAACAGAGCGCGTCATCTACTGTGCCCACAGCACCGCCTCCCAACACGAAGCGCTTGGGTACAGTCCGCAACGCACGCTCGTAATCCCGAACGGCTTCGACACGGATATTTTCAAGCCTGATCCAGAGGCTCGGCAGTTGCTGCGAGGCGAGCTCAAAGCCAGCTCTGATACGCTGCTGATGGGCCTAATTGCTCGATTTGATCCTCACAAGGATCATGAGACCTTTTTTGCCGCCGCTCGGCTGGTTGCCGATGCCCTGCCTGAAGCGCGTTTTGTCTTGGCGGGGAAAGGTGTAGATCCATCGAACTCGATCCTCGCTCATCTTACGGCTCGGCATTCTCTACAGGAACACGTCTGTCTGCTTGGCGAGCGCCGCGATATTCCGGCCATCATGGCCGGACTTGATGTCCTCATCAGCTCCTCATCCTCCGAGGCTCTTCCCAGCGTTGTGGGCGAGGCTTTGGCTTGCGAGGTGCCCTGTGTCGTCACGGATGTGGGAGACTCCAAAGTACTGGCATCCAGCGGCGGCCAAGTTGTTCCACCGCGTGACCCCAAAGCGCTGGCCCAGGCAGCCATCGAAATTGGACGCCGACCGCCGCAAGAGCGGCAAGCGCTTGGTGCCTCCGGTCGAGCCCACATCGTGCGAAACTTTTCAATTTCGACTATGGTTAGGGCCTACTCGGATTTGTATTCGTCAGGGAACCAGAGCAACAAGGCAGTGTAGGCTATGTGCGGAATCGCTGGCATAATCAGCCACCTTTTACAGCAGGACGCCCTTAGGTCAGCGACCGAGGCGATCACGAATTGCATCGCGCTGCGCGGCCCCGACGATCATGGATTCTGGTTTGATTTTGAGCACGGCATAGGGTTTGGACATCGTCGTCTGGCGATTCTTGATTTGTCCCCTGAAGGGCACCAGCCGATGCACTCGCCGACCAAGCGCTTCTCGATGGTCTTCAATGGCGAGATCTATAACTTCCAAGACCTCAAACGCGACCTGCAAGCGAAGGGATTCTCCTTTCGCGGCGGCTCCGACACCGAAGTTATGCTGGCCGCATTCGAAGCCTGGGGTGTCGAAGAATCCGTGAAGCGCTTCAACGGCATGTTCGTTTTTGCGCTTTGGGACGCTCAGGACAAAAAGCTTTTTTTGGGACGTGACCGGCTGGGCGTCAAGCCGCTTTACTACGGCTGGACACCCAGTGGATTTGTGTTCTCCTCTCAGGCGAATTCTTTTGAAGCTTCGCCCAACTTTGCTCATTCGATAGATCGAGACGCCGTCTGCCTTTTCATGCGGCGGAACTATATCCCCGCCCCATACAGCATTTACCAGGGCGTGTATAAATTGCCTCAGGCGAGCATTTTAGCATTGAACCTCGAGCAACTGCGGAAGAAGCCCGCTGAGTTTTCACCGGATTATCTCGAAGAGGGCGCACGGTTGCAACCGCAGCTTTTCTGGTCGGCGCGTGACGCGGCAGAACGCGGACAGCAGAATTTGAAGCAAGACTCGCCCTCCACTCTGGCAGAACTCGAAGCGCTGCTCTTTGATTGTGTCAAATTACGCATGATTGCCGATGTTCCCTTGGGCGCTTTCTTGTCCGGCGGGATAGATTCATCTCTCGTCGTTGCCCTCATGCAGGCTCAAAGCAATGTACCCGTTAAGACTTATTCCATCGGCTTTCGCGAAGGCCAGTACAATGAGGCAGATCACGCGAAGGCCGTCGCCGCGCACTTGAAGACAGATCACACCGAGCTGTACGTTACCCCACAGGACGCGTTGAACGTAATCCCCCGCCTCCCGTCAATCTTTGACGAGCCATTCTCAGATAGCTCTCAGATTCCCACCTATTTGCTGTCAAAGCTGACTCGTCAGCATGTCACCGTCAGTCTCTCCGGAGACGGCGGGGATGAATTGTTCTCCGGGTACATACGATATCTGTGGGCACGCAAGATTCGGAGAACATTGACTGCGACACCGTCGTTACTGCGGCGGGGAGCCGCAGCCGGCATTCGTACCCTTAGCAGAGAGCAGTGGGACGCCGTTTTTGGGGCATTTGCGCCGCTTCTGCCTCGCAAGCTGCGCGTGGCTCTGCCAGGGGACAAGATGCATAAACTTGCGCGAGTGCTTACCTACTCCAGATCGCAGGATGTGTATTCCCAGATGATCTCGCATTGGGACGACCCGGAGCAAATTGTAATTGGAGGGCACGAGCCGCTTGTCGGTTCCTTCGACCCGCGCATGAGCTCTACACTGCCCGACTACATCTCACGCATGATGTATCTCGACGCCATGACGTACCTACCCGATGATGTGATGGTAAAAGTCGATCGCGCCAGCATGGCTTCCAGTCTTGAAGCTCGCGAACCCCTACTCGACTATCGGCTCTTCGAATTTGCATGGCAGCTCCCCCTTTCCATGAAAATGCGCGGTCGCGAGTCCAAATGGGCCTTGCGTCAGATTCTTTACAAACATGTGCCACGCGAGTTAATTGAACGACCAAAGATGGGGTTTGGTGTACCGATTGATTCCTGGCTGCGCGGGCCGCTCCGCGAATGGGCGGAAGATATGCTCTCTGAAGCATCCATTCAAAGAATTGGTGTATTACGCCCCGAACCGATTCTCCAAAAGTGGCAGGAACACTTGAAGGGCAAACATAATTGGCAGTACCACTTGTGGGACGCCCTCATGCTACAGTCTTGGCTGCAAGAACACCGTCGGTAAGCAAATAGGCTGCATGCAGGATCTTCTCAACAGAAAACTGGCAATCGTAGTGAACGATGTCACTTTTTTTCTCTCGCATCGCCGCAACATCGCCGAGGCAGCGCGCAAGGCCGGCATGCAGGTGACCATCTGCTCTCCTGCCCACCCTCAAGTTACAGAGGTTCGCAGCTTAGGGTTTCAACACCACGAAATTTCGCTCTCACGCTGGAGCGCCAATCCACTCCAGGAGATCGCAACAGTCTATTCTCTCTTTCGCGCCTACCGAGAGATTCGGCCTGATGTGGTGCATCACGTCACTATCAAGCCGGTGATCTACGGTTCGCTGGCCGCAAAAGCAGCCAAGGTGCCAGCCATCGTGAACGCCATTTCGGGGTTGGGACAGGTGTTTACTGCACGCGGGACAAAGGCGGCACTGCGCCGCGCCATCGTAAAAGGACTGTATCGCTCAGCGCTGAGCGGCAGCCGAGTACGCGTCATATTTCAAAATCGAGATGATCGCGCGGCTTTCCTGAAGAGCGACCTTGTTGCAGAGTACAAGACCACCCTCATACGGGGAGCCGGCGTCGCGCTGGATCCGGCAGCTCCGACGCAAAAGCTGCCGGCCACCTTCAGCGTGCTCTTCGCTTCGCGACTGCTTCGCGAAAAGGGAATTGAAGAATTTGTTCAAGCGGCTGCGTTGCTGCGTGCGCGCGGTCTGAAGATCCGCTTGCAGGTTGCAGGCGAACCGGTTCCCGGAAATCCCGGCTCTATTTCCCCAGAGCTGTTCTTGCGTTGGAAAAGTGAGGGGCTCATAGAATTCTTAGGACATCGCTCGGACATGCCCCAACTCATTAAGGACAGCAGCGTCGT
>JAFLCA010000253.1 GCA_017302875.1 Deltaproteobacteria bacterium
AGCATCGGGCTCAGTCGCAGCGCTAGGTTCATCACCGGCTGGTGGCGTGGTTCCAGTTAGCAATTCGTAGGCTATGACGCCCAAGGAATAAATATCTCCGCGCTGGTCGCAATCTCCATAGCGCAAATATTCCGGAGCGCGGTACTGAGCGCTCCCGACTCGCAGGTTAATTGGCCCGCAACTGAGTAATTTCGAAAGTCCAAATCCGCATAGTTTAACGCGACCTTCTTTCGAGAAGAGAATGCTGCTGGGCTTAAGATCCCAGTGCACGATGCCGCGCGCATGCAAGATTGCCAGTGCCTGCGCCGCTTGACGAAGCACTTCAATTATCTCGACTGTGGAGAGCGGCCCGTCTTCAACCAAACTATGCAAGTTACCACCGGGCACATACTCAAGTGCTAAGGCTTCCAATCCCGGCTCATCGACATACTCAATCGCACGCACCAGCCCGACATCGTCGAACTCGCGGGCAACCGCCACACGCTCACGAAGTTTCTGGCGCGAGGAGAATTCTTTTAAGAGATGTTGATGAAAAACTTTAAGTGCGACGACTTGGTCGTCTTGCGCAGCGTCGGCAGCGACAAAGACAGTCCCCATCTTTCCCGAGCCAAGGCAGCCGAGAACTTTGAATCTATTTCCAAGGCGGGCGCCCTTGTTCAGTTCCATACGTTCGCAGAAATGCCTTTGGTTTCTTCGGGCGGCGATCCCCCAAGGCGCAAGGTGGATCTGATGGCGACTTTAGTTGAGATGAGGCCTAAAGCACTCTCGACTCTCAACAAATGCCCCATGCAGGTACAGTCGGCGAGGCCTCCAATAAACCGAAGAAGAATTATGTCTTTACGGACTTTTACGTGAAGATTTTTGATGAACAGCGGTTGAATTTTCACGTCGTGCGGAGAACGAGTATTAACGCTCCGCTCAAGGTTTGCACGCTGCAATCCGATACACCCTGCGGGCGGCCCGCGCGCACCACCTCCAAAGGAATTGAGAGGTTACCTATATAACTAATGGAGTAGTTATGAACATTAGTGAGATTTCAGCTCAGAAGAGCGCCGAAGTTAAATCAGCCGCCGACGTTAGCCTGCAAAAAGGCGCCGGAGAACAACTCAAAGCCGTCGCCAAAACCATCTTCGAAGGAATAGCGCAGACGCCACCCCCTGAATCAGGGTCTGGCCATAAGCTCAACAAAGTAGCCTAAGGGCATTCCGCAGGGGTCTCATACTGCGGTTCCCGAAGATCTTCATAGCATTGACGCGTGTCGACGTATTACCCTCGAAGCAAAGCGAGGAGAGACAGCTCATGCGCGCAATTCGAGTACAAAAGTCAGGCGGCCCCGAGTCCATGCACTTAGAAGAGGTCGCGCCGGACAGTGTAGGCTCAGGGCAGGTTCGCATTCGTCTTGAAGCTTGCGGAGTCAACTTTATCGATATCTACCAGCGCAGCGGATTTTATCCGGTGTCACTCCCCTTTACCCCCGGGCTTGAGGGCGCAGGCCATGTGAGTGAAGTCGCCGCTGATGTGACCGACTTCAAAGTCGGTGATGCAGTCGCATTTGCGCAGGTGGCGGGCGCTTACGCTGAAGAGATAGTCGCGCCCGCTAAATCGATTGTAAAAATCCCGGCACACCTCACGAGTGAAATCGCTGCGGCCAGTATGCTGCAAGGAATGACCGCGCACTATTTGGCTTGTAGCACCTTCGAGCTAAAGGCAGGTTCGAAATGCCTCATCCATGCCGCTGCCGGGGGTGTTGGCCTCTTGCTGACGCAGATCGCCAAACTGAAGGGCGCGCAAGTTTTCGCAACCGTTTCAAACCCCGAGAAGGCCGCAGCCGCAAAAGCAGCGGGCGCTGACCACGTCATCGATTACAGTAAGGTTAAGTTTGAAGACGCGATTGCGGAACTCACCTCCGGGAAAAAAGTTGATGTGGTGTATGACTCAGTCGGCAAAAGCACCTACCTCGGAAGTCTAAAGTCCCTCGCCCCTCGCGGAATGCTCGTGTCCTTTGGACAATCCAGCGGACCGGTTGAGGCATTTAATCCTTTACTGCTCAGTCAGAACGGCTCGCTCTTTCTTACTCGCCCCACCTTGGGGCACTACACCGCAACCCGCGAGGAATTCGAGTGGCGAGCGCGGGAGCTTTTCACGTGGATAACCGAAAAGCAGCTCAAGATCACAATCGGCGGGCGCTATCCACTTGCGCAGGCTCCCGAAGCACACGGGGACCTTGAAGCCCGTCGCACGAGCGGCAAGCTCTTACTGCTCCCGTAAGATTGGGTTAATTACGCCCAGATAGCCTGAAAAACACCATCGACACGCAGCCTTACCCGTGGTTTGAGTAGCTTCTAAAATGGTGAGAGAATTCGCAGGAGCGATTTTTTAGGAGCACGCATATGACCTACCTACGCACTCTAGTTCTTACCCTTGGCCTCGGCGCAATCGTGGGATGCAGCTCCGGAATGCAGGTGCCGACAGACGACAGCCGCGCCAGTTTGAGTCCGAATGCCTACAATACGGCAGAGCTTGGAACCGAAGAGCCGGATGCCGAGGTACGTGCCACCATTTTAGAAAAAGTTCAGCGCTACTTACTTAAGACCGGTCAATACCCCAAGTCTTCAGTCGAGAACGTTGAGTTGCTCTCCCTCGTTCCTACCTTCACTACCATCGCGCCTGAAAGTTCCACTTGGAACTATCGCGCGCTCGTGCGGGTGAATGTGCGCGAAAGCTCGACGCTGATTACCTTTCTCACATTCGATCGCGACGGCGAGCTGGTGCTGCGTAGAATCTCCGCATAGGCCAATTCAGACGGGCTAAGTTCGCGTAAAGCTTCCATTCTCTGCCAGCTTAGCTGGTTGTGAAGACTTTGCGGTTAATGCTACCCTTTTGGGCAAGTTTTTCCTCAAATGCAATATGAAGCTTAAGGCCGTCATCAAGATTGTTATCAGCGTCGTCATGCTGGCGCTGGTCTTACGCTTCGTGAATTTGCGCAGCCTAGGACACAGCCTCCTGGCCATACCGACCAGCACCATGATCTTGTTCTTGGTGATTTTTACTGCAGGTCAGCTTCTAAGTTCATTTAAGTGGTGGATTATAGCCCGTTCCGGCGGAGTCGACGTTCCGTGGAGCACAGCCGTACGCGCCTATTTCATCGGCATGTTCGTCAATTGCTTTGGCTTTGGCACGGTCGGCGGAGATTTCGCGCGCGGAATTTTACTGGCTGACGGCAAAAAGGTGAAGACTATCGCACTTGCGTCCGTTATCGCGGATCGAGCGCAGGGCTTAGCAGTCTTAAGCCTCATCGCACTTATTTCGGTTGCAATCTTTGGGCAGCCCTTACTGGATGCACGTTTGGTATATATACTGCTGGCGACGCTCTTTGCGGTTATCGCCGTGTGGTTTATCGCCCCTTCTATTATCTTTCGTTTAGTTCCGGACAACAGCAAAATTGGGTCGATACTTCGGCATATCTTCCAAGTCTTTCCGCGCTCGCCCGGCACCGTAGCTGCGATAACTCTAATTTCGGCAGTATTCCATTTTTCGCAGATTGGACTGCACGGGATGATCCTGCATTCCCTCGGCGCCGACGTTTCTTGGCCCGTACTTTTAACCACCATTCCCTTCGTAAACATTCTGGCGACCTTGCCGCTGTCCTGGAATGGGCTGGGTGTGCGCGAAAATTCTTATGTCTTCTTCTTGTACCCCGCCTTCATTACCCGCGACCAGGCGGTAGCGCTGGGCGCAATATGGCTCATTATGCTTGCCATCGCGAGCAGCATCGGCGGAATACTATCGGTGCTGACGAAAGACTTTGATATCGAAGCGGCCGAGAAGGAGCTGGAAACCGCTCCTTCCCACGATTAGCGAAAGCAAATCCGACTACAGGTAAATGTCGCGGTAGACTTCCGGGTTATCCAGGCAACGTCCGGCACCTTCTACCACGGAAGCTAAGGGATCGTGGGCGACTTTTACATTGATGCTCAGCTCTTCACTAATGCGGCGATCAAGGCCCTTTAATAAAGCTCCACCGCCTGCCAAAGAAAGCCCGGCTGAAATAATATCGCCCGACAACTCAGGCCGCGT
>JAFLCA010000254.1 GCA_017302875.1 Deltaproteobacteria bacterium
GAAACTCGAGTCGGCATCGCGCATACCTTTGCAAAATCTTTATCTCGTGCGGCTCTGTACCACAAAATGGGTGGTGACTTTGGAACGCGGCGAGCAAGCTTGACACCGAAGGATGTTACCGTGCATGGCGCAATTCTAGATCTGCACGCAAATATGCTGGCGGGCGCAGGCGGAGCCGTATACCGCTGGATACTTCACCCCATAAAACAACGCTGGAACCTCGAAAATGGCCGGGAAACGGTCGAATGTTTTGCGCGCGCCCTGGAGCTACCCAAGGAGCAGATTGCAGCGGCAGTCGCAGTATTTATGGAGCAGTATCGAGTTCACCTTAAGCGCGATCCGGACTTTAAGCGCCCTTACAAATCTCCATTTCTATGAAAACGACCCCTGTCAGCGAGTCTCAGACGGTGAGAGCTTTAGATGTGAATCTGTGCTTTACTAGGTCAATTGAGGTGTCATGACGAAAGGACTTCAATCGGCTTCTCCCATATCCAGCGCGGCTGCTACCGATCTACGTGCTGAACACTCTGCGCTTCTCGATGAGATACGAGCGCTTCGAAACGAACTGAAAACCCTCTCCCAGAACGGCGCTGCTACTTCGGACTCCAGTCAATCGGTATCTAGAGAGCTTAATATTGCGTTGGACCGAGTAGTCGGAGAACGTAAGCCGTTTGTATTGCGCTGCCACGGGATATTCGATTTTGAGTTAAAGCTTTCAAGCATGCGGGCAGCTCTCTTCTTAGCCTTGCTGCTGGATGTCCATGACCGCAGCGCCGGGGGCGCGACTTCCTCTGAGATAACGACCAGGATGGCAACCTTGTATCGCTCCCTTGAGGGCACCAATGCGCCTGATGAGCAGATTGCGGCACTCGTTCGCGTCGGTCTTTATAGACTCGAACTTTCATTGGTGGAAAGTCCTTTGTTCGAAGGCAGCGAGCTTTCACTCGCATTCAATTCCCAGCTACATCGACTCGAGATAGCGGGAAAGTCAAAGATTCAGCGCTGGTCTGACCTGTCCGTCTCCATCTCCTCCTCAGATCCCAAAATCCTCGCGCTCATTGATTCTTTGCTGGCGACCTCTCCGCTTTCAAGAGCGCGCAAGCAGAAGTCCATGTACATTTCATCAAGCGAACGCGGTTGGGATCAGCTATTTCTGGAATACTTTAACCACACCCAAGCAGTTCAGAATACCAGTCTCTATTATCGACCAGCCTTGCCGACATTTCCGGACGCCCTGCTCACCCACATAAAGGCTTCAGCGGCAACGATTGCTCGAAAGCGTGTGATGCTTCAAGGGTACCGTTCGGGTCGGGTGACCTTCCATGAGATATTGAACCGCCAGACCCTTTGGGAGATGATCACAAAGATGCCAAACGGCAACTTTAAGCTATATCCGCCGGGAGTGACGGGGGAGCTCGTGACTGCCCATCTGCAAGAGTTGCAGCTACATCTCGATTCCTATGAGAAGTACAGTCTCTCTCTCACGGATGCGGTGTTCCCATTTATTGTTGGTGTCATTCAGATTGGTGAAGGAGAAAAACTCGACGCGTTTACCATGTTTTATCGCCAAGCGCCGGCTTTGGAGACTTCGGATGTTACCTGTTTTGTGTTGCACGATCCCTTCGTCGCTCAGAGCGTGCTTTCCCGCGTAATTTCGGCGGTACTTGAACATCCGAGCACCTCCAGCGACCGCGCTCAGGTGCGAGAAGAGATCTCTCATGTATTGGATTATTTTTTAACTAACGGGCCGATTGTAAAAGAGCCTGCCTAACAAACCTCCATGGAACTGCAGATCGCCCAAGATTTAAGCAAAGGCTTGCTGGCCCAACACGCAGGGTTTAACTCCCTGCCCAAAGCCACCATACATGACATGCAAGTGGTCGCGCATGTGTTTCCCTTTCGAGTAAACAACTATGTGGTCGACCACTTGATTGACTGGGGAAACCCCGCCGATCCGATCTTCCGGTTAACCTTCCCGCAGCGGCATATGTTGAGCGACGAGGATTTCGCCAGAGTTGAAGCAGCCATGAGGTCCGGAGAAAAGGCTCGGCTCAATTCTGTGGTTACCGATGTGCGAAACCACCTGAACCCTCATCCCTCCGGCCAAATGACTTCTAACGTCCCCCATTTCAGGGACGGCACCCTCCTTTCAGGTGTGCAACATAAGTACGAAAGAACTGTTCTCTTCTTTCCGCGCCAGGGCCAAAGCTGTCACGCCTACTGTAACTTCTGTTTTCGCTGGCCTCAATTTGTAGGAGACCCAAGCCTTAGAATCGAAACCTCCGATATCGACCCTTTGATCGCATATCTCCGTGAGCACGAGGAGATTCGCGATGTGCTGTTTACGGGGGGTGACCCTTTCATCATGAGGAGCGGATTGCTGCGTCGCTACGTCGATGCGCTGTTATCAGCAAATTTGGAGCATATAAAATCGATCCGCTTTGGAACAAAAGCGCTGACCTACTGGCCGTACCGCTTTACCTCTGATGATGATTCTACTGAACTTCTGGAGTGTCTCACTTCCATCATCAAAGCTGGCAAACACGCCACGATAATGGCGCATTTTAACCATCCCAATGAATTAGCAGCCCTCCCCGCTCAAGAGGCACTTAAGCGGATACAGAACTGTGGCGCTCAAGTCCGTACGCAAACTCCGCTGCTCAGGGGGATCAACGACAACGCGCAAGTACTCGCACAACTATGGGAAGAACAAGTTCGTCTCGGCTGCATCCCCTACTATCTGTTCGCGACCCGCGATACCGGCGCGCAACGTTTTTTTGGCGTGCCGCTTGCTGAATCTCTAGCGCTGTATGTTGAGGCTTTGCATGGGGTAAGCCGCCTTGCTGCTACCGTGCGCGGCCCAGTAATGTCATCGGACCCCGGTAAAATTTTGGTGCAGGGCATTAGCGAGGTCCTCGGGCAAAAAGTATTTGTTCTCCAGCTCCTTCAATCACGCCATACGGAATGGGCCGGTCGGCTTTTTTATGCGCAGTACGACCCACGAGCGTTGTGGATCAATGAGCTAAAGCCCGCATTTGGTGAGAAGGCTTTCTTTTTCGATTTGTAATAATCGAAATGAAATTTGAACAGCACTAATCCCTACCATTGAGAGCGGAGAGTCTGCCCCCTCACGACTACGGTGCGGCACGTGTCCCGGCAAACCTTTAACAAAACGGACCCCCCGATCCGGATCCGTTTGCACCTCAACTACCGAGAACGCTGTTCACGACTAACTTGAGATACGCCAGCTCGCCACAGCTCCTAATACCCCAGAATTTCTAGTCTTTTCGCCGCCCCACAAAGTCACATCCGTCGCTCTGGACTCCATAATATTGCAGTTATGCTTCAAACTACCGCCATATCACGATCGCTCGAACGCGCGCTTCCGGGGAACCTCCGCGAGGCTCCGGAGGTGACCTCTGTTTTGAGTCAAAAAATACATTCTGCCGGGATCTTCAATTTTGACGACAGCGCCAAAACTTCCGGCATCTTTGCTGTTGCAAAAGGCGAAGCCGAGTGGATGGGAGGTCAGCTCGCAGCGCGCTTTCGGTACGTTCTCACTCGCGGCGACAAGATTCTATCCTCGGGCGAGCTAGTAGGAACCAAGAAAATCAGCGGTTCCTACGAAGTCAGAATAAACACGAGCTCCACCGAAATCAAAGAACGCGACCTCGAGAAAGGCACGCCCCCCTTCGTCATCGAATTAGTGCTCGACGAACCCAAAAAATCTCGTATCACGCTGCGCGCAGATCGCGAAGTTATAGTTGATGGAGAGGTGAATGTTCGTCTCTTATCGCGCGGGCAAGTCGAGATCGGGCAAAGTTCCTTTGGTAGCACTACTCAAGTTGTGCCGACGGGACGGGTAGTTTCATTGACCGAACACGCGCTTGATCGCAGTGGAATTAGGCTTCGCGCAGCCGACTCTCCTGAAATGACACGTTTTCCGAATACGCTCGTGGGATTGTGGATGTATATTCCGTCCATGGACAAAACACTTAAGGCGCAACTCG
>JAFLCA010000255.1 GCA_017302875.1 Deltaproteobacteria bacterium
AAGGTGCTGAAGGCCATCCGCCGCTTAAAGCCCGAGGAAGTTCTGACGCAGACCTTACGAGCTCAGTACCGAAAAGGATTTGTGAATGGCCAGCCCACGCTGGGGTATTTGGAGGAAAAGGACATCCCTCAGGACTCAATTACCGAGACATTTGCAGCGCTCAAGCTCGAAATCGACAATTGGCGCTGGGCGGGCGTGCCGATTTACATCCGTGCTGGCAAGCGACTGCCGAAACGCATTACTGAAATTTCTGTGGCCTTTAAACGTGCTCCGGAATCTTTGTTCCGGGGACGTCAGGTCGGAGATCTCGAGCAGAACATTCTCGCTATTCAAGTGCAGCCGAATGAAGGAATTTCGCTCAAGATTAGTTCCAAGGCTCCCGGACCTCGCATGCGGGTGCGACCGGTAGTGATGGATTTCACCTATGATAATTCGTTCGGGGTGGCTTCACCGGACGCTTATGAGCGTCTGTTGCTCGATGCCATGAAAGGCGATGCCTCGCTGTTTACTCGCGACGATGAAATTGAGGAAGCGTGGGATTACCTCTCTCCAATCTTGCAGATGTGGGCAGAGAAGGGAAAAGGCAAGACAGCTTCTGGTCTTACCATTCCGCCGGTCTACTCGTATGAAGGCGGTTCTTGGGGGCCTCCGGAAGCCGCCGGTTTGCTAGCGCTTCAGGGCCACGCTTGGCGGAAGTTGTAACATATGGCCCTTCGATACGATTACATACCGACTAGCTTAGACGGCATTAGTTCTGCGCTAACGAAGCTTTTTTCCTCGCTCGAAACAAAGGATAAAACCTTCAATCGCGCTGCGCACTCAAATGTGATCATTCCTGTTTCTGCTGTTGGGCTGCTCGAGAGTATCGAGAGCGAAATCGATACCCTGTCGTTGGTTCATCCCAGTCGTTTTTTTGTGGTCTACCTTGACGAGGCTCAGCCTGTTCCGACTGCCTCCGTTTCGGCGCGTTGTCATGCCTTATCGAAGACTGAACACGTTTGCTCAGAGGTGGTGCGCATCGCTTGTTCGCGCGCGGGCTTTGTGGCGGTACCAAGTCTCATTCGCGCCAACTCGCTCACTGATATGGCGACGGAAGTGTATCTCGCTGATGTGCGGGTGCCCGCAGATGTGCTGAATCTCCTTATTGTCCCAGGCAACACCTTGATTCTCGACTCCGCAAATTTCGAGCAGCGCTATGATGAGCTGGATCACCTCGAGCATTTGGTCGGGAGCGTTTTGGATCTGCAGTGGGTGGGATTGGGGCTTTGGCGTGATGAGATTAAAGATCTCTTCGGGCGCCCTCTGGTGCGCGAGTATACTCGCGCTGTTCGCAGTGTGGAGATCTCCTCTTCCTCGGCTAGTGGTTCGGACGGCCCGGCGGCATTGCTGCTTGCCGGCTGGATTGCTGGTCGCTTGGGCTTAAGCCGCACGCTCACGCGCGTTGAAGATGGTGTGCTTTGCTCTGACGGCGGGGGCCGGGAGCTTAAAGTTAAATTCAATATAACTCGTGCTTCTGGGCCCTCAAAGTTGAGCGAGGTTCTTTTCACGTTTGACCCTTTGCGCGTCGGTTCTAGTCCCCAGAGCCAATACATCCGGCTACGCAGAAACGGCGAGGCGCTTGAGACTATGGTCGATCTCAATGTAAGCTATCGAACGACCCGGCCTTTCGATGATGAGTCGGCTGCCGGGCGAATTCGCCGCTATTTTTTGATCGGCGAATCGATGACCAATTATACAGCTGCCTCGCGAGTAGCGTTGGAAGTGGCGCGTTTGCGTGCCACCCCCGCGCAGACGAAGTAAATCCGCGCAGCAAGCAGAACATGAGATGACACTATGAAGCCTTCTGTTGAAGTGATTGAGCCCAAGTTGTTTGCCGGTGCGGTGGCCGATGAGATCGTGGCTTCGGTACGCGATGTAGTCGATGAGCATGGGCGCTGTTCAATCGTTCTTGCCGGCGGAAGTACTCCTAGTTCCATTTACCGAATGCTGACCAAGCCTCCTCGTGTGGAGGACGTTGATTGGGCCAAGATCACGATGTATTGGGGGGATGAGCGTTGGGTGCCGCACACCGACAACATGAGCAACTTCAAGATGACGCAGGAGACTCTGTTAAGCCAGCTTCCGAGCCCAGGCCCTCAAATATTCCCTGTGAACACCGCGCTTTCGAGTCCAGAGGCGGGAGCGGAGGCGTACAGCAAAACTATTGCTACGCAGGAGAAATTGGCTGCCGGTCAGATGCCCGTCTTTGACATCGTGCTGCTTGGCGTCGGAGAAGATGGGCATACTGCATCACTGTTCCCGAAATCAGAGATTATTGCCAAAGGCTCAACTCGAATCGCCGAGGCAGTCAAACATCCGGAAGACGGTAAGGTGCGCATCACCTTAACGCCCGAAGCGCTCTTCAAGGCGCGTCACGTGTTCTTCATTGTGAAGGGCGATGGCAAAGCAGATGTAGTAAAGCGAGTATTAGAGGGAAACGACCCTGTCCTCGATGTTCCGGCCAGGCTCTATCAGCAAGCAGCGGATCGCGTAACTTTTTTCCTCGATTCAGGCGCTGCACAAAGACTTTCCAAGAACTAAGGAGGGCTCGGTGCTTCGCCTTACCTTATCGAAAGAGAGCGAAGAATTCCGCGGACGGTTTCGTGAGTGGCTCTCTCAGCACCAGGCCCCCGGGTACGGCAACGACGCCTCGCTTGAAACCTTCGTGCGCGTTGGTCGTGAGTGGCAACGTAGCCTAGCGTCTGGCGGCTGGGTCGGGGTGCACTGGCCCTCTGAATTCGGTGGGCGCTCGCTGAGTTTGGTCGAAGAGGCGGTTATTCAAGAAGAGCTCGTGCGGGTGCAGTCTCCGCAACTGCTTGGATTGTTCGGTCTTACGATGGTGGGGCCGGTTCTTATTCGTCACGGTACGCAAACTCAGAAAGCTCGCTATCTTTCCAAAATTCTGGATGCCTCAGAAATTTGGTGCCAAGGATTCTCTGAGCCAGGTGCGGGAAGCGATCTCGCTGCTATCAAGACACGAGCGCGTGCGGTGGATGGCGGTTTCCTCGTAAGCGGACAGAAGGTTTGGACGAGCTTTGCCCACATTGCTGATTGGTGTTTTGTGCTGTGTCGAACTTCCGACGAGGAACAAAAGCACAAGGGGCTTTCGTATCTGCTGTTGGACATGAAGAGCAAGGGCATTACGGTGCGCCCATTGAAGCAGATTTCCGGAGACGAGGAGTTTAACGAAGTCTTCTTCGAGGATGTATTTGTTCCGGCGGAGAATGTAGTGGGGCAGGTCGGAGATGGCTGGAAGATTGCCATCTCCACGCTCATGTATGAGCGAGTGGTTCTTACCTTTGCTCGGCAGTTGCAATCAGAGGTGGCGCTGCGGGCTTTGATTGAAAAATGCCAGTCCCGCGCTGACGGGGAATTCAAGGCGCAGCTTGCAAAAGAAATTTCGCGCGCTTGCGCTGTTCGTGCCTTGGCCTATGAGCACCTGCTCAATTATGCCGGTGGCAAGGCGCCGGGCCCAGAGGGATCCTTGGATAAACTCTTTTGGTCGGAATCTTTTCAGTCGATTGCCAAGCTTTCTCTTAAGGCTTCCGGGATTGATGCGGCTCGCGGTGAGCTCGATCCGCAAAGCGGTAGCGAGGCTCATAGATATCTTTATTCGCGCGGTCGCAGTATCGCCGCAGGAACTTCGGAAATTCAGCGCAATATCATTGCCGAAAGAATCTTAGGTTTGCCCAAGCAGGGCTAGGAAATTTTAGCCTTTGATGGCTGCGGCGGCCGGCTGTTCAAGCGCTTTGCACAGGGCGTACAGCGTTTCGCTATGCGGTATGGGTACGTCATAGCTCTTGGCGATACGAATCAGGCGTCCCAAGATGTAATCTATCTGAGTTGGGCGCCCGCGTTCTAAGTCTATCAAATTCGAATTTCGATTGTCTCCATGTGCTGCGATGCTGCGCAGCACCTCTTCTGTTGTGAAATTCGAGAAATCGAAACCCTCG
>JAFLCA010000256.1 GCA_017302875.1 Deltaproteobacteria bacterium
ATCAATCGAACTTAGTACCGTCGCTAACTCTTGAGACAGTGAGCGACGCATAGCCTGATAATCAGCTTCGGTAATTTTCTTGGTCTGATAGTCGAGTTCCAGGTCCTTTAAGACTTGTAAGGAGCGCTCGCGACGATCGAGGAGGATGCCAACCTCGGGCGAGGCCGCGCTGTGCGGAACGGGATACTCCGTCGCAAGATGTGGGCGAATCAGAAACCAAGCAATGAACAGGGAAAAGAGAACGGCGCACGCGGTTACCATCAGGCCTTACTCCTTTCAATTTCACCTGACGGAACGGCGCTTTTTTCGCGCAGTCCGACAGGAATCATCACAATCACCGTACCCAGTATCATAATTACTGTGCCAAACCACAGCCACACTTGCAGTGGGTTAATGAAGAGTTTGAATGCGGCTCGTTCCCCGCTGTCATCCAATCCAGCCAAGACAAGGTACACATCCTCACGCAGACCCATACGGAGAGCGACTTCAGTGGTGGTTTCCTTGTTGCGCTTATATAAACGCAACTCGGGCTTCAAGGTCCCCAATAACTCATCATTCTTGATCGCGCGCAGTTGAACAACGCCGCGTAGGGCAGTGAAATTTCGCTCTTCAACTTCGGAGAACTCGTTTAGGGTAAGACTAAAGCGGCCCTCTTGATAGGTTTCGCCCTTTGCCAGCGTGAATTCTTTCTCTACTTTATGAGCCATCGAAGCAGTAATGCCGATGGTGACTACCAAAACTCCAAAATGAACGATGTGGCTGCCATAGCGCGTGCGATGACGGCGGAATAAGGTAGCAACCCCTGTTACCGTACCTTGCGACGGAGCTGCGGCCCTCTGCACCTTTAATCCACGATGAAATTCTCCCATGATAGTCATGAGCACAAAAACGCAGATGCAATAGGTAAGAACAGGATAGAAGCTGAGCACACCGGCCCACACAAGCAGAACTCCAGCCAAAAACGCGCACAAAAATGGAACACTGAACGTGCGCACAAGGCTCGAGAAACTCGCCTTACGCCAAGCAATCAAGGGGCCAACGCCCATCATGAAAAGCAGGCAGAGAAAGAGAGGAATGTTAACAGTATTGAAGAACGGTATACCAACCGCTTGCTTCACTCCCGTCAGTCCCTCTGAGAGAACCGGGAACATTACTCCCCATAGAGTCGCAAAGCAGATGCTCAAAAAGATTAAATTGTTAACGAGGAATGCGGCTTCCCGGGACAGGAAACTTTCAATGCCGCGCTCAGACTTCAGATCTGCGCGGCGGTAAAAACACATGAAGGCAGTGAACGCGAGCAGTATTGCTAGATAAATGAGGAAGGCCGGGCCAATATCTGAAGAGGCAAACGAGTGCACACTCTGGACAACTCCTGAGCGAGTCAGGAATGTACCGAACACCGTCAGGGCATAGGTAAGAGTTACCAGCCAGATATTCCAGATCCTGAGCATGTTCTTTCGTTCTTGCACCATTACCGAGTGCAAAAATGCGCTCGCAGTCAGCCACGGCAAGAAAGACGCATTCTCAACAGGATCCCAAGCCCAAAATCCGCCCCACCCAAGCTCGATGTAGGCCCAGTGGCCTCCGAGGACGATGCCTGCTGTGAGGAAACACCAACCGATCAACGTCCAGCGGCGCGTGAGACGAATCCACTCGTTAGACAGAGAACCGGATAGCAAAGCAGCCATGCAGAAAGCGAAAGGCACAGCGAGGATGGTAAAACCTAAATAAAGCGTCGGTGGGTGGATCGCCATGTAGGGATTTTGTAAGAGAGGATTCATGCCGTTCCCGTCCGGCGGAATGAATCCGGCCTTCACATAGCGGAAGGGATTCGTAAAAAAGACGACCAGAGTCAGAAAGAACGCGCATGAGCTGTTCAGGACAGCGAGTGTCCACGGAAGTAGGGTTCGCCCATACTTATCGCCTCGTAAAGCCACGCACATTGCGCTAACCGACAGAAAGGTCGCCCACAACAACATGGAACCATCCATGCCGCCCCAAATCGCCGTTATCTTGTAGAGCGGCGACATGTCGCGATTGGAGGTCTGCCAAACGTACTGATTCGTGTAGTCGTTCGATAGAAAACCGAAGGCCAAGGCAGCGAGAGCAAGGAACGAGGAAACACAAACGAGAATGGTGGCGTTCGAGGCGGTCTCAAGCCAAGCTCGGCTGGGCTTGCGTCCGGCGAGCACGCCGCTCACCATCCCAATCAGGGCTAAGATCCAAGACACACAAAGGGAATAATGTCCGAACTCAGCCACGTCAAACCTCTCGAATGGAATATTCTATTTTTTGTACATTGTCTCAGCGCTTGGTGCTTCGTACTTAGAAGGGCACTGCGTCAAAAGCTTATGCGCGGTTAGCGTTCCGCCAGTGAAATCTCCGTCAATGATTACGTCCCGACCCGGAGCAAACATGTCTGGCTTTATCCCACTGTACACGACAGGAATAATACCGGGATGTTTGGTGGCGGGATTAGAGCCCGGATCCTCAAGACTGAACTTAAGCTCGATAGTTGGCTCGACTCGATAGTCGACCGGCAAGGCAGCGACTCGTCCGCCAACTCGGATTCGCTTCATATCAACAGCCGAATTTGCGGCGAGTGCGGAGGGAAGAATCACAGAAGAGGTTCCTTCCTGAGAAGCCTGAAATACCAAGGCCCCAGCCACCACGACAAAGACAAGAACTATGCTAATGAAGAGCTTGTTCACCAGGCCTCCTATTGAGCCCGAGTATACACAAGCGACTATAAATTGAGAAACCCGCGCGGGCCGGTAGTAAACGGGCAGAAAGGGGACCGCAGCGAGGCGATGCGATTGTATCCCTGGTCAGAGTAAGCTAATAGTGAATTAGAAGCGCACTACACGCGCAGGGGCTCAAACCCCGGCATTTGACTGGATTTTTTGATTCGATGTTACGAAAAGCCACTCCTGAAGACATCCCGGGCATCTTGGCCCTCGTCAAACTGCATCCCGACACACTGCTTCCGCGAACCGCTGAGGAATATAGAGAACTGGTAGGCACTACCTGGGTTGTCGATCAGGCGGGGCAGATCGTGGGCTGCGCGACACTGGAAGTATATAGCCCAAAGATTGCTGAAATTCGCTCAGTAGCCGTACACCCCGATTTTCAGAAGAACGGCCTGGGCGCTCAATTAGTTAATGCCGCAGTCGCTGAAGGTCGCAAACGCAATATCCGGGAAATCATGGTCGTGACCTCTAGTCCAGACTACTTCCGTTCACTGGGTTTTGGCGCCTGTCTCAACGAGAAGTACGCCTTATTCTTGGATGGAAAGTGAAGCCCTCCGTAGGAGTGGCCATCATAGGGGGCAGCGGCTACGGCGCAGGAGAACTATTGCGCTATCTAACAGCGCATCCTCAAGTGCGCGTTGCCAGCGTTGTCTCCTCTTCCCAAAGTGGAGAACTCATCAGCAAAGCGCATCCCCATCTTTCAGGGTTCTACAGCGGGCTCAAATTTGAGAGTGCCGTTAATTGGGAACAGCTAAAGACTTTCGGGCAGTGCGTTGTATTTTTGGCTTTGCCGCACGGGCACAGCGGAAAATTCATACATGCGCTGGGAAATTCCCCGCACAAGGATCTGCGCGTCATCGACTTGGCTGCAGATTTTCGGCTTAGCGCTGAGTCCATTCATACGCGTACCTATCCTGACGTGCAGTTCGACGCGCCGCTACGGGAAAGCTTCGTATATGGTTTGCCCGAACTTTCTCAAGAGAAGATTAAATCGGCGCGCCGCATAACTAATCCGGGCTGTCTGGCCACGGCCTCGATCCTTGCGGCTGCTCCACTGATCGAGAATTACCGCGAGCAGATTGTAGGCAGCCTTTGCTTTGATGCAAAAACAGGAACCTCTGGCGCCGGGCGAGCCGCTCAAGACTCGATGCATCACCCGCTGCGCCATGGAAATTTCGAGGCATACAAAATCCTTTGCCACCGT
>JAFLCA010000257.1 GCA_017302875.1 Deltaproteobacteria bacterium
CAAACGTTTTCGATTGTCATGGAAGAGCTGGGTGTCGGCTCATTCTTGTCACAGGGTGGCGCTCCAGACGCCACTAATAAGTGGGAGAACGAGGTGGTTTTGAGCTCTTCGGACGAGATCCGGCGCAGCTTGTCTCTTCTCACGACCAAGTTGTTGGAAGCGAAAGCGAACTCCAAAGAGGAAATTATCGCGCACCTGAAGACGCTACCCGGATTTGAGCGCGTAAAGGCTACCCTCGAGGAAGCTCGCGCCGAACCACCTTCAATCGCGGCGCTTTCGGTGGTTGCAAAACAACTTCGATCTCTCTAATACAGGCGTTCCGGCGCCCGCTAAGCGCCTTGATTTCCTGCTGCCTTGGGGAGTACCATGCGCGACAGTGCGCCATGGGTACTAACTCCGCCAGCCAAGAAAATCGGGCCCAGGGCCTTGAAGCCCGCGAGGAATTCGAGCGCCTCGTTACTGGCATTGCGGCAGGTCTGATTAATCTTCCCTCCAAAGACATTGATAGCGGAATACAGAAGGCTCTCGAAAAGATCGGCAGTTTCGCCGATGTCGATCGCAGTTATATTTTCCTCACCTCCCCTGACGGCCGCAGCGCTTCGATGACCCACGAATGGAGCGCTCCCGGAGTAGCCTCCCTACGCGGCGACTTTAGAGACCTGCCAATTTCAATCAACTATCTGTGGCTCCTCGATCACCTCGGGCGAGGAGAAACGTTCGTTGTTTCCGATATTGCAGAGCTGCCGGAGAACGCGTCGTATCTCCGCGCAGAACTGAGGAAGCGCGGCACTCAATCAATGGCTCTTGTGCCACTGATGTATTCCGGAAAACTTTTTGGCGCACTCGGATTTTCGATCGTTCGAGAGCGTCGCACCTGGAATCAAGGTTCGCTATCACTACTCAGAATCGTCGGGCAGTTATTGGTCAGTGCTCTGCAACGCCGGCACGCCGAAGATGCGCTCCGTGAATCCGAAACACGCTTTCGGGGTCTCGTCGATGGACTGGGAGAAGGCATTCTTTTCTGCGATCGCAATGATACCGTCCTTCACGTGAATTCGCGCATGTGCGAGCTGGCCGGTCGCAGCGCCGAAGAGATGATTGGCGCGCATGCATATGAGCTCCTGTTACCGGAAACGGAAGCCGCCTCGCTCATCGAGCGCACAAAACGCAGGCTGGCGGGGATTTCCGAGGCCTATGACATCGAATTGATGCGAAAGGACGGCAAACGTTTCTGGGCTGAGATCAACGCGACTCCCATTCGTGATTCGGCAGGCCAAATCGTAGGAACGCTTGGAGCCGTGACGGATATCAGCGATCGAAAGGCTGCCATCGAGGCGCTTCGAACGAGTGAGAAAAAGTATCGCGACCTCGTCGAAACTTCCGGTGACCTCATTTGGTCTCTCGATCAAAATGGTCACTTCACGTTCGTGAACAAAGCTGCGAAGCGCATTTACGGGTATGAGGCAGAAGAGATGCTGGGGAAGCATTTCTCAGATTTCCAGAGCAAAGATCAGGCGCAGCGCAAGCGCACCATGCTTGAGGCCGCACTTTCCGGCAAGCCGCAATTCCAGTTCGAGAGCGTTGAAACTCGCAAGGACGGTAGCCCCACTATATTAAGCATCAACGCCCTCGAGATGCGTGGGATCGATGGTCAAATTATCGGAGTTTCGGGAACGGCCTCCGACATTACAGAACGAAAGAGAGCTGAATCGGCACTTCGAAAAAGCGAGGAACGCTTCCGCCGACTGTTTGAGCTGCCACTTGTCGGAATTGCGATTACCTCGCCGAACAAGGAATGGATCGACTTCAACGACAAACTCTGTGAACTCTTTGGATACAGCCGTGAGGAACTGCTCGACATTCCTTGGCCGGCCCTGACCTATGAAGAGGATTTGGCCGCTGACTTGGAGCGTTACCAGCAAGTCCTGGATGGCAAGATCGATGGGTATTCCATCGACAAACGCTTTATTCGCGGTGACGGCTCGGTGTTACATGCGAGCGTGTCAATCGCTTGCGTGAAGCGTCCCGACGGCAGCATCGATTACTTTATTTCTCTCTTGCAAGACATTAGCGAGCGCTACCTGGCTGAACTCGAGCTGCGCCATCAGAAAGATTTTTTACGCTTGGTGATCGACACGAATCCGAATTTGATCTTCGCCAAAGATTACGAAGGTCGTTTCGTTCTGGTGAATCAGTCAGTTGCAGACATCTACGGGACTACCACCAACGCGTTGCTTGGAAAGACCGACGCTGATTTCAATAGCAACGCGCAGGAAGTAGCCCATTTCAGGAAAGATGACCAAGCCGTGATTGACAGCGGAGTACCCCGTTTTGTCACTGAAGAGGCGGTGACCGACTCGCGCACCAAAGAGGTGCGCTGGTTCCAAACTATCAAGAAGCCTTTGCGAGACGCCCAGGGCAATATTACCCAGCTTTTGGGCGTGGCAACTGATATCACCGACCGCAAGCGCGCAGGAGATGAAGCTCTCAAACTCCATCGCCAACTAATGCAAGCACAGAAGATGGAAGCTATCGGGCAACTCGCTGCCGGAATCGCGCATGACTTGAATAACGCCCTGGCCGCGGTAGTCGGACACCTGCAACTCATGAAAATGGGACCTCCCCTGCAAGGTCAGCTCGGCTCCTCAGTTGATATCGCGCTTAAGGGTTGCAAACGCGCCACCTCGCTTATCGAGCAACTGCTCGGGTTCTCGCGGCAAGGCAAATACAATCTTCAATCCGTTTGTTTGCAACGCACGGCAACGGAAACAGTCGAATTCTTGGGACGCATTGTCGGCACGGATCTCGACATCGTGAAGACGGGTCAGTCCGAGGATCTAATGGTGCTGGCTGATCAGGCCCAGCTCCAGCAGGCTCTTACCAACTTAATTTTGAACGCAAAACACGCCATGCCGAGCGGAGGCGTGATTACCTTCGATTTCTCGCGCAAACACATCAGCCATCCCGAGCGTTTCAATCCAAAGGCCAAGCCCGGTGAATTCGCCGTATTGAAGGTTATCGACACCGGCAGCGGAATCGCCCCTGAAAACTTAGATAAAATTTTCGAACCATTTTTCACGACGAAAGGGCCAGAGCAAGGCACCGGACTCGGCCTCTCAATGGTATACGGCATCGTGCAAAACCATAATGGCTGGATCCATGCAGAATCTGAGCTGGGGATTGGAACGATCTTCACCCTCTATTTCCCGCTTCTCGAAGCGCAAGAGAGACACACCGAATCGCAGGGGGATTTGACGATAGCTTCCGGTTCCGGGCTTGTAATGGTGGTCGATGATGAACCTTTTCTGGTCGAGCTCGCTCAGCAGTTCTTAAGTAGAGCGGGCTATCAGGCTCGTTGCTTCACCGATTCTCGCGCTGCGCTCGAATGGTACCGCGAAAACTTCAAGAGCGTCGATCTGATCGTGCTCGACATGAAAATGCCACGCATGGACGGACGTAGCTTCTTTGACCAGGCCATGCAAATCAACAAAAAGTCTCGAATTGTCATCCTTTCCGGGTACATTCAGGATGATGCCGCTCAAGATATTCTGGAACGCGGGGCCTTGCATTTCTTCCATAAACCGCTCAAATACCCCGAGCTCTTGGACTGGATATCCAAGAATATCCGCAAACCCTCCTAGCAGGGCTCGCATTATCACCATAGTTGGAACTAGGTGCATCTGCTACATTTGCCACGGTAGCTGCGTCCTTCGGAGAACTTCGCCCATGCTGGGTCGTTGCCTTTGTAGTGCCGTCCTTTGCCTGTTTGCATACCTCGCGGCCTCCTCGGAGATCGAGGCGCAGATACTCGCCTGCAACAACACCCCGATACGTTTCAACGAGCCGCTTGAAAATTCTTTCCTGATCGCAGACCTGAGTGATTCGGGCGTGCACTGGAGTGATCGTACGACCTGTGGTTTGCAAAACTTTACCGGCGGCT
>JAFLCA010000258.1 GCA_017302875.1 Deltaproteobacteria bacterium
TCTTGGCGAAGGACTGGTACTTGAACGGGTCAATCTCTAGATCGACGTTACTCCAGCGCGCTTTTTGAAGTACGCCAAATCTAGTGACAAGACGCTGCACATTAGCAAAACGTGCCAGCGGCGTCACACCCAGCGCGGGGGAATAGAGGAATAGAATTCGTGGAAGCCGCTCGAGGTGCCCTGACAAAACCGCATCAGTGCTGTACTTCAGCAGCAACGCAGCTCCGGTTGAATAGCCAACCGCGAAAAACGGAGTACGCGGATGAGTCTCCAAAATAGTACGCATCGCCACCGCAACTGCCGCGCTCCAATCTTCATATCGGACCTGATCCAAGCCTGCCGGGATGGTGCCATGCCCAGGAAGCCTAAGCCCGTAAACGCTTACTCCGCTAGCGACAAGCGCTAGAGCGGTAGCGCGCATTGAATAAGGACTATCCGAAAGCCCATGCACAAGCAGCGCAACTGCACGTTCCGGCGCGGCCTTCATGACAAAGCTGCGGTTCCAATCCCGATCAAAACCGGAAACAAGCGGCGAGCCTGCGGGACTATAGCGACTTAACTTCGAGTCCAGTTCAGCATCGAAGTAGCGGGACTTTAACTCGGCGACCTCGGCAAAAAGCTTCTGCTCCTGTACCAGATAATCCTGAAACGAGTACTGACTGCTCGCATCTTTAGCCCGAAATTCATTGTGGATGGTATGAGTATGCCAGGGGCGAAGTGTGTGGGAAAACGACGAGTAAATTAAATCTCCGCTTAGGAGTAAGAGCAAACCAGCTGAGCCGAGAATAAGCGCAAGGAGAGACAGGCGTAATACGAGGTATCGACCCGTGGCAAAGAACTTTCTGACAAATCCCATGCCGGCGAGCATGACATACAAGGTCGCCCGATGGGAATAAAAACCTGTCTCTAGGAACTTTGCGTGAGCTTAATTTGAGACGAAGTATTTCGCATTCTCGGTAAACGGAACGCTGCAAGGATCTGCTACGGTCGTCAATGAAGCCGCAGCTTGCACAAGCTGCTGGTTAGCTGCCGATTCAACGGTAACATTCACATTTATAACTGCGACAAAGTCTGAAAAATTGTAGGGATCGTCCACCTCGCCGTACTGCAAATTATAGACGAGGGACTGAGTACCATCCGGACACGCCACGGTCGCATCAGGATCGCGTTCGCCTTGATAACCGATATTAGAGCTACCAGCGACGACTGTTGTGCCCACCGGAAGATTCATGATGATGGTTTGAGGTTCGCTTTCAAACACACCATCGACTGAATTGGCCTTAACCCAGAATGTCACTGAGGTAGTGACCACCGAACCCGGAGAGGTGGAGTTGTTATCAAGAAAAATGCCGGCGAGTGAAGGCGGCGAAGGATTACTATCGTTGCAACCCGCAAGTCCGAACAATGCACAAAGAAGGAGACATACTTTCTTCATAAGGGCTCGACTCAGAATAAGACCGCTCAGTTTTTACTAGCGAAAACATAGCAGTCGCCAGCCGGCATTACAACATGCCCCAGCCTGCCTTCGAGCCCAGAGACGTTATTAAACTGATTTTACTTTGCAGAGTGCTGCTTGCTACGGTCGTTAACTCCCCGTAGGAAGGTCCACACAGCTAAAGCTGCCAGCCGCGCTGTTTGGTCGTCGCGATCATAGATCGGATTTACCTCAACGATATCGAGGGAACGTACGCGCGGGCAAAGGCCGGCTTGATATGCGAATTGAAGGAGGACTGTTGGCGGCAATCCCCCGGTTGCCGGAGAACTTGCGCCAGGGGCGTAAGCTTGATCGACTCCATCGATATCGACGCTCACGAGCGCATCCTCCGCTAGCCCGGAAAACAAGGCTGATATCGTTCTCAGTGAAACTTGGTCCGCCCACTGAATCTCCGCTCCGCGAACTTGAAGATACTCGAGGTGGTTACGCGCACAGGACTGCGGCTGGAGGCCGATTACGCTGTAGCCTTTACAAAGCCGTGAGGGATGCTCAAGGGCATCGCGAAAGGAACTACCCGAATGAGGGTGCCCGGAAACTCGCTCGCGAACATCGGGATGGGCGTCAAAGTTGATGATACGAATAGGCTGCTGCGCCTCGACAAAGCCCAGAAAGTGTCCGAACGTAGTTTCATGCCCACCACCCAGCACTACCGGGATACCGGAATCAGAAAGAACCGCGCTGACCGCCTGTCCTAGAAGCTCTTGAGCTTTAGTTATTTCCTTTGGGCAAATCAGGTCGCCGTAGTCTTTTGAGGCCGCCAACAATTCAGTAAAGCTCACCGCAGCATGGGCGTCAGGAGTCAGTCGATAGAAGCACTTCCGTATTGATGCCGGAGCGCTGGCAGCTCCCACTCTTCCACCGTTCAAACGTACCCCCTCTTCAAAGGGGAATCCCAATACAGCAACTTTTGGTTTAGTCCCCGATCCGCAGCTCGATCCCAAAATATGTCCAACCCGGGGATCGTCTGCGCGCACAGCGGGAAGCTCTGGAACTAGCGTTGCAAAGGGCGGAAACGTTTTCATAGGGCTCCGTAAACCAGGGATCCATTCTTAAAGGTGGCCCGGCAGGCATTGGACCCGAAATTATACAACCATTGATCCACACTTGAAGCAGACAGTAGAGCCAAATCAGCGCGCTTCCCCACCTCTATGCTGCCGATATCAGCATGCAAGCCAAGTGCACGGGCCGCTACGATCGTTGCGCCATTCAGCACTTCAGCTGGCGACATCCGATTCATCGTACAGGCCAACATCATCGCTAGAGGTAAATTGAAGCTCGGCGCAGACCCCGGATTGAAATCAGTGGCAACCGCTACCGGCACTCCTTGCTCGAGAAGACGACGCGCATCGAGCGGAGACTGGCGCGTGAATAAACTGGCCAACGGCAAAGAAACTGCGACCACCCCCTTCTGACGCAGAGCCTGGATTCCCATGTCAGAAATAAATTCTAAGTGATCGGCAGAAATTGCTCCAAGCTCCGCTGCCAAAGAAGCACCGCCCGTATCTGCAAGCTGGTCCACATGCAGCTTTGCCCGCAATCCGACTTTATTGGCCGCCTGTAAGATAATTCGCGCCTCATCGTTACTGAATGCCACCGCATCAACGAAGACATCGCAGAAGACCGCTAAACGCTCGGCAGCCACTCGCGGGAGTAATTCATCAACAATGAGCGCAATATATTTCCCCCGCTTCGATTTGAACTCGGTTGGGATTGCGTGAGCTGCCAGAAGCGTCGGCATAAGTTGTATCTCTGGGCGCTTCTGTAGCTCGCGATAGACCTCGAGAATCTTAATCTCACTTGCAACATCGAGCCCGTAACCGCTCTTAGCCTCCAGCGTGGTGACACCAAAGGTAGAAATTTCCTTTAGGAATCCTACGCAGCGCTCCAACAATTCTGATTTTGAAAGTGCGCGAGTCGCTTTGACTGTTGAAAGAATTCCGCCCCCGGCCATGGCGATGTCAGAGTACGATCTCCCCAGGCAACGTTGAACAAACTCGTCGCATCGCCAGCCTCCAAAAGCGAGATGGGTATGGCAATCGATTAACCCAGGAACCACTAGCGCGCCCTTCGCATCGAAACTTTTCTCAGAAGCGAACTGTTCCGGTAGGTCCCGCTCTGCTCCAATCCAAGCGATTGTTTCGTCGCGCCACACCAATGCGGCATCCGATATGGAATACACCTGCCCCTGCGGTCCCGACGTTGTCCCGCTCGAAAGAACCCCTATGTTTTTAAGAACCGGCATGCTTCTTCTTCGTAATCATCGGCAAATCGACCCCACGGTCTGTCGCGACTTCCACTGCCGCAGCATATCCGGCGTCTGCGTGACGCATCACACCGCTACCTGGGTCGGCAGTAAGTACGCGCCGCAAGCGGCGCTCGGCGCTATCGGTGCCATCAGCAACACACACCATGCCCGCATGTATCGAA
>JAFLCA010000259.1 GCA_017302875.1 Deltaproteobacteria bacterium
GAGGTTCCGCTTCACAAGCAGGAGCATTCGTTGGAAAGCAGCCTTACCATCGCCAAGAAAAAGACAGCGGCATTGTTCAGACTGTCCGCCTTTTCCGCCGCGCATCTCTGCGGAGCTGGCGCAGCGTCTGCCGCGAAGATGTCCGAGTTTGGCGAAAAGCTCGGCATCGCTTTCCAGATCCTCGATGATATTCTCGACGTAACCTCCGACGAAGATCTACTCGGCAAGAAATCAGGATTGGATTTAATCGAGCGCAAACCTTCGGTAGTCAATGTACTGTGGCTCGCTTCGGGCAGCCCGCTATCCAAGCGTCTACGCAGCGCGCCAGACGATCAGGACGAACTCTTTGCTAAGCAGGCGCTGGCCGAATTGAGGCCTGGAAAGGTTGTGCAAGAAGCCCGCGCACTTGCCCTGCGATTCGTTGACGAAGCTGCACAGGCACTGTCCGAAGCCGCTAAACTTGCACCACGCGTGGACGAGGCCGCACTCGAGGATTTACGGGCCCTGATCGCCTACACCACCGAGCGGGTCGAGTAACACCTCAAGCGCACAGACCGCCCACTACCCTAACCCCTCTGTATCTAAGCTATTTTTGTAGCCGCGAATTTATTTCCCCTAAGGGTCACACCGGCAACACAGGGCCCCATAACGTTGTTGAATCAACTACTTTGTCAGTTGGTTCGTAGTATGTCGCTGCGGGAAGCGTGACATCGCTGCAGGGTTTTTGCGGTCAGGTTGGAAAGCGCGTATCGGCGCCGCCAGCCACTTATTGCCGCAAAGCAAAGCCGCTGCACGGTCCTAGATTCTTCTCGCTCGTTTTGCCCCCATTTTGAGAATGTTCGCCTCGACTCGGAGGAAACCTCTCAACCGTTTTTCTGAAGGATTACAACATGACTGAATCATCGGAGTCTTATACCGTGAGTAGTTCAGAAAAACTTCCGCAGATGGATTTGTCTCATTTCGGTGGCCGTGGCTACGACTCGATTAACGAGCTGATGCGCGCCATCATTCTTCGCACTATCGAGGACTTTAATTCAGGCGGAGAGTTCCGCGCTGAAGCGCTCGAGTACTTGTTCAACGAAGAAGAAGAGTACATCTTCTCCTTCAACGCGATTTGCCGACATATCGGATTCGATCCTGAGAAAACTCGCAATTCGATTATTCACGCAACGCATCGCATCAGCACTCGGCGTCGCGCTGCCTAAAAGTGCGATTTCCGATCTTTTAAGAAAGTTACGAACAAAAAAAGAGGCTGCAAACTGCAGCCTCTTTTTTTTATCTACCTGCCGGGACCCTCTAGGCCCCTGGGCGATTCTCGGCAAGCATCGCCATCATCTTCTCCTTGCCATGCAGTTTTTTGAATTTTAGCTTTTTGGCCTCCACTTCCTCCTCGCTCGTGAGAAATTTCCTACGCTCAAAGGCTGAAATTTTATCCTCCAAGGCCAGGTGCTCCTCATAGAGCCTACGCAGCTGGATATTCGACTGAATGGCCTTTTTGATCAGATCTCTTTCAGCATTTTCCATAGGTGTAGTGCCTCCTAAATGATTAGCGTTGAAAAATTTGGGATAGAACCGAGGGAACCTCGGGCTTGCGACTCGTAAAGGAAATAGCGAGTGTCGAATGCATGATTAAGCTTCTCCTCACATTCTAAAGTTCATGACGATCAAGGTCAAAAAAAATTCATCGCATTCCCGCGAGTGGATGAAATGACTGAGGAAAAATTTTCTAGAACTGCGTTCAGGATGGCCGCCGAATAATCATTCTAACCAGCGCAGCCGTAAGGCGCTGGAATTACAAGACGACAAACAGGAGATTTCGCCCGCTGCTTATTCCATCGCGGCGATAGGAATGAAAACGCGGATCGGAAATAGTGCACTCAGCGCAAACGTCGATATACGCATTCGAGCCGCTAAAGTCACTCAGAGCAGCCTGAGCCGTCTCTCGCAGGCCTAAATGAAATTTACCGTTCTTGTCATCCTGCGCCACCGGCTTGTCGGCGAAACTCGTTATGACCTCCTCTCCGACCTCATAGCAAGCAAGACTTGCGCAAGGAAAGAGCGCGCTAGAAATCTGAGATGACGGTTGTAGCTCTTGTAAGTTCTGATACGTGCGAAGATGAATTCCCGCCGCTAAGCCCTTCCAGCCGGCATGGACGAGGGCCACACCCTGAGAACCAATGTAGAGCGCGCTCAAACAGTCCGCCACCCGTATGCCAAAGGCAGTGCGAGTCCCAGGACGCAGTTCAGAGAATGGAATGATGAGGGCATCCCCCGTGAGATCCGATATGCCCTGCCGATATTCTAGAACCTGCGCCCCATGCACTTGATTGAGTAACAGCAAGTCAGAGACGCCAAACTGATCCTTAAATGCCTGGAGATACCTGGCTTTGCCGTGCTCCGAGAAGTCAGAGCCGCTACCGATAAATCCGTGCTCAATGCCGCGCGATAGGAATTCCGTATTGTGGAGATATTCGAACCCGCCGCGTTGCGCCCATCCAAAGTGCGGCAAGCTCATGGCTTTCCGCCTTCATTTCGGAAGGCCGCAATCAAGCGCGTAAAATCCTCCGGCAACGGAGACTCAAAATGCATGCGCTCATTACTGCTAGGGTGCGTAAACTCCAAAGTGTGCGCATGCAGAGCTTGCCGCGCAAATTTCTCCGAAGCGATCCTAAGCACCGGTGGCAGCGCTGAGAGATCTCCGTATGTTTGATCGCCAATCAGCGGCGCGCCAAGCTGCGTCATATGCACTCGAATTTGATGCGTGCGCCCCGTTTCTAAGCGCACTGCCAGGAGACAGGCATGCGGAAAACGTTCGATCACTCTCCAACGCGTGCGAGCCGGTTTACCTCCGCTAGACACTACGGCCATGCGCTTTCGCTCATGCGGATCGCGGCCGATGTTGCCTTCGATTACCCCTTCCTCTGCGGTATTTATCGCTCGCAATCCACGCGGCAACGAAAGTACGAGCGCGTAGTATTCGCGCCCGACGGTGCGCGAGGCGAACTGCTTAGCAAGAATCGCATGAGCAGAAACGGTTTTGGCCACCACGATCACGCCGGTAGTATCGCGATCGAGCCGATGCACGATTCCGGGACGGATGCCCGAAACGAACAGCTCCGGCCGAGCCTCACCGAAGTGATGCACCAAGGCGTTTACGAGAGTGCGCGATCTATTTCCGGCCCCCGGATGCATGCTAAGCCCGGCTGGTTTGTCGATGACGATAAGCTCTTTATCTTCGAACAGAACCCTGAGCGAAAATTCCAAAGGCTCGATGTTCAGATTCTCCGGCTCCGGCAACGTGACCGTGACTATGGTTGCCGGCCTAACCAGGGCACCGGCCTTTGTCACCACGACCGAATTGAGCAGGACCTTGCCCGATTCAATCAACAGCTTGATTTGAGATCTTGTTGGGGTTCCGTCCCAAACCTGCGGCAACTGGGCAAGCAAAAGCTTATCAAGCCTCAAAGTTTCGCCGGACTGGTGAGTGAACTCAAACTGCTTCATTGAAGCGGCCCAGCAAGAATTCGTCTCGTAGTCGCAATATCCTGCTCGATATGCACGCAGAGTTCTTGGACTCCGCTAAACTTCAGCTCATCTCGAATGCGCTCGACGAAGGCCACCTCGATCATCTCGCCGTATAACTGCGGGCCTGAGAAATCGAGCAAATGCGCTTCAATCTTGACGCCCTGTCCGTCAAAGGTTGGGCGCGTTCCAATACTCACTGCCGCCTGATACTCGGCCCCCAAAACCTTAACGCGTGCCGCATAAATTCCGTTCTTTGGCACCACTTGTTCGTTCGAGAATAGATTGGCGGTAGGATAGCCCAACAAGCGTCCACGTTGATCCCCCCGCACCACACGCGAACGATACACGAATGGGCGCGCTAAGAGCACTGAAGCCGCTGCCACGTCT
>JAFLCA010000026.1 GCA_017302875.1 Deltaproteobacteria bacterium
GCTTATCTTCAGCACGCCATCTTTAAGCGAAGCCTCGGCCTTATCGACATTAAGATCCTTCGAAAGCGCAAAGGAACGTTTGAACACGTCGGCAGGCCTCTCTCCGTGTCCAAGCTGATAGCCTTCCTTCGCTGCTGCGAAGACCTTTGCGGTGATCGAAAGCGTGTTTTTCTCGAAGTTTATGTCGAGACCTTCGTCCTTCACGCCGGGCAGGTCGAGGAGTAGCTCAATGCCTTCCTTTGTTTCGAAAATATCGGCCGGTGGAACGCTCGTCCGCTCAGGAAATGCGCGGCGAGCGCTGCTGCTGTTGTTCTGTTCCATATGCATCTGCTCCTTGTGATTTACTTAATTACAATCTTTTTTGGTTTATCGCTTTCTGCGCGTGGTAGTGAGAGTTCGAGTACTCCATTGCTGTAGGTTGCACTCACTCCGTCACTTTGCACGCGGAAGGGTAGCTCAATCTGACGAGTGAACTGTCCAAAGCCACGCTCCTGACGTAGGAACCTGGCGTCCTCTTTTATTGGCTCGAAGGTTCTCTCGCCTTTAAGGGTTACATTCGAACCGAGAACCGAGATATCCAGCTTGTCGGGATTCATGCCCGGCATGTCGGCTCGTACGACCGCACCTTCCTCATTCAGCCAAATGCTAACGGGCGGATAAGGAGCAGCCGTTTCATAGCTTGCGCCGTCGAGAAAGCGGGTCAACTCATCATGCAATTGCTTGAAGCCAAGAGTTGGGAATTCACTGGCTGAACTATTCATTACAGGAAACCACATACACGTATCCCTCCAGATATAAGTATCTTTAAAACTAAAAATTCAAAATTATTGTTGTTTTTGCTGCGGGTCCTAGTTTTCCCGCCGCACTATACAGGTAAGCACTATTTCTGAGATTTCAAGGCCCATCTTAATTGCGCGTGCCAGGCGCGCATTTAAAAACTAAGACGGCGAGGAGACAAGAATTTTCTGGGAAGCGAAACACTGCAGCAGGAACTCGGCTAACTTGTCGTACCCGCCACCGGCTTCCTTCGTCAGATGGATGCCGTCCTTATTGAAGTACAGCTTGGAGAGGTCTTCGGGAGGCAGAGTGGCAAAATCTTTTGCTAAATCGCAGAGCGGGACTTTTGATTCTGCCGCCACTTCGCGCACGATGGAAACGTAACGCTGATGCAGCGGGATTAGTTCATCTAGGTTTTTTAGGTGCCGCTGCTTAAGGTACCCAGGCTCTTTGCCCTTCTGGTGAGAACTCGGCGCGGTGAGGAGTACTGGAGTGATTCCGCTTTCCTTCGCTGTTTTCACGATTCCGCGTAGATTGTTTCTGAAGTCCTCTTCAGATACACGCAGAGGCATGGTGTTTTTCTTATCCTGGCCCTGAGAGATGACGGCCTTTACGAGGAGCTGAATGAATCTCGAGTGCTCGAGCAGGGTGAAGAGCGGGGAGCGCAGTCTGCCGATCTCTTTGTCCTGAATTCCAAAGCCTATCCAGTGATCGTTCCATCCATAGTAAATGGTCACCACTGCCGGATGAAGCGGGGCGATATCGCGCTTCATTTGTTGAAGACCCTGATACGAAGTCCATCCGCCCACACCGACCTTCGCCGTCGTCAGAGGTTCTTTCAGTCCAAACTGTTTTGCTTTCTCGCTGAAGAATTTGTCGTAGGTTCCAAATTCTGTGCAGGAATCCCCCATGAAGATCAAGGTGGGCTTCGACTCCTGAAGCTGGGAGAGTTGGCTTTGATACTCTTTCGGCACCCAAAGGAGTTCATTATCGGGCGTATAGCGATCCTCCATGACGGAGGGGCGTGGCCAGCCGAACTCAATTTTTTCCGGATACAGCCGGTAGGAGAATCCCCACAGCCGCAGCCCTATTTCAATTGCGAGAAAGGTAAAAGCGAGGCTGCCAAAAGCCATGAGCAGCCCGTTTCGCCAGTTTGAGTTGCGAGGGGCCGGGGTGGATTTTTCCTGGGGATCGGGGGCAGCTTCAGACATAGGAAATTTTGATATCGAGTTCTCGGTCTAAGTCTTTGAATCTGCTGTGTCTTTACTCAGATTCGCCTACACGTTAGACTCCTCGCGCAGTCTAGCCACAAAAATTACACGCAGCAACAATGCACTCAGTTCTGACCAGCGACCAGTTTTTGAAGTCGTCCAATGCCGATCAACGTGCGGCGCTGCCGGAGCTTTCCGTTGTATTGGCGGCTTGGAACGAAGGCGGAAACATTAAGCCGCTTATCGAGCGCCTTAAGGCTGCTTTTGAGGCTCTGCATATAACTTCAGAAATCATCGTTGTCGACGGCGGGTCGACGGACTCCACCTGCGCTGAAGCTGAACAGGCTGGGGCACGCTGTCTGTTGCAGCGACGTATTGGCTATGGCGGTGCGGTTCGCGAAGGGTTCCTGGCTGCGCGCGG
The DNA here is from genome assembly GCA_017302875.1 of Deltaproteobacteria bacterium. GTDB lineage: Bacteria > Bdellovibrionota_C > UBA2361 > UBA2361 > JAFLCA01 > JAFLCA01. Next base: position 2,410 of record JAFLCA010000026.1, read on the forward strand.
GGACTATGTGCTCACGCTCGATTGCGATCTCTCTCATCCTCCCGAGCTATTTCCGGAACTATGGAAGGTGCGTAATGAAGCCGATGTCATTATCGGCTCGCGATTTGTAAAGGGCGGTGCATCGCAGGCGCCGTTCTTAAGAAAGATTCTCTCTGAAATTCTAAACTTCACCTTTTCAACTTTGTTGCAAGTTCCGATCAAGGACTCTTCGAGTGGATACCGATTGTATCGACGGCGTGTCTTGCAGCCCGAGAACTATACTCGCGAAAATTTTAACATCCTGCAGGAAGTCCTGGTAAAAGCGTATGCGGACGGCTTCTCGGTGAAAGAAGTCCCGCTACAGTATGAAGAACGCGCTGCTGGGGCTTCGCATGTCAGTCTCGTAAAGTTTTGCCTCTCGTATCTGCCCACGCTGTATCGTCTTTGGATTTTGCGTAATTCAACGAACTCCGCTGATTATGATAGACGAGCCTATTTTAGCCGGCATTTCTTGCAGCGCTATTGGCAGCGTGCCCGTTATTCGATTGTTCGGGAATTCTCGGTTCGCGACGGGCTCGCAGCGGATGTGGGCTGTGGTAGCAGTAAAATTATTGAAGATGCACCGGAGGCTATTGCGCTCGACCTTGAGATGCATAAACTTCGATTCCTCAAGGGGCGCAACCGGCGTCGGGTGCGAGCCGATTGTGCGGCCCTCCCGTTTCAGAGTGCCTCTTTGCAGCAGCTGGTTGTTTCGCAGGTCTTGCAGAGTGTGCCGCGTTCCGCGGACGTGTTTCGGGAGCTGAATCGGGTTTTAGTAAGCGGTGGAAATTTAGTTGTAAGCGTACCTGATTCTCGTCGCATTCAGTGGCGAATTATCGGGTTCCTGTATCACCGTTTGCTGCCGAACGTGTACTCCGCCGGGGAAGAGACCTCGTACGGCAGGCGTGAACTGATTGATTTGTGTGCGGAGCACGGCTTTCGGGTCGCAAAATATCGGTATATTTGCGGTGCTGAACTAATTTTAAAGCTTACGAAAGTGGAAAATCTTGAATAGCGTTCGTTCCTCTCCCCGTAGCACAGTGCAGGAGTCTCCTCGGGCGAAGAGCTTGCCCATGGCAATCCTGACTCATCCGTACACGCACATCGCCTTGGGTATGCTGCTGGTGCTTGTGTTGTTTTCCGTTGCACTCTCGTATCAGCGCAAGATGGCCGGCACGTTGAGCTTCGCTATGGACGATTCCTGGATTCATGTTGCGGTTGCCCATAATCTCGCTACCGGTCAGGGCTGGGGAATTATTCCCGGAAAGATGCTCTCGGTCTCAACTTCGCCGACCTGGACGCTCTTTCTAGCGTTCTTCTTTCTCTTCTTTGTTAACCCCATAAAAATTGTATTTCTCTGCTCGCTTCTGAGCATGGCCGCCGTGTGTATCTTCTCTTATTTGTTGGCTTGGCAGCTCACGGAGAGGAAGAGCCTCGCTATGCTGGCGCTGTTCCTTATTGTCACAAATCCAATTTGTATTTGGGGAGTGTCCTCGGGGCTGGAACTGCCTTTGGCTTTGGCGTCCTTGATGCTGGCCCTGTATTCCTTTTATTCCAGTGAACCGACTTCGTGGCGTCGTAAGGTTGTCGTTCCTCTCTGTTGCGTCTTTGCCGCGGTAACTCGGCCCGAGCTCTTCGTGCTAATTCCCTTAGCGCTCGCTGATACCTGGCGTGTTCTCTATTTCTCCGAGCGCGATCGAAGCAAGCTGATCCCGACGATCGTGACGCAGTGTCTCGTCACGCTAGCCGCACTTGCTCCGTACTTCATTTTTAACTTGCTGAGCCATGGCAAGATTTTCCCTGCTACCTATTACGCAAAGACGATAGTGCGTGGCGTGGGTCTCTCTTCTGCTTTGGCCAGCGGTAGCTGGAACGCGATTGAGCAATCGCTGCTCTACGATCCTTTGCGACAGGTAGCTCAGATTATGAGCGTGCTGCAGGGCCAGAATGTCGTCATGTTGCTTCTGCTGACGCCTGCGTTGCTGCTTTTCTGTAAGCCATTTAGCACCAAGGTCGCGGCTCGCGGGTTCCTTTTGCCCTTAGCCGTTTTTATCATTCCCTGGGTAATGGGGATGAGCTCGCCGTCGCGATTGATGTCCAATCATGCTGACCGCTATTTCGTCATCTTCCCGCCGCTGGTTGCTCTGATGGCCTGCCTTAGTTTGAAGCTGCTCTTAGACGCTGGAAAGGCTCGATTCTTGACCGGATTCTTGGCCCTGTTGATGGTGCTCTTGCCGTGGAGAACTTTGAAGCCGACCTTCCGTCATATCGGGATTGATGCTGAATCCACACAGAGACTGTATGTAGAAATGCCGGTCTGGCTTGCGCAGAATCTCGATCCGAAGGCCAAGCTTGCCGTGAATGATATCGGAGGCATTGCGTACTACGCTCCGCGAGATTTGATTGATGTAATGGGTTTGGCTACCCCGGAAGTGTGGCCCGCTATTCAGCGCGGCTACGGTGAGCCGGTCCCGGTTGCGCGCCTGCGCGAATATCTGCGCGAGCAGAAGATTGAGTACATTATTTTAAGCCCTCGTTACTACACAGAGCTTACGAAGGACAAAGCCACGTTCGAGCCGATCAAGGAATGGAAGGAAGGCTACGAACACGGCCGCACCATCTCCCCACAGATTCTGTATAAAGTGCACTGGTAGCGAGTTGCTCGTGTTACTGGCCGGCTGGGCGGTCGCGCGAGATAAATATATCCACGCGCCGATTTAGCTGACGCCCTTCAGGGGTAGCGTTCGTCGCGATCGGACGCTGCGCGCCAAAGTTCTTTACGATCATTTGATCCATGCTGATGCCGCGTTGACCAAGGTATGCGCTCACGGTACGCGCGCGGGCTTCTGCTAGGCGATCGTTATACTCGGGATTTCCAGAATCGTCCGAGTGTCCAGCGATATTGATAACGAAGGCGGCAGGGCTGGTTTTAATCGAGTCCGCGATAATCTCCAAATTGGCCACGGCTCCCGACTTCAGACTTGTAGCGTCCGTATCAAAAAACACCTGGTACACGCCGCCACTGACGTCGGTGGTCACAGCGCGATCGAGACGGGTCTGTAATTGTTGAAGGCTACGCTGATTGACTGCATTTTGGACACGCAGAGAGGCGAGCTCTTCTTCTTCGCGTATCTGGGTGCTCTCATTGAGATCATACCCAGCTCCAACGAGTATTCCGTTGACCGCTCCGAAGCCTGCTCCCACCGCTGCGCCAGGCCCCTTGTTTCCGATCTGATTACCGACCACGGCACCAGCGCCCGCTCCCCAGCCCGCGCCGAGCACGGCTCCGGCGATGGTCTTATCCGGGCCGGGTTGTGGGTTGCTGCAAGCAGCCAAAAAGAGAATGAGGGGGAGAGTCGAACGGAGAATTCGCATAGCACCTGCCTTTAAACGGAACTCAGGAAAGTTTCTTCAATCTACACGTTTTTGCGGGAGGCCGAAACGTGGTCTTTCTGACGGAAACTCGGCAGTTTTAGAAGCCCACACAGGCAGACGAGGGCGGAAAGCGCCCACCACAGGGCGTCCCCAAAAAGGCTCGTATACAGGCTACGCTCTTGTGGCAGGCCAACGTCGTAATTCAAAACTCCGTCTGAAAACGGCTTTAATTGTGCAACGGTTTGACCCAGGGGATCGACGATAGCGGTCAGCCCCGAGTTGGTGGAGCGTACGAGGAATCGACGATTCTCGACGGCACGGAACGCCGCAATGAGATGATGCTGGTACGGCGCAACGCTATCCCCAAACCAGGCGTCATTGGTAATATTGACGAGAACATTTGCGCCGGCTTCCGTCGCGGCGCGGCCCAGACTGGGAACGATATCCTCATAGCAAATAAGAGGCGAAACCTTAGCCGCCTTGCGAGCTGGATCGTCGAAGCGGTAATCAAAAATCGAAACTGCGCTTCCAGGCGTAAACTCCCCGGCGGTCGCATTGATCTCTTTGAGCCACGGAAAGGTCGAAGCAAAAGGGGTGAACTCGCCAAACGGCATCAAGATGCGTTTGTGATAGGGCTGAGCGATCTTGCCATCGGGCAGGATTGCCAGGGCGCTATTGAATATCTCGCTTTGGGATCGGTAGGTCAGTGCTCCCACCAATAGTCCGACATTGTCTCCCAGAAATGGGAGTCTGCGATCCTGCGTTACCGAATTGACGCCATCGAAAATAAAATCAGTAATAACGGACTCAGGCCATATGACTAAAGAGTTCGGTTTTGCGGCAGCGGTGCTGAGCTCGACGTAACGTTCTTTGTTGCGCTCGAAGTACTTTATGTTGTGTTTTTCAGCGACGGAAATGTTGGCTTGAATAAGGGTTACCGCCACTTTGTCCGCGAGCGGAGTCGAGAAATGACTGACACGCTCAGCCCCGTAAATCAGGCAGGCTGCCAGAACAACGAAAGGCGCAGCAAGGATTCGTCTACGCTCTTTTTCAACGATCAAGCGCCACGCCGCTTCGCTTGACCACAGCATAAGGAAAGCCAGGGTTGGTGTGCCGAGCACATCAACGATCTGAGTAAGAGGCAGGAAAGCCAACTGAGTATGCCCGAGAGACCAAGGGAAAATACGCACTGAGATGAGCTCGGCGGTCAGCCAAGCACAGGCGATGCCGAGTGCCGATTTCGAAAAAAAGCCAGGCAGGCGTCGATACAGAAAAAGAAAAATGAGCTGTTGGTTCGCGCTCGCCACGACAAAGAGCAGAAAAATGAGTGAAGCGGCGAAGTAGTCAAAACCGCCAAAGCCTTTAATGGTTGCAAAGAGCCAGTAGAAACCTAGGCAGTTCGTTATGAATCCGTAAACACTGATGGATCCGTATGACAGGGCGGGGCTGCGCACTGCCGCGACCAAGAGCAGAGTTGATAACCAGCCCAAAACCGCGCAGCTTGAGCTCCCCGGGAACCACCAAGCCACCGACATGACGACGGCGCTGAGGATAGAGAGCAAATAGGCACGAAATGTGGACACAGCGGTCTTATATGAACGGGTTCTCAACTATCGAGGCGCCGGCCAGGTACGTTTCGATCCACAGCAGTCGGTTGTACTTGGCAGTTCGCTCGCCGCGACAAACGGAGCCAGTCTTAATCTGGCCAGAGCCGAGGGCCACAGCCAAATCTGCAATCGTGGTATCTTCGGTTTCGCCGGAGCGATGCGAGATGATGCTGCGATAGTAATTCGAGTGCGCCAAGTTGACCGTTTCGAGAGTCTCGGAGAGAGTTCCTATTTGATTAAGCTTCACAAGGATGGCGTTTGCTGCGCCAGCTTCGATGCCCTGCGCCAGGCGAGTACGGTTGGTTACGAAGAGGTCGTCGCCCACAAGCTGAACCTCGCTGCCGATTTTCTCGGTCAACAATTTCCAGCCGTCCCAATCATTCTCGTCCAGTCCGTCTTCGATGCTGACGAGCGGATACTTTTGGAGCCAGCTTTGGTAGAGGGAAACCATCTCGGCGGAACTGAATGCCTCTTTGCTGCTCTTTTTGAAGACGTACTTCCCGGACTTCTCGTCATAGAATTCGCTCGCGGCGACGTCGAGCGCGATTGAAATATCTTCGCCCGGATCGTATCCGGCATCGCTAATTGCCGTGACAAGAAGATCGAGCGCCTCGCCGGGATTCTTCAGGTCTGGGGCAAAGCCTCCTTCGTCTCCCAGTCCGACTGCCAGCCCTTTCTTGAGCAGGATCTTCTTAAGACAGTGAAAGACTTCCGAGGCAGCGCGGATATTCTCGAAGAAGGTGCTGGAAGTATGAGGAACGATCATGAACTCTTGGAAGTCGAGAGAGTTTGCAGCGTGGGCGCCGCCATTGATGACGTTTACGAGGGGAACCGGCAGTTTGTGCGCGTTGATTCCTCCAAGGTACTGGAATAAAGGCATTTTTCGATATGCGGCAGCGGCATGCGCCGTTGCTAAGCTTACGCCAAGCAGCGCATTTGCGCCGAGATTTGATTTAGTTTGCGAGCCGTCCAGCTCAATCAGTTTTCGATCCAGCGTGCCTTGATCCAGCGCGTCGTAACCGGCAAGTGCAGTGGCCAACTTGGAGTTTATGTTATCAACGGCCTTAAGCACGCCTTTTCCGAAATAACGCTGCGGATCGCCATCACGTAATTCATGCGCCTCGTATTCTCCAGTGGAGGCGCCGCTGGGGACCATGGCGGTGCCAATTGCACCGCCCACGAGTTCAACGGTCGCGGCTACCGTAGGGTACCCGCGAGAATCGAGACATTCGAAGGCTTGGATCTTGGAGATATGACTTTGCTTGCTCGACATGGACATAGTGCTGGAATCCCGGGAGATGAAGGTTGCTATAAACGCCGTTCTACATGGACAGAAAGTGTTCTAAAGTGTAAAACTTGTGGCCAGCAAATTCAATAACGTTTATCTTAGTGACATGAAATGTTTAGCTCCAGGAATTATCCTCTTTTGTGCACTCGTGGCTGCGTTATTCTCGCTTTTTGGCGACGACAGCTATGGGCGTATGCAGTCCCTCGAGAAGAGCCTCGCTGCCCAGCAGCAGAAAAATAGCGAGCTGAATGCGCATGTCTCTACCCTGAAGCGCGATGTCTACGGCCTGCAGCACGATAACCGCGTCTTGGAAAAAGCAGCTCGCAATGAGCTCGGTATGGCTCGCCCCGATGAGATGATTTTCATTTTCGATAAAGCGGCGAAGAACAATGGCGACTCCAAGTAATACGTATCGATCGCCTTATGCGAAGCCTGCGCTTGTGCGGCGCAGTAGCCCCGAGAAAATCCAACAAGTTCTTACATCGGCCTTACGCAAGTTCGGCCTCGATAAAGATATTGCCCGCTATAAATTCGTGCTGCACTGGCGCGAAATCGTCGGCGCTGATGTGGCCGAGCGGACTCGCCCGGAATGCTTTCGTAACGGCGCCTTGGTAGTTCGCGTTTCCACCTCCACCTGGGCGCAGGAGCTGAGCTTTCAGAAGGAAGCAATTCTGCGGCGTCTTCGAAACTTTGTGGATGCCGAGACCGTCGTCAATGACGTGCAATTTTACGTCGGCGATATTAAAAGCTAACGGCGATAGAACACCAAGAGGGTGTTGCCGTATTTCTTCTGCCGCTCCTCGCTAAATGCTGCCAAAGCCACTGGTTCGTATTCCTTAGGATCGATTTGCACCACGATCATGCCCTGCGGCGACACTAGTTCCGGTCGTTCTGCCAAGGTGCGCAGCGCTTCAATCCACAGGCCCTCGTACTGCGGCGGAGCGATGTACACGAGATCGAAAGTTTCGGTGGTTCGGCGCAAGAAACTAAAAGCATCGGTGTTGTATACGGCTGCCTGGGCGGCAAGTTTTGTGGCCTCAAGGTTCTGCTTAATCGTCTTAAAGGCGTTGTTGTTGAGATCGATAAAGGTGCAGTGCGCAGCTCCCTGACTGAGTGCTTCGATGCCGACTCCGCCGCTTCCGGCAAAGACGTCCAAGATGCGCATGCCCTGAATGTGCGGACGTAAAATATCGAAGAGCGCGGTCTTTACGCGGTCGAGAATCGGGCGCGTGCTATCGCCCGGCACTGCCGATAGTTTTTTCCCACGGGCAGTTCCGGCGACAACTCTCACGACAGCTTGTCTCGATTAAGCGAGGGTACGTTCTGAATCCCAGTTCTCGAGGTAGTTGCGAACGAAGGCGAGGTACTGACCACCCAACGAGCCGTCTACGATGCGGTGATCGTACGAAAGTGTCAGATAGCACATTTCGCGAATCGCAATCATGTCATCGATTACCACCGGGCGTTTCACAATAGCACCGAGGCACAAGATGGCTACTTGTGGTTGATTGATAATCGGCGTGCCGATAATTGTTCCGAATACTCCCGGGTTTGTCACCGTGAAGCTGCCACCAGCGACGTCGTCGGGAAGGAGCTTTTTATTGCGAGCGCGAAGCGCCAAGTCGTTCAAGCTGCGCGCTAATCCTACGAAATTCTTTTCTTCGGCGCGCTTGATAACCGGAACGATTAATCCACTATTTCCGAGTGCCACGGCGCAGCCGAGATTGACGTGCTTCTTAAGAATTATTTTCTTTCCATCGAGCGAGCAATTTACGTACGGGAATTCTACGAGGCCGCGTACGGCTGCTTCCAAGAAGAACGGCGTGAAGCTGAGGTTGAATCCCTCGCGCTTGAGGAATTCGTTCTTGTGCTTAGCGCGCCATTTCGAAATCGCGGTGACATCCACTTCCTGCATGGAGTAGACGTGCGGGCTGGTATGCTTCGAACGCACCATGTGGTCGGCAATGGCCTGACGCATGTTGTCCATGGGGACAACCTTGGTGCCATCATCGCCCCAATCCATGTTCGGCATTCCAGCAGGTGCCGAAGTGCTGCGTGAAGCGGTGTGAACCGCCGGGGCAGCTTGGAAGCTCGGTGCATTGACCGCTGTTTGCATGGTGGCAGCGGGTTGCGAGCCGCGATTTTGGATGTACGCCAGTAAATCTTCTTTATTGACGCGACCACCCTGACCGGAGCCTTGCAAGCTGTCGAGCTCAGCAAGTGGAATGCCGTGCTTTTCGGCCAGGCTCTTTACGAGCGGGGAGTAGAAGCGATCGGAGTCAGAGTGCTTGGCGTGACTGGCTGCAGCAACCGGTGCCGCTGTTGGCTGTGCCGCGCGCGGAGCCGCTGGAGCTGGCGAAGGAACGGCGCGCAGTTCCGGCTTTGCAGCAGGAGCGGGTGCTGCCGGCGTAGCCGCAGCACCGCCAGCCGTATCGATTACAGCGATCTTGGTTTTCACCGGAACGACATCCTGCTCTTTAAAGAGGATCTCAGTTAGAATTCCGCTGGCAGGAGAGGGGATTTCAGAGTCGACTTTGTCCGTCGAAATTTCGAGAATGACTTCGTCCTTCTCGACACGGTCTCCGACATTTTTGCGCCACTTTGAAACGGTGGCTTCGGCGATTGACTCACCCATCTGGGGCATGACCATGTCTACTTTCATAATGTTCCTATCTTCAAGTCGAATCTTTGACTGCGCAGCCCTGCTGGACTGTTTAGTTAAAACGTTAATACCTCGCGAGCGGCTTTCAGCACATCCTCATTTTGCGGTAGCACCACATTTTCGATGAACGAAGAGTGTGCCACGGCAGCCGCGTATTTCATTCCTACGCGGCCAATCGGAGCGTCCAAATGTCGGAAGCATTGCTCGCTTATCTGTGCAGCAATTTCGGCCCCAAAGCCCATGAACTTGACGTCTTCGTGAGCTATCAGCACGCGGTTCGTTTTACGAACGCTGTTGAAGATAGTCTCGATATCAAGCGGCACAATGGTGCGCAGGTCGATAACCTCGACAGAGTAGCCTTCCTTCTCGAGTTCCTTGGCTGCCAGCAAACTTTTATTGACGATAGCGCCCCAGGTCAGGATGGTTAAGCCAGTGCCTTCCTTGACCACCTTGGCCTTGCCAAGTGGGATTAAGGAATTGGCATCGCCTTCCGGGCCCTTGGCGTACACCTGTCGGTACAGTCCCTTGTGCTCCAAGAACAAGACCGGATCTTGGCAACGAATGGCAGCCTTGAGCAGTCCCTTGGCGTCCGTAGCATTTGACGGATAAACCACAAACAGTCCAGGGAAGTGCGAGAACGTACCTTCGATATTTTGCGAGTGATACGCTGCACCGTGAATGTAGCCGCCGACGGGGATTCTGATGACAGCGGGGCAGGCAAAGTCTCCGCCCGAGCGATAGTGCATCATCGCCAGCTCATTTCGAATCTGCATCATGGCTGTCCACACGTAATCGCCGAACTGAACTTCAGCTACGGGTTTCAAGCCGCGAGTGGCCATACCAACGGCTACACCGACGATAGAGCTCTCAGCGAGGGGAGCATTGAAGACACGCTCCTTGCCATACTTCGCAGTTAGGCCAGAAGTAACGGTGAACACTCCGCCCTTACCGTGAGCTACGTCCTGACCGAAGATGTACATGTCCGGATTACGGGACAGTTCTTCGTCGAGAGCGTGGTTGAGCGCGTCAACCAAATAGGTTTCCTCGCCAGTGGCGGGAGCTTCTGTGATACCGCTGCTGGGGTCGGGGTTGATGTAGTTGTGTGAGAGCGCATCTGCGGGATCGCAGTCCGGCTGTTGCTCAGCCCATTCTGCGGCAGCGTCGATCTCGCTCTTCAATTTTTTGTCGATCGCTTCCAAGTCACTCTTGGAAGCTGCGCCGACCTTTATCAAGTAGCTGCGCATCTTAGCAATTGGGCAGCGTTGTTTCTCGGCCTCAATGTCTGCTTCCGTTCGGTACTTGAGGTGATTGTCCGAAATTGAATGGCTCTGAAGTCGCGGTACACGCGCTTCGATCAGAGTGGGGCCGTCGCCACGGAGAGCGCGAGCATGCGCGTTCTTGAGGACTGCGTAAGATCCCGCGAAGTCTGTTCCGTCGATATCGAGAGATTCCAGGTTCTCATATCCTTGAGCGAGTTTGGCAACGCTTTCGCCGGCCAGTTGCTCTGAAACGTGAACCGAGATGGCGTATTCATTGTTCTGAATGAGGAATACGACCGGAAGCTTTTCGCGAGCGGCCCAGTTCAGGGCTTCATGGAAATCTCCCTGCGAGCAAGTGCCTTCACCAGCTGATACGTACACAACCTCATCGAGATTCTTCATCTTAGCGCCTAGGGCGCAGCCGACTGCTTGTAAGAACTGCGTGCCGGTCGGAGAGCTTTGGTTAACGATGCGCAGGCCTTTATGACCATAGTGCATCGGCATCTGACGGCCATGCGAGTTTGGATCGTCTTGCTTGTTCATCGCCATCAGCAAGAACTCTTGATTGGTCATGCCGAGCGTGGCGCAGTAAGCCATGTCGCGGTAGTAGGGGTAAGACCAATCTTTGTTGGCACGGAACACTTGACCGGCAGCGACCTGCACGGCTTCGTGCCCGGCAACGCCGATTTGGAAATGGCATTTGTTCTGCTTGTACAGAACGATGGTCTTCTCGTCGACCAAGCGGGAGCGCACCATTTCTGTGTAGGCGCGCAGCAATTGATCTGAGGATAAATTCGTCTTACGAGCTCCGTTTGACCCATTGATATGAGTCTCGGTGCGCTTTACCGATGACTTCTTGGCGCTGCCGATTTGCTTCACATTCGAACCCAATTCTTCAGTACGAGACATGCACATTCTCCACAACGGTTACGGACGATAGACTAAGTCGGTAAATCCAAAGAGCTTTGCAAACCTTTCGATACAGATGCTCTGAACGGCTTCGATAGAAACAACCTCGCCGCTTACTTGTTCGATTGAACTCATTTCAATCTCGGTGAACCCGCAGGGATTAATCAGTCTGAACCCTTCTCTGCAATCGCGAACATTGAGAGAAATGCCATGCATGGTGCACCAGCGCGAAATGCGTACACCGAGCGAGGCGATCTTCTGTAAGTCTTTGGCCTGGTACTCTAGCGTCGCGGGCGCTGCCGGAAGCCTGAAATCAATAGCATTTTCCGTGGGTTGAGTCCATACGCCGGTCTTGCCCGCGACACGAAGGCCTTTAATATCAAACTCTTGCAGGGTCTGGATGACGACTTCTTCGAGGGTTCGCATGTACCAGCCGACATCGCGTTTCTTGGTGCTGAGATTGATGATCGGGTAGGCCACAAGCTGCCCGGGACAGTGATACGTGACGTCTCCGCCGCGCTCTACCTCGAAGAGGGTTACGCCGCGCGCCGCCAGTTCAGTTTCAGCGACCAGAATGTTGGACTTCTTGCCGCTGCGACCAATCGTGATAACAGGGGGGTGCTCGCAAAGCAGGAGAGTTTCTGGTGCCTCTGAAGCAATCAGCTTCTTCTGCAGCTCGCGCTGCAACTCCCATACTTCCTGATAGGGGCGCAGGCCCAGTCTTCGAACTTCGAGCGCTGTGCCGGTCTCCATTAGGTATTAACAGGGCGCCCAAGCGCGACTGCCATAACTTCCATCATGGCCTCCGACAGTGTCGGGTGCGGGTGGATTGTGTCGAGAACGCTTGCAGCCACACCTTCGTGGGAACGAATGATGGCAGCTTCGGAAATGAGTTCCGTCGCCTCGGAATGCAGAATGTGCACGCCGAGAACCTCTCCAACTTCTTCGTCGATGATGGTTTTGATCATGCCCTCAGGTTCGCCGATAGCAATAGCCTTGCCGATTGCCGAAAAGGGGACCTTGCCGACCTTATATTTGATGCCTTTCTCTTGGGCTTGTTTCTCGGTCAGACCTACTGAGGCAACCTGCGGCTGGCAGTACGTGCAGCCCGGAATGTTGTCGTAGCGCATTGGATGCTTTGACTTTCCGGCGATGTACTCGGCAGCTACTAAGCCCTCGTGACTTGCAACGTGCGCAAGCAGCGGAGCACCCGCCACGTCGCCAATCGCGTAGTGATTGGGAACATTCGTGCGCATGAATTCGTCTACATCAATAAATCCGCGATCCATTTTGATGCCGACTTTCTCAAGTCCGATATTCTCCGTGTTGGCAACGACGCCGATTGCGATCAAGCAGCAGTCGCCGCTCCACTTCTCTTCACTGTCTTTGCCTTTCAAGGTGGCGCTTACTACCTTGCCGGTCTTTTTAAGATCGGCAACGGCAGTGGCCGTCTTGATTATCATGCCGTTCTTCTTGAGGATCTTCTCGAGGCCGTTGGCGATTTCCGTGTCTTCCTGCGGCAAGATCTGCGGCATCATCTCGACGACCGTAACTTGCGTGCCTAAGGTGCTGAGGAAGTAAGCGAACTCGATTCCGATAGCGCCCGCGCCGATCACCAGCATCTTTTGGGGCATGCGGCGGTAATCAAGAATCGTGCGATAGGTGTGGATTACGTCGCCGTCGACTTCTACTCCAGGCAGCGGTCGCGGACGAGCGCCCGTGGCAATGATGATATCGTTAAAAGAGTAGGTGGTGGCTTTCCCAGCTTGATCGGTGACGGTGAGTTTCTTGCCGCTCTCGAGCACGCCGTTGCCCATCAGAACTTCGATCTTATTCTTGCGCATCAAGAAGCTCACGCCGCCTGAGAGTTTGCCGGCGACGTCGCGCGAGCGGGTGATGATCTTCGGGAAGTCCACTTTGAGCGGTCCCGTTTCGAAGCCGAATTCAGAGCCGCGCTTCATGTCGTGATAGAGCTGCGCGGAACGTAGCAATGCTTTTGAAGGGATGCAGCCCCAGTTTAAGCAAACACCTCCGAGCGCTTCGCGTTCGACTATGGTGACTTTCCTGCCCAATTGAGCTGCGCGAATTGCAGCAACATAGCCACCTGGACCGGAACCCCAAACAATTAGATCGCGAGATTGTGTAGTCATATAAGTTCTGAATTACGAGTTATACCTGACAGTTAAGCGAAACTATCATGATTGCTTGGAAATATAAAGTCAGGCATCCGCGTTCTGGAATTCCGACAGGGTAAACGAGGGAAAACTGCTACGCAGCCTTGGTCCAATTGAAGTTTTTAGCCCACTCCGGCAAGAGCCGTGGCGGAACGGTTACGCTTAATTGCGTCCGCGTGAAGGGGTGCGGCAGGCTGAAGCTGTAGCTAAGAAGTTGCAGCATCGGGGCATCGTCGCCGCCATAGAATTTATCACCGCGAATGGGATACCCAAGATGCGCGATGTGCACCCGAATCTGGTGGGTGCGTCCCGTGTGCGGCTTGGCTTCCAATAGAGTGCGGCCATCAGCATGTGACTCTAGAACCCGGAAATGAGTTAGCGATGGGAGGGCCCGCGTGCCGTCGACTTTGCGCAGCACTGGATGCTCCGGATCTCTGCCGATCGGGGCGTCCAGCGAGAACTCGTCCCAGTTCGGTCTCCGCGTGCTGCCGACGAGGTAGCGTTTTTCGATACGGCGAAACTGAAAGGCGTGCTGTAAGTGTTTGTGCATGCGCGTCGACGTGCTGACGACCACCAGACCTTGCGCTGACATATCAATGCGCGAGGGCATGTGAATAACGCGACCAAGATACTCTTCGATTTGCGCCTTGAGGTGAAAGACGTTCTGGTCGCGCGCGGGCATGCAGGAAATTCCGGCTGGTTTGAAAACCACCATCATGTCGTCGTCGCGATAGAGGATGTTCTGATCGGAGAAACAGGGAAAGAACGAGGCGGCTTCATCAATTTCAAATTTTGGTTCGTAGTATTCGATTTTGCAGGGCAGGGGCAGCGCTGTATCGGAGCCAACCGGCAAACCGTTTATGTACACCCCTCCCAAGCGAAAACGCTCCGGCCACGAAGCCGCGCTGAGATGCGGAAGTTTCTGCGCCAGCGCCTCGCACAGGGACGTCGGAAGTTCAGCAGCATCAAGGTAGGTCCACGACCAGTACTTGCTGGTGAAGGCGTGATCGAGTTTCTTGGGGGTGTTCATGGTGAAGGTGCAGCTGCGCTGAGCGGATTCTTAGTTTGCTACCGTAGCAGCGGCGCTTGATTCTTCTGTTTCAGTCGGGACTGGAGTGCTTTCCGGCGTAACCACCACTTCAGCCTTGCTCTCCCAATTTCTCAAGGCGTCGCGCAAGCGCGAGAGCCGATCGACGAGTTCCAACGGCGGCAAATCGGCATTCAGCTCTTTTTCGCGCGCTAGTCCGAATCCGCGCTCGAGCTTCTGTAAACGGGCCAAGAAATCGGCAGGCATGGCCTCGGCAACTTGAGATTTCGCCTGATCGCGGCGTTTCAAGCGGATGCGATATAATTCCTCAAGCAAAGACGCCTGACTTGCGAGCGAGGCCGAAACTTTTTGATCTTCGCTGCACAACGGAATATTTCCGAGTGATTGATCGAACTCATTGCCGTAGATCGGTTTCACGTTGCCGAATACCACCTCGCCCTTGTCGGAGACCACCAGAGCGCTTGCAACAGAATGTTCGTTAATCTCGGAGCGCTGGTACGGGAAGCTGACCGTGATGGTGCCTGGGCGCGTTTTCTCGATTTTGGGATTGAGGCGCTGGATCGTTTTATCGCCGGACATGATCAGTCCGACTGCGGTTGCCGGCTCGACGAACGAGGAAACGTCAACCTGGATGGTGCTGGATTGAGGTTCATCCGCGGCATGTGCAGGCAGCGATGCAGTGCAGAGTGCGAATGCGAATAGTATAAGAGTTCGCTGAATATTCACGTTATTGCTTCAGCCTCTCGGAAAGATCTTCGAGGATTTTAAGGCTGGCGTCGTACCCCGCAACTTCGCGCTCGAGCCCCCGCGACAACTTAATGAGCGTCTCGAGTCGCGCTTCGCCTTGACTCTTCGGCTCAAGCTTAACTTTGCTGAGATCGATGTAAGGGACGCACGGACGGCGAAGTGAAACGCGCGGAGACGATGAAAAGCTTCCATCCGGATTATACAGGATCAGCTGATAGCTAAGCTCGGCAAGGGGAGAGTGCATCTGTATTTCGTACGTCGGCTGATCGTTTTCGTCCAAATATGCTTTCAGAGGAGCCACATCGCTGACGCGACCGTCACGAACGACAAATGCGCGCATCCGGCGTTCGGTGTCTTTCGTGTTGCTGAGTCGGGCTTTGATGACGAATGGGGTGCCGGGCATCGGAATGTTTTGTAGCCCCATTTCTTCAACGAAAACTTCAACGGGCGCGACATCGCTGGGAGCGGAGAACGCGCTTCGAGGAGCTGCGCTGAGCAGCACTAGAAGAATAAGGGAAGCGCGAAAAAGCCGGGACATAAATAACGAAAGCTCCGTACAACAGAACGCTGGCTTAGTGTGTAACAGGTGTAGCATGCCACGCGCTTTGATCGCCAGTAATAACGTCCTCAAACGTGCCGCTTAATTCGTTGCCCGCGCCTTGCCCGGTCATGTTGAGCACTAAGCCGTTTGATACAATACGCAAGCTTGCTGCTCCGTCGGATTTCTTCGCATTTGGATCGAAGCTTGCCACCGCAGGTGTCCAGCCCTCGAGGCCCAAGATGACTGCCACCTTCTTCTGCTCGCCGAACGAGATGATCGTAAGCGGTACGGTGCGCCCGCCAGCGAAGTTGCGCACAAGTCCGGAGTACATACCTGAGGGGATAGCCGGAAAATCAACAGCCGCCGCCGAGTACTGTGGAATCGGGGAAACGATCTCTTCTTCGTATCCCAAGAACGATTTACCGATTCCAATGTGATAATTCTTAATCAGGAAAATATTTCCGAACCACAGTATGACCAAGAGGATGCCCATCGAGATCGCCATGTAGCGCGACTTCTTCGGATCTTTTTTCCACAAATCTTTCTTCTGATCGGGAATCACTGCCGGGGCCAGGTCTTTCTTCGGTTGCTGCGGCTGAGGCGCGGCGCTCTTGCGCGGCTCGGCCTTCGTAGAGCGGGCTTGCGGCTTCATTTCACTCTTCATGCCCTGGCGAACCTGATTCACCAGATCGCGCGTGATAAGCTGAGTCGGCTTGGCATTCTCTGATGAAGTCGGGCTTTTGATGGTCGGTGCCGCTGTTTCACTCTTGCCAGCTGCTGCGATTGCAGAGGCCATTACGCGGGGATCGATCGGTTGAGTTTGCGCAAGCGGATCGACTGCCGGGGGCGAACTTTCGAGACCTTCGCTACTGCGTTCGGACTTGGTCTGTTGCGGTTCGCTGACGGCGGCGGAGGCGTCGAACGCTCGCGACAGTAAGCTTCCGCCTTCCTTCTTGCCAGAGGTTACCTCATTGACGGTGGCGCGACTTATAATCTGCGTAGGAGACACCTCGCGCATTGGTGACGCTACTGGCCGCGCTGCGGGAGTAGGTGTTGGACTCGTCACCGTGCTGGTCTGTTCAACGCTTGTTGTTGTCTTGGTAGTGGGAGAAGTCGGAGCGGGTGAGGGTTTAGCCTGCGGCTGCGCAAGGGCCGTGTTGCCTGCGGACGCGGTCGGAGTGCCGGTGGAGGCCTTTCCGAGGAGCGCGCTGGCAGCGGCGCGGCGTGCTTCTGGCGTGTCGCCGGTCAAAAGTCCGGGTGGCTTGGCGCTCGGTGAAGAAGGAGGAAGCTTGCTCGATGCGGCTTTAATTGCCGCTAATACTGCTGCCGAAGGAGCTGTTGCCGCAGCGGCAGTTGGCGTAGTGCTTACTGGAGGCGGACTTGTACGCGCGGTCGCTGCTGCTGGAGTTTGAACTGCGGGCGAAGGCGCTGCGTTGGTTGATGCGGCCGGTGTCGTCGCGGGTTTGCCGCGATTCACGAGCAGAGCTTGCGCGAGTTCCTTCGTAGAAGGGAAGCGCGCGGAAGGCTCATAGCTCATAGCCTGCATGATGACGTTGGATAAATACGTGGGAACCGCGGGTGCCAATTCGCGCAAATGCGGGAATTTTCCGTCCTTGCGAATGCTGAGCTGCTCGACGAGCGGCGCATTTGCAAATGGATGAGTACCGGAAAGCAACTCGTAGAACGTCACGCCGAGCGCGTAAATGTCCGATTTTAGATCGTACATTTTGCCTTCGAGAACCTCGGGCGCCATGTAGTCCATGGTGCCGACTCCCTTTTGCAGTTCTGCGAGTGAAGATTTTTCACCGGGTAGCACGGCCACGCCGAAGTCCGCCAAGCGGATCTCTTTTGCGTTCACGACGAGAATATTGTCGGGCTTGATGTCGCGATGCACAATGCCGGCGCGATGTATGAAGGCCAAAGCTTCGGCAACCTGCAGCAGGAACAGCTCGGCTTGAATTGGGTTTAGTTTGCCGGCCGTTTTTGCTGCGTACTTTCGTAAGTCTGATTCGGGTGCGAACTCCATCGACAGGTAGCACAGCTCTCCGACTGAGTGAAAGTCATCGAGGCGCACGACGTACTTGTGGCGCGAAGAAACCATCGCCAGCGCTTCTTTGCGCAGCTTCTCACCGCTAGCCTTCTGATCTTTCTCGTTGAGGAGAACTTTGAGCGCGACTTCGCTGGACGGCGCAACTGCATGCCGAGCATGATAGACGACACTGCACGCGCCCCTTCCCACGATGGAAAGGATCTCGTAGCGTCCGTCAAAGATCTTGCGTTTCTTACCGGCGAGGGCCATCGATTAAACACACCTGTAAACGAGTTTTGTCTCCGATTCGCAGCCAGTCGCCATGTTCCAGCTCAGTCGGTCCCTGGACTTCCTGCTCTTTGCCGGAGGCGCCTTTCGTTAGAAAGGTGCCGAATTCGGAAAAAATATCTTGTACCATTACTTTATGACGCGGTGAAGCGCTGAGCGCCACGTGCGGTGCGGATATGCTCTGCTCGCGCACCGTGATGATGCGTTTGTCCTGTCCATTATCGGAAGAAAGGAGCGAGCGTCCGGCGCGAATTTCGAAGGACTTGCCCTTGCTGTCCATCTCGTACGAGATGAGCCACCCAACGAGTCTATTCTCGCGAGTTGAACCTTTCGAAGTGCTTGTTGCTGACATAAAGAACCTCCGTACAACCTATGAAAATATGTGTTTGAACCTACGAAATCCACCCAGCGGTGTTTTTCGTGCCTTGATGAGTTGAAATGGGGAGAGTCCGGAACGGCGAGTAGCGCAGAGCTTTGGCGCTCGCACTTTATGGCTTACCCGCGGTTTCAAGGACGTCACCACAACAACACCTCAATCTCATGTGAAGGCTGGTACATCCCTTTACCTCGGTTCTTGCGCGCTTTCCCCGTGCATTGCTGGACGGTCGTAGCGACCCGCAAGAAATACGTCAGAGAGCGCAAAATACTTTTCGAGACTTCCTGTCACGTAAAATATTGTTCTAGCTATCGTTATACACTAATCTGCTCCGCGTGTGGCATTGCTCCAGGACATTTTGTACTGGGAAGTAATCTTTGATTAATTAGTGAGATTAGATAGTTACCTCTTGAGCTTGATTGTGTAGGCTAGGCGGGCGGACTAATTCTGACTAATCCAAGTGCCTGTATTTACCTTTACAGGCTTTTATGGAAAATCCATTAGGTCACAATGACTTAAATCTGCACCCGTAGCTCAGACGGATAGAGCACCTGCCTTCTAAGCAGGGGGTCACAAGTTCGAATCTTGTCGGGTGTATTCTTTGTAAGCCTTGTGATTGCCGCTCGGCCCACTTCCGGCTAAACAGTAAGGGTGAGCCAAGCTGCTCCCTCTCTATGTAAAGGTGCATTGATGTCAGTCGTTAATTCATATGAAGGCGTACTCATCCTGATGCTGGTTGCCGCCGGTTTTCTTGTCACGATGCTGACGTTGGCCTCTTTGTTCGGCCCAAAAAATCGAACCCACACCAAGCAACTCCCGTTCGAGTGCGGATCGGTTTCAGTCGGCAATGTTTCGGATCAGCGCTTCAATGTGCGCTTTTATCTCGTGGCAATGCTCTTCATCTTGTTCGATATCGAAGTTATCTTCATGTATCCCTGGGCCGTTGAATTCGACTCACTCGGCATGTTCGGTTTCGTAGAAATGCTCCTCTTCATGTCGATCTTGGCGGTTGGCCTCGTCTACGTTTGGCGCAAGGGGATTTTGAACTGGAACGACTGAGAGTAAAGTTCGGCATGGTCGTGTCCGTCCCTGTGCTCGGAGTTGCATGCTGATCCTTCGCGTTAGCCTGACGCTGGCTATTCTCACGCAGATTTTCTTCTCCGCTAATAATCAACTACCGACCTGGTTTTGGTTTCAGGAACTGAGCATCAATTTTGGTGCATACTGGCTCGTGCTGCATGTGCTGACGATAGCGCTGCTGCTGCTTTTTGGTCGTCGCTTGCGAGTGCCGGCGCGTTTGCTCTCTGTATTTCTGCTGGCGCTGTTTTCCTTTCAGTATTTGTATCAACTGCGCAGCTTTCTATTCTTTCCGCCGCGTAAGGTGGCTGCGGAGATGACGCATTCGCTGCGCGTGGTTCTGGCCACGGTCGGCCCTGGAAAGCAAAGTGTAGAGGAAACGGGGACGATGCTTGCGCGTCAGTCCGCTGACGTGGTCGGTCTGCTAGGTGCTTCGTCCGAGGCTCTTGTGAGCTTGGGGCTTACGCAGGTCTATCCCTATTATCGGGAGATTCCGCGAGAGGATGGTTTTGGCGCGGCGCTCTACTCCCGCTTTCCGATTACGGGTGATGTTCAAACTTCTGTCGGCGAACTTTTGCCACCAATCATTTCGACGCAAATCGCGCTTGATGAAAAGCGAACTTTGCCGCTGATTCTATTTCAGGCTCCCGAAATTTTTGAACGGGAAAGCTTTTACTTGCATCGTCTTTCGGTGCGACGTGTTTCGACGCCCCTGCGGCAGACCTCTGGACCTTTGCTGGTGTTTGGTAATTTCAATGCCTCGGAATTCTCAGGTTCCTATAAGCGCTTTCGCAACGCTGGAAAACTTCGCGATGCCATGGCCGGATTTGGATACTATCGGACCTGGGACGCCTCTGGGGCGCTGTGGCGATTGAATTTCGATCACCTGTTGTACCGAAAACTTGGAGTGCGCAGTTTCGAGCGACTGCCATCAACAGGGGCGAAGCACTTTCCTATTTCGGTTGAGTTTTCTTGGTAGCCGCCTTTTCCTTGGCTTTCACTTGTTGCCAATAGTTTTCAAGCTCTTCCGGTGTCTTTTCAGAGAGGCGGTACTCACCTAAGGCCTCAATCTGCGCGAAGCGACCACAGAACTTGTCATTGGCTTCAATCAACACATCTTCAGCGTTGAGTCCCATCTTGCGGGCCAGTTGTGCGAGGGTAAACAGCAAATCGCCCAACTCCTCTTTAACATGCGCTGCGTCGCGCTGCGCTTTGTCATCGGCCTCCAAGAACTCGTTTAATTCTTCCCGCACTTTGTCGCGCACTTCTTTGCTATCAGGCCAATCAAAGCCGATACGGCCGACTTTCTCTCCGATGCGGTGACACTTAAGTAAGGCGGGCATGCTCTTCGGAAGCCCAGCCAAAATGTGTGCGCTGGGCTGCTCTTTTGCTTTCAGGCGCTCCCAGTTCTGAGTTACTTCCTGAGCAGAACTCACCTTGGTGTCGCCGAATACGTGAGGATGACGGTGCACTAGTTTCTCGGTTAATCCCTTTACGACATCGTCAATCGAAAACTCTTTATTATCCTTTGCAACCTGGCTATGGAGCACTACTTGCAACAGAACATCGCCCAGCTCCTCGCACAGCTTTGCGTAGTTCTTGTCATGCTTGCCTTTGTCGATTGCATCGATGGTTTCGTACGCTTCCTCGATCAGGTACGGCTTGAGCGATTCATGGGTTTGCTGCAAGTCCCAAGGGCAGCCGTCTTTTGGATCGCGAAGTTTGGCAATGACCTCAAGGAGGCGTTGGAACAGTGCTGCGCTGGTGCTCATGAAAGTTACTTTAGTAAGTCGGAGATGGCGTTCTGGAAGACCTTGAATTCTTGATCGCCGCGAATAAAGACGCCACTCATTTCCTGACCCGGAGGCACCGTCTTGCCAATAAAGAAGGCCGGTGTGCCCATCACACCGATGCGGTCACCCTCTACCATGTCGGCGCGAGCTTCCACGCTCGGCTGCGGGCCGTCATCGGTAATATCGACTCTCAGATCGGGTTCCTGCAAACAGGCTTCCATCTTCTCGATATCGATGCTCGGTACTTTCATGACGAGATCTTGAAATTTGGCTTGACCGAGAAGCTCGGGATTCTCGAACAGCACCTCGTGCATTTCGAAGTATTTGCCCTGGCGTTGAGCGCAGGTTGCGAGTGAGGCCGCTTGAACGGCCATCGCGTGCATGGAGAGAATGTAATCGCGGAACACGAAGCGAACTTTGCCGGTATCGATGTACTGTTTCTTGATTTGCGGGAAGGTCGTCTTGTTAAATTTTGCGCAGAAGCCGCATTGGAAGTCGAAAAACTCCATGATCGTTATCGGAGCGTCGGGGCTTCCCATCACGAAGTCATCACTGCTGCTGGAGTCAAGTTTTGTTGATTGTTTCTGTACGGGAGCGCTCTTCTCGCGGGCTTGCTCGAAGGCTTTGCGGATGTAAGCGACTGAGTCTTTGATTTCGGCGACATCGCTGCGCATCTCAGAGAGCTGCGTTTTGAGGGTGGCGAGGTCTGCGGCGAGGCTGGCGTTGTCAGGCGCCTGCGCATTTGCAGAAAACGCCATGCACGGGAGCATAAACGCAGAGGCAAGGCAGTTCAGTATGCTTTTCGTATTCATATCCATTAATTATGTTCGCGCTTCGGACGCTACACAAGCGTTCAGATTCTGATGTCCTTTTTGTGCCATCTTTTGCTAATATTTCGCGAAGTCAGCCTAGATTAGGCCCATCGACGCACCGTTTTTAACTGCTGCAGGGCCACCCCACCTTTAACGGAGCTTGTTATGGTTCAGCCGAAGTTTACGATTCTTTCTGCCCTTGCCGCCTCATTTATGATGCTGACCAGCGCGTATGCGGACTGTCTTGCCGGGACCTGTCAGGAGGGGCCGGGCAAGATGGCATACTCCGATGGCGGCGTATACGAGGGGAATTTCAAGGAAGGTTATCGCGATGGGCAAGGAACCTACGTGTGGCCCAACAAAACTAAATACGTCGGTACCTGGGAGCGCGGCGATCAGAACGGCCAAGGCATTTTCTACGATGCTGAAGGAAAGGAGTCGTTCAATGGCACCTGGAATCATGGGCAGCAAATCGCGATGGTGAAAGATGCCAAGGGGCAGATGATCGCCACCGGCTGTGTCTCGGGAAATTGCCAAGAAGGCTACGGCACCTATGTCTACGCCGATGGAGACAAGTACGAAGGTGGTTTTAAGGGTGGCACTCGCAGTGGAATGGGAACGTTCTCGTGGGGGAGTGGGATTAAGTACGTCGGTGCATGGGAGGCGGGAAATCAGAATGGGCAGGGGACTCAATATAATCCTGACGGCTCGGTTTCTTATTCGGGACAATGGCAGAATGGAAAACAAGTTGCCGCAAATGCGAATGGAGCTTCAGCGGAGTCGAAAGCACAGATCGCTTCCAATGTCTGCGTGAGTGGGGACTGTCAGAACGGTATTGGTAAAATGTCCTTCCCGGGCTTAGGCACGTATGAGGGCGCCTTTAAAAATGGAATCCGTGAGGGGCAAGGTACCTTCGTTTGGGATTCGGGCCAGAAATACACAGGTGCGTGGAGCGCCGACAATATTACAGGTCACGGCTTGATAACGTACGCCGATGGTCGCAAGTTCGAGGGGTCGTTTAAGGATGGCACGCGTATGATCGGCGTTTTCAGTTGGAATGATGGATCTAAGTATACGGGGAGCTTCAAAGACGACCGTCTCGGCGGTCTCGGTGTTATGCAGAATGCTGATGGTTCCTGGTATGTCGGTTCGTATGAAAATGATCAGCGCAATGGTCAAGGCACCCAATACAAACCTGACGGTAGCGTAGACTTTGCCGGAACTTGGAAGAACGACAACAAAGCATCCTAGTTTAAGAGCTCTTTATTTCGGGATCGATGTGAACAGCCGGAGGATTGCCTCCTTGTCGTTGCCGCTGTGTTGGATGAGAACACGATCGCCGGAGCGAAGAATGGTTCCACCTCGCGGGATGCTGGACTCATTTCCATGCGTAAGCAAGACCAGCAGTGTTGAATCTGGTAGTTCCAGTTCGACCACCGATTTGCCGGCGACCGCAGATCCCTCCGGGATAAGAACCTCCAGCATATTTGGAGAGCTTTTGCGCTCGCCGCCTGAAGCAGCGTCTTCCTTGGCAATAATGCCAAGCGCGAGCGCGACCCGTCGTAGACTCATGCCCTGCACGAGCAGCGAAAGGAGCACGATAAAGAAAACTGAGTTGAAGATTTTCTCGGCTCCAGGAACGTTCGAGGTGAGAGGGATCGTTGCGAGCACAATCGGAACAGCGCCGCGCAGGCCGACCCAACTCACGAACATTTTCTCTTTGTAGGTGATGCTGCGAAAGGGCAGCAAGCTTAAGAGTACTGCAAAAGGACGGGCCACGAACATGATGAAGAAGGCTAAGCCAATACTGGGCAGGGCACCCGGGATGAGGCTGGAAGGGAAGACCAAAAGCCCCAGACAAAGGAACATAGCGATTTGCATTAGCCAGCTTAGGCCTTCGTGAAACTGCATCAGGCCGAGGCGATGTACAAAGTTCTTGCTACCAACGGTTACCCCTGTCACGTATGCGGCCAAAAAGCCGTTCCCGCCTATCACTTGAATTCCAGCATAGGACAGGAAAGCCACTGCGATCGTGAGCACGGGATAGAGGCCATCAAAATCCAAGTGGATCCGATTCAGCAGTTGCAAAGCAAATCTGCCGATTAGGAATCCGCCGAAACCACCTACGAGGAGTTCGATGACAAGCTCGGGGGCCAAGTGCGCGGCGCTGGCGTGCGAGTTCAGGGCAAGGCCCGTCAACCCCACGGTTAGAAAAACAGCCATTGGATCGTTGCTGCCAGACTCAAGCTCCAGGAGCGGGGCGATGTGGCCGCGCAACTTCAACGCCTGCGCGCGCAAAATACCGAACACTGCGGCTGCGTCGGTGGACGAGACGACCGCGCCAAGCAACAGCGCCTCCATCCATGTAAAATTCAGAGCATAGTGGGCGAAGCCTGCAACGAGAGCCGCGGTCACTGCCACTCCCACGGTGGCCAAGGCCAAGCCCGGCCACAGAATCGGCTTGAGGTGGCGCCACTGTGTGTCGAGTCCGCCTGCAAAGAGGATGAATACCAACGCTATAATACCAAGGTTCTTCGCGAAGGTTGCATCATTGAAATAGATTCCACCCGGTCCTTCCGATCCCGCTAACATGCCAATCGTCATGAATATGACGAGCACCGGGATGCCGAGTCGCCCCGAGGCCTTGCTGGCAACCACGCTGCACATGAGCAGCAAGCCGGCCACAAGTAGTGACCATTCCAGCCCGACGTTTACTTCGAATAACGGAAGCATCTAACACCTGAAAAACTTTGTCGGTATCCTAAGCAATCTACGGGCCTCTGCATAGGGGCCGCCGCGTGGCGAGTTAGGAGCCTTTGACGCGAGCTTCAAGTGCTTCGCACCAGGCTTCGAGGTACCCGCCATCGATGCTTTGTAACGTCGCTGTATTGGGGATGCACAGTTTGCGCGTATCGCGAAGCCAGCGGAAGTGACCAGCCGCGAGCCGATACTCTCCGCGCCGTTCATATTGGTGAGCGAGGAAGAATCGAATTTCTGCTGCATCACTGAAAATTCCAAGTAGCGCCTCTCCGATTTCAATGAAGAGCTGTGGGCTGGCCTGCGCGAAGGCTTGAAATAGTTTCAGGGTTTGAGGACGAAAAAAATTCTGGTAGATGAGCGGATTGCTGCGCAGAGTTTCTACGACGCGCTTCCAGGTGTCTCGTAGCTCCTGCTCATTGCGAGCCCATTGCGCGTGCAGAAGAGTGAAACGCAAATCGGCAGGGAAGGCTGCTTCAGCACGTTCGAGCTGCGCCATTAGAGCCACGTCGGCGGTGTTCTTGAGAATCTTCAAACGGGCCAGAATCAATTCAGGGATATCAGGATTGCTGTCGATGAGTCTTTCCAGGGTGCGCAAGGCGTCCCCCGGCTGGCGCAATTTCATGAAGCTATCGGCTACGGCAAGTGCTTCTTGCACCGCCGTCTTGTCCTGCGCTGTGCCGGTGAGCTCGTGATATCCGGCTCCGACAGGCCATTCAAAAGTGTCGCTCTTTCCGCTTATATACTGCGAATAAAGCTGCAATCGCGCGCGGTTATGTTCCCCAAGCCGGAAATTCTTTACGTAGTTGTAACAGCGCTCGGCTTCTTCTCGTATGCGTTCAGGCCGCATGACGTACTGCCCCAGTCGCTCCTTTAGATCATGAAAATTGCGGAAGGGCTGTAAGCCGGTCTTTTGCAGGAAATCTCGGTAGGGCAGGGCGTCCGGAAGCAAGGGCAACACGCCGCAAGCGCTCATTTCAACTGC
>JAFLCA010000260.1 GCA_017302875.1 Deltaproteobacteria bacterium
AAGTCGGCCTAATGTATCCGATCAAAGATCACTATCTGAAGCTCGAGGACTTTGCCCTTGGTAGCCTGGACGAGTTTCTGCATGAACTGAACTACGACACGGCCATGGGCTGGTCGCTGGATAATCGCCTTAATCAGTGGGGTTCTGGGCAGGCAGGAAACTTCAACTACGGGCGCGAGATGCTCGAGAAGTTTACGGTTGGCCGTTTCGATATGTATGCGCCAGAAGGGCAAGACGCAAAACCAGGCGCCTTGCCGAACTATAATGAGGAAGATGTCGCCTCCTCTGCGAAGTTGCTCTCCGGATTCTATTCATGGTTCGAAGCATACGGCCCACAGCCGGGATATAAAAATTGGAACGTAGATCCGAATACAGGGCTCGGGTACGAAGGAATGAACGAGCGGTTTTCCGTTTCTCGAGCATACGGATCTGATATCTCGATCTTTGCAACCCGACCTGAAAGTCGTCAATTTCGTGTTACCGCGAGCTCGGGTGATGCAGGCCATTCAGCAACTGCAGATCAATATATGGATCTCCTTCTGTACACGCATCCAGCAACTGCGCGCCGCATCGCGTACTCTATTTTTGGTCGTTTCGCCTACCCCCATCCGCCTGAGGCTCTGGTCGATGATCTGGCTCAAACGGTCCTCGCCAGCAATTACGACATGAAGGCAATCTTGCGCCGCGTGTTGAACTCTTCAGCCATGTTCACTGAAGAGACCACGGACGGTTGTATAAAATCGCCGCTGGAACATTTGGCGTATGTTTTGCGCACGCTGCAATTGCCGATGAATTCCATGTACTTCTTCGCGCATATGAACCCGATGATGGTTGCGTTGGGAATGCCGATGTTTGAGCCGGCTACGGTGTTCGGCTTCCATATGTGCGGAGATCCGCTGGAGCCGGGAAAGGCTAACCACGGAGAGACCTGGTTGTCTGCGCAGATGCTGCTTAACCGCGGTCGAACTCTTTTCAGCATTCTTAAGACCGCGCAGAGCAGCGCCTCTCTTCTTACCTATACGTACACAGGTTCCTACAGCGAGCCAGGTGAGGCGGTTAGTTTGAGGACTACCTTATTCGGGACTTGGGGTAACTACACAGCCGCCCAAGTTGTTGATCATATGACTGCCAAGTTCAATTTAAGCGTCTCTGCTCAGGAACGGACTCTTCTTATCAACTATCTGAGCCAAGGTGACGATACTTGGAATCCAGGGAATGCAGCGCGGGTAGAGGAGAAATTGCGCGGCTTGTCCTTTATCTTGGGCATGCATCCCAAGAACTTTTATTAGTGAGACTGTGATGAAAAGTTCACGCCGTTCGTTTTTAAAAACTTCGCTGGGATGCGGCTGTGCGGCGGCAGTGCATCAGCTTCTGCGCCCCTCGGTGCTCTTTGCGCAAGGCAGTTGCGCTGGTGGAACTGGCTCGCACATTGTTCACATCGTGCTTGAAGGTGCTCACGACGGTCTTTACATGTTTCCCTTCCTCGATACCGCTCGCTATAACGCCCTCTCGGCGCGACGCGCTTCCGTTATGCACGCTCGCACAGCTGCAGGAAATTTCGGAGACTCCATTTTCGGAGTTCATCAGAATCTCCAGGTACGACCTGTCAGCGGGGCACTCTCGGTGCAAGATATGCTCGCTGCAGGTGAAGGGCGTCTGATCTCATGTGTGGGAATGCCGAATGACAAACGATCTCATCCTGAATCAATGAATGCGCTTATGGCAGGTCTTCCTGTCACCACTGCTAATGGTGGAACTCAGTGGTTGGCTCGATTGATGGATACCTGCAATTTCACTCCCTACCAAGTGTTTCGCATGGGAAGTCTCCCCGGTCTTACATTTGAACGTGCTAATGGTGGCGCTCCTCCTATAGATATATCAACCAGTTTAAAGAATTTTGATTGGGATGACACTGGAGATGTTGAGCTGCGTCGTGCAGCAGAAGTTCTCCGCCAGATTATTGCGCTGCAACCGGCGGGCGCTCCGCATCAACAGGCCCTGACTACGAAGATGGCCGGTCTCTATGACGCCATTCCGAAAGTGAAGGAACTTGCCGCAGTTTCAATCAGTGGACATTATTCGGGCGCCTACCCCTCGGTTAATCCAACTTCCTTCGATTCAGAAGGGCAGCTCTTTGCAGATACTGCGCGTGTTCTTCGCTACAACCATACGCAGGGACTTAAAAGCTTTGTCCAGATCGGGTTATCGATGTTCGATCACCATAGTGATTTGGTTAACTTGCTTGGCGGTCGCCTCGTGAACATTAATCAGAATCTTTCTCAACTGCGCGCGGATCTTGCTCCCGATGTATGGAGTAAAACGATCGTCATCATAACTTCTGAATTTGGACGCTCCATCAGCGGTGGAAGCGGCACGGAGCACGGCTGGGGCAATGTAACTTTAGTATTGGGCGGCGGGCTCGATAATAGCTCGGACTTGGTGTTAGGAAGTATACCGACGGTCACTGAGCTTTCCGCGCCGGATCCAGATGCCCGAAACGGAAAATTTACTTCGCTGCCCGCGCATGTGGACTATCGACAAGTATTCTCGGAGAGTCTGGCATGGATTGGCGTAGATCCTTCCACGGTATTCCCGGGCTTCACGCCGGGGGCTAGAATCGGGCTGTTCAACGGCATCAGCGGCGCTTAGCGCATTAAACAGCAGCTTCGATGGTCGTGCCGCTGCTAGCTTCACCTGCCAGAATCTTGCCAACAATCCCCCGGTTACCCGCGTTTACAATGTGAGCACGCTTCACACCACCAAGGAGTGCGCGCACCGCGTATTCAATTTTTGGCCGCATTCCACCGCTGACGTCTTTGTGCGTAATAAGCGCCTGCCCCTCTTTGAAAGAGATTCGTTGCAGGAGCTTGCCCTCGATTTTGATTCCATCCACGTCGGTGAGGAGTATGAGATCTTGCACTTGTAACTCTCGTGCTAGTTCAGCGGCGACATGATCGGCGTTTACGTTTAAGCCCTGCCCGTTCTTGTCATGGCCTACAGAGCAAACAACCGGTATGAAACTGCTCTTTAATAATTCAAGAAGCAAGGCAGGGTTCACGTTTGCAATTTCACCGACAAAGCCAAGATCCGCTCCCTGCGGAGAACGTATCTGCTGTGGAGTGAAGGTGTGACCGTCGGTTCCACTTAGACCTACTGCTGTTCCACCGGCCAAGTTGATAAGCGCCACTAAGTCTTTATTGGCTTTTCCCGCTAAAACCATTTGCGCAAGTTCGAGAGTCGCTGCATCTGTATAACGCAGCCCCTCAACAAAGCGCGGCTCGAGACCCACTTTAGTCATGAGGTTTGACAGGGACTTTCCTCCGCCATGCACGACAATCGCTTGGTAGCCGGTGCTCTGAACTTTTACAAGATCGGAGGCAAATGTAGCAGCGGCCTCTGGCACCTCGAGTGCCGAGCCTCCGAACTTAATGACTACGCGCGTACCTTTCATGGCCCCGCTTCCTAGTTCCGACGATTTAAGAATATTCGGTATTAATCTCAACGTAACCGCAAGTAAGATCGCAGCCCCAGGCTCTTGCGGTTCCCTTCCCCTGCTTTATATCAAGGAATATGCGCACGTCTTTCTCTCTGAGTTTCTTGCAAAGAGTTTCGCGCTTGAAAGCTTGAATCTTGCCGCGCTTAAGCACCAGTATGCCGGCCATGTGAACTTCCAGCGTTTCTAGATCGAGTGCCAAGCTGGGGTCCTTGCCTGCTGCTGCGATTATGCGGCCCCAATTCGGATCTGCTCCCGCGATTGCCGTTTTGACGAGTGGTGAATTCACCACGTTCAAGGCCATCTTGCGGGCTTGCTCTTTATTCTTGGCATTGGTGACGGTCACTTCAATAAGCTTGGTAGCACCTTCACCATCGCGTGCAATGAGCTTTGAA
>JAFLCA010000261.1 GCA_017302875.1 Deltaproteobacteria bacterium
TTGGAATAAACACCGCTATTTTCTCTCGCAGCGGCGGCTATATGGGCATCGGTTTTGCCATCCCCATCGACATGGTCAAAGGTGTTATGAAAAGCCTTATCAGCTCCGGCAAAGTGGTGCGCGGCTGGTTGGGAGTGGGCATTCAGAACTTAACCGAAGACATGGCAAAGTCTTTCAATTTTTCCGGCACGCAAGGCGCTTTGGTTGGAGATGTGCAGCCCGGAAGCCCGGCTGATAAGGCTGAGATCAAACAAGGCGACATCATCACCCAAATCGGAGCAGAACGCGTTACGAACAGCACGCAGCTTCGTAATTTGGTCGCCAATCTAGTGCCAGGCAAAACCGTAGAGGTAGTCCTCTTCAGAGAGGGCGAGAGTAAAACCGTTTCGCTGAAAATCGGTGAACAGCCTGCTCAAATGGGCGGAGAAGAAGAACAAGCCACGGAGGAAGAAACCACTGCGGACAATCTAGGTATGCAGCTACAGTCGCTCACCCCAGAGATGGCAAAACGTCTCGGAACGAAGAAATCCGCAGGCGTGGTGGTAATGAACCTGAGCCCTGACGGACTGGCGGCAAGCTCGGGCGTGCAGCGCGGCGATATCATCCTTTCCGTTAACGGAAAGAAGGTTGACTCCGTTTCTGAGGTCAACAATGCCCTCGATAAAGCCAATGTGTCTCGCGGAATCCGTATGGTGGTGGAGACTCAAGGCATGGAGCGCTTCGTCTTCTTAAAAACTCAAGACTAAGCGGCGCGAACCCGGCAGCCTAGTTGGATCGAGTAAGAATGTCGTGCCCCTGCGGAGTTACCAGAACGGTATGCTCCCATTGCGCCGAAAGAGAGCCGTCGGCGGTACGAACGGTCCATCCGTCGACTTTAGAAAGTATTGTTTTCGGCCCGCCCATATTGATCATTGGTTCGATAGTGAAAGTCATGCCTGGCTTCATCACATCGCCGTGACCGCGCTTTCCGACATGAATAACTTGTGGGTTCTCATGGAACTCCCGCCCCACCCCATGGCCCGTGTACTCGCGAACTATTCCGTAGCCCCGCTTCGTCGAACTTATAAATTCCTGAATAGCTGCCCCGATATCACCAATGTGCCCACCAGGTTTAACGGTTGCAATTCCCACCTGCAGCGCTTCGAGCGTTACATCTACCAACTCGCAAGCGGCATCACTACAAGCGGCGCGCCCGCCCACAAAATACATGCGGCTCGAGTCACCGTGGAAACCGTTTTTGTAAGAAGTCACGTCGACGTTAATAATGTCACCAGCTTTTAGCACCACGAGCGGGCTGGGAATACCGTGGCAAACAACGTCATTAATCGACGTGCAGACGGATTTCGGATATCCCTTGTAGTTGAGAGGAGAAGGAGTCGCGCCGTGTTCAAGGGTCATACGATGCACGAAGGTGTTGATATCCTCAGTACTGATGCCCGGCTTGATAATATCTCCGACCGCATCAAGAATGAGG
Organism: Deltaproteobacteria bacterium; assembly: GCA_017302875.1. Classification (GTDB taxonomy): domain Bacteria; phylum Bdellovibrionota_C; class UBA2361; order UBA2361; family JAFLCA01; genus JAFLCA01. The sequence goes on from JAFLCA010000261.1 coordinate 1,475, forward strand.
GAAGTAATGCGGCAAGTTTCGCGCATCAGTTCGATATCACGGTCCGATTTAATTGGAATACGATTCACTTACCCTTCCTACAGCATCCGCAGTTTTTTCTGCTACTCAGCTAATTTTAATATCAACGTAAACTCTTTGTCGGTCACGGGCTGCACACTCAAGCGGCTGCCGCGCTGAAGCAGAACCATGCCCTTCAAATCGGACTGCCCCTTAAGATGCTCCAAGCTAAGGGGGCGCTTGAATTTTTTTACAAACCCAAACTCTGGACAGAACCAACGCGGCGCTTCCTTGCTGGCCTTAGGGTCAAAAAATTCACTCTTGGGGTCGAACTGACTAGGATCCGCAAACGCAGTCAGCCTGACCTGAGCTAATCCCACGATAGCGGTAGGATCGGAATTTGAATGGTACACGAGGACTTCGTCCCCTTTCTGCATAGCCCGCAGGTAATTTCTGGCCTGGTAGTTACGCACCCCTTCCCAAACAGTCTTCTTGTCAGACTGAAAGCGATCGATCGAATATACCGATTCTTCGGTCTTAACGAGCCACTTGGTCATTCCCCCTCCGCTCTCGGATTCTGTCATATACGGAAGGGAAAGTCATGGGCGGGCTCAGCCAATCGATTGAAAAAATCCCTGCGCTATTCTTTAATGCAGTCGGTACGCCTCGCAAATACTTCGGAATCTCGGGGACTAAAGCGACCAATGAAATTAGGACTCTTCTCAAGTTCGCGCTGGAAAGCCGGTGGTTTTGCAGACAGCGCCCATTTTCGAGCTTTCCTTGCCGCTGCGCTTTTTGCTGCCGCTGCCTGTTTTAGCCATGTGCATCAAGGCAGCTTGTGGGTCGACAGCGTGCGCTATGCCCATATCGCTCATCTGGCCGAGCAAAGCGGCACGTGGTTTCCGCTGTACGACGAGTTCAAAGATGCGCAGTACCACAACAAACCCCCGCTTCTCCTCTGGCTCGTGGCCATCAGCTATAAATGCTTCGGTGTTAGTTCATTTTCCGCTCGTTTGCCCGCTGCAATCTTCGTATTTTGCGGCCTGTTGTTACTTTGGAAAGTGGTCGCGCGATACTATAGCCATCGCGCAGCCTACGTTGCCCTATTCTTGTTCTGCGCCAACCGAGTCTTTCTGCGCGGCATTATTGATCTGAATTTTGAAGGCATGATCCTCTGCGCAGCCCTACTGTGCTTGCCGCGGTTTCTGAATGCCATTCGAGGCGAAGCGCTGAGTCAAAGAGACCTTCTTCTCTTTGGATGCGGCCTCCTGCTGTTGCTTCAATCAAAGCCACCCTATATTTTCTTTCTGCTCTTCCCGATGCTGGTCTTGGGAGCCATAGATGCGCGCCTACGGGACAGCTTCGTCAAATTAGCTACCTCTAAAATTACGATTGGATTCTTCCTGCTCGGCTTGAGCTGGCTCCTGCTATCGGGAAAGGTGGAGATTCAGCGCATGCTCTCGAATCAGATCGCACACCCGCTTACCATTGAGAAAAACTACTGGACAAACCTCTCGCGATGGATGCGCGCTGTATTTCTAGAATTCGCTCCGCTTTCCTGGGTAGGTTTGTTAGCGCTACGCGCTCAGCTGCGCGGCGCGCCGTGTGGCCCGGCCGCGTCGGCGCGCCTGGAGCGAATCTTCTATCTCGCTTGGTTAGCACCCGCCGCGGGCGTGATTCTTTTGGTGGAGCATCAGTCTCGATACCTCATACTACCCTTTTTAACGCTCACGATATTCGGCGCGAATTATTTGGCGGCGCTCTGCTCTCGCGTCCGCAGTCGGCATTTCGCGGTCTTTTGCAAAGGATCTTCCGTCGCCTGCTTTGCCGCCTTCTGCGTCTTTGGATTGCGCGCACACACAGACAACGGCGCGGTCAGTATTCTCCGTAAGCACCCCGAGCTTGTAGGCTCACCGGTAGCCGTTTGCGTTCGAGGAGAGGACAATATCAGCAGTAAGCCCACGCGCAAACGCATGATCATGCTTTTAGAGTTGGAGTTTGCACAGAAATTTCCAGTCGCCATGTACCAAACAATCGGCAGACAGAAGATCGCTCCAGGAAGCGTATTTATCGCCGAGAAGGAGTGCCTCCGACTGCTTACCGAGCACTCGACAATTTTGACGGTCCTAGAATCGAAGCGTGGATTCTCGCTTGTTCGGCTCGATTCCGAACTGCCAGAAATCACTCGCAGTGGCGAGGATGACAGCGCTTTCCATGCTTACCATTGAAAGCAGCGACGGGGGTTCGGCGAAGGTTGGGGGAAGAATCGGATTCGGCAAACGGCTGACGGCTACCCGCTATCGGAATCTGAATCTGATATCGGAGTCCGCTACGATAGGGACCCGGCGCGTTCGCCCTACACTTCTGCCCCTGTCATCGCGCAAGAATCCCCAAAAAAATTTCGCGG
>JAFLCA010000262.1 GCA_017302875.1 Deltaproteobacteria bacterium
ATTTGAGTGATTTGAGTATCAAGTGCGCATTGCAGAATAAGGGGCTTGTCCTTACTGCTTCAAATATATCGATTGGGCGCAATGACAAGTCTCTCAGCTATAATGATTTGAGCATTCAGCTTGGCAACTCTCGGGCGCGTGGACTGGGCTCTATTCAATACGTCGAGACCGCGCAGTCGCCGATACAGGGAAGCAGCGAACTCACCGAGGTACAGGCTGAGTTTGAAGAGTTGGGCGTGATGCTCAAGTCGCTTGGCATCTCAGGCATGCCCGCTGGCTTGAAAGGGACTCTTTCCGGCAAATTAAAAATCAGTTTGACCGATGCGAAAGCGGTGCAGGGTGATGTAAGCGTATCCAATTTTGCATACGGGAAGGACTTAAAGGCCGGGCTTTTGTCTCTTACGAATGTTTCCGTCCAACTGAGCGGTTCCTCTTTGCAAAAGGTATCCGCAAACTCCGCCGCAAAGAATTTATTCATTCGAAATGGCACTGATGAATATAGCGCAGGGTCGTTGCAGGGTGATTTGCTATTTATAGCCGGCAGCGCCTGGAAATTTTCTTCCAACAAAATGTCCTTTGGGGGGTTCGGCTATAGCGATCAGGAGACGACCTTGCGAGAGGTTAATGCTGATTTGAAGACCATTTCCGTTGGCGCAAACGCGCGCGGAGATATTGATGCTACCGCGCAGCTCAGCGGATACGCTCTAAAGCTGCAACATCTTGAGGCCAAGGGGTCCACCAATCCACCCGACCTTGAAATTAAACAGATTGGCAGCGCAGAAGCGCCGCTTCGTCTCAAGCTTCCCAGCAGTGGAGGCTATGAGCTGAGTGGAACTATGAACGTGAAGGATGGCGCACTTGTTTGGCAGAAACGAGATTTTCAAAAGATCAATGGTTCTATTCGTGCTCTGATCTCAGGGCCGCTTAAGAAATTCGAAGCAATTCCTCTTCAATTCATTGCCGAGAAGGAGTCAGGATCGTTGCGGGGAGCCTTCGAGATGACTGCTGCCGAGTTCAAGCTGTCAGACACAACGCTGAGCGCCTTTGGCGGCGTTACGACGGTTGGCGTTTCGTTGGGACGTGAAGGACGTCGTGAATTGCGCAGTACTACGAGCATTCGCAACGTCGATGCAGGCCGAGCTATTCCACTTGTTTCACCGCAGGATGCTGGCGCATTCGTCGGAACCTTGAAGCAGGCTGCTTTGGTATTTAATGCGCGCTGGGGAGACTTCAAACGTAGCGCGACAGGCAGTGGAAGTGTCGAGGTATTGCAAGGTGATGTTAAGAAGTTTGACTTGACCCGCGTGCTTGGCAATGCCCTCAGCGCCATCCCAGGGGTTAGCATTAGCAAGGGATCCTCATCGCGTGGCGATGGCCCTGAGTCTCCGGCGCAGTCGTCGCGAGCCGAGTTCCAGATTCAACCGAATTTGGTGATTATAAATAGTATGGAACTGCAGCGGGACTCATACTCTGTTCGTGGCAGTGGAACCGCCGATTTCGAAGGGCACATAAGCGCCACGGCACGTGTAACCTTTCTCAAAGAGAATCTGGGGATGTTGGGAAGCGGTTTGCAAGCGGTTACCAGCTTGTTGGGCGGGCTGGGGCGGATTGATATTCCAATTCTCATTTCCGGAAAAATTCCGGAAGTATCCATTAACGTAGATATGTCGACCTTTCTACGCGAGAAAAGTGGATTAACTACCGCGGAATCGGTGATTGGAACGACCGGTGATATTCTCGGCGGAATTGGGCGTGCCGTGCTCAGTCCCTTTGGCGGAAGTGGGAATTCAAAGAAGTCGAAATCGCAGTAGAGCGTTCACCGTGACCTGTGTGAAATGTCGGAGTAGAGATATCCTCCGTCGTTCCTGTAATGTCCACGTAGTTCGATGCGGCTTGCCGAGCCCGAAAACGACTGTATAAACAAACACTGAATAAGCGTTCTAGACCTAGCGCGGCTAACGCAATCCTTTCTTCAACGCTCCATAACAATGCTGGTAGCCAATATCTGCGCGTTGCGCAGGTCGACCAGGTTTGTGCACAGGGTTAACATCGTGAAGGTTCCTGATCTCATTACGACAGCGCATTCAGAGCCTGGTCGGGCTGAAACGCCGGAGCTCTCCCTTAATCGCAGCCTTCGCGATTCTAAGCCAGTCTCGCTCGAGGAGAAAATTGCGCAAGAGCATACGATTCGCCGCAATGAGGGGCGTGAAAGTTCGCAAACTCTGATCCCAACGAACCCACTCGCAGGTGTTTCTCTGGGATCGTCGCTTTCCAGTAGTCCTCAGGCTCAGCTGCATGATTTTATATTCAGTCTGGCCCTCGGTCAGGGCAAGAAGAACAAAGGTTCGCTGGTAGGAGATGCGGAGATTGAGGAGCTGATCCGCCAACATCCAGAATTGAGTGCCTTCATCAAGGAACTCAAACAAGCCCGCGATGAAGCGCTGCGCAACGCGGAGCAGAAACAGCAGAGTCCTCTGCAGTCGAAAGATAATTTACTTGCCAAACTTGATGTAATTGCCACCCTTCTCGAAGGGGCCCCGATTGCGCCCGCTTTACGCATGGGCGACATGACGGCCAAGGAAGTTTTTGTCGCGGCATCGAAGCGCGAGTTCGGAGATCAGGAGGGCGAGATTCTCGCCGAGCATACCTGGGACGTGGCTCGGCAGCATGCCGTTAAGCGTACCGAGATGGCAGCTAGAGCGCTGGCAGGCGAGAGTGGCGCGCTACTGGCACGTGAAGATGGCCCCTCTCTGGATGAACGCGAGGCCATAAACGAGAAGCGCCGCAATTTTGAAGCCCATATTCGAGACAAGTTCGGAGTCGACAGCGCCGTCAGCCGACACTTGATTTCGGCTTTCGGGCAGTTCGAGGACAGTGAACGTGCTCGTCTGGTGACGGAGCATGCTTGGGAACTACAAGTGCGAGCTCGCGTTAATGAGGGCAGGGTCGGCGAAGAAAATGCCAAAGCCCAATTGCGCGAGTACCTCGAATCTCAGAGCGACCTGCTCAATCGTTGCGGTGAATTTAAAGAACTGCTTGCGCAGCATCTTAGCGCAGCTCGTGAGGAGGGACGGCACCTGCGCGAGCGCTGCGATCAGTCAGCGCGTGACCTGCGTGTTGCCTTCGAAGGGCTGGGAACGGACGAAGCACTTGTCTTTAGCTCGCTAGAAAATCGTTCTCAATATGAATTGCGAATCATTCGCGAACGGTACCAAGAAATGTATGGCGAGCACGTGCGTGATCGTTTGGAGAGTGAACTTTCGGGGGCTGATCTAACTCGTGCAATGCGGGCCTACCAGGGGGATGTCGCGAATCGGGGTTACGCAGGCAGGGCAATTTCTGCTGAACAGACAGATGCTCTCTTGGTGGTGAATCCCGAGGCTGCTGCTCAGGCGCTACTATCCGGTGACCCGGCTCTTCTAGCGGCCTTGCACATCCACGATCGGTTGCGAGATTCCGGAACCTCGGCGCTTGTAGTCGCAGAGATAGTGCGCCGCAGCAATCTTGATGGCAGCGCTTTAAGTGCCGCAGAAGCGACGCTCGGGCTACCTTCGGCCCTGGAGGTTCTACGAGCTCGCTCCGATTTGTCAGTGCGCGGGGATACTGAAATTTTGGTTCGACGCGAGCGCTGCGGAGTAAGGATTGTCGAGAGTGCTCTGAGAGGGGAAGAGATTTCAGATGAATTGACCACCGAATATGCGGCCCTCAAGTACGCGGCTTTTGGAATGCAGCTTGGAGCTGCCGAGTCTCAAGAGGCGCCTAACCGCGACTACCTGCATCGTCTTCAGGCTGAACACATACGTTTTCAAGACTCGCTCAAGGGCATCTTCTCAAAATATCCAGGCTTACCT
>JAFLCA010000263.1 GCA_017302875.1 Deltaproteobacteria bacterium
CACTTCCGCGATCGCTTCTATATGGAAGTGCAGCCGCATGCCATTCCCGAGCAGCGTAAACTCAATGATGTTTGCGCGCATTTCGCCAAGTCCAAGGGCTTGCCTCTGGTAGCGACCACCGATTGCCACTATGCCTCCAAAGACGATCACTACGCGCAAGAAGTGCTGATGTGCGTATCAACAGGAAAGCAGATTACCGATCCTGATCGCTTGCGGCATGTTGGAGTAGACCTACACCTGAAGTCGTATGACGAGATGGTCGAGGGCTTTGGCGACTGGACTCCCGGTAAGGAAGCTATTGAGAATTCGCTTTTGATAGCCGATGCCTGCAATCTGAAGTTCGATTTTTCGAAATATTACATGCCGCAGTTCAAGACGGGGGACGAGCAACCCTTGATTGATTTGATGGCTGGTAAGGCGCGCGAAGGACTGGAGCGTCGCTTGGAAGTTCTGGAGAAAGCTCCGGCTTGGAAACCTGAAATGCGGAAAGGCTACCTTGATCGATTGGAGCTGGAGATAAAGCTGATCGACAAGATGGGGTTTGCCGGGTACTTCTTGGTGGTTGCCGACTTTATCGTGTGGGCCAAGGAAAATGGAGTTCCTGTGGGCCCCGGGCGTGGAAGCGCCGCCGGATCGCTTGTAGCCTTCGCGCTGCGTATTACCGAAGTAGATCCGATTCGACACAAACTACTCTTCGAGCGTTTCCTCAATCCCGAACGTATCTCGCTGCCGGATATCGACGTCGATTTCTGTATTAATGGGCGCGATCGCGTCATCAAGTACGTCGTCGACAAATACGGCAAAGAAAATGTCGCGCAGATTGCAACGTTCGGAACGTTGAAAGCCAAAGCTGCCATCAAAGACGTGGGCCGCGCGCTTGGCATGAGTTACGCGGAAACAGATCGCGTCGCCCAGCTTATTCCAGCTCCGCGACAAGGTTTCGATTATTCGATTGCCGAAGCCCTGACCATGGAGAAACGTCTTGCTGACTACGCAAAGGCGGAGGGCAAAGACTTAATTACCTTGGCCATGAAGCTCGAGGGCCTGACACGACATTCTTCGACGCATGCTGCTGGAGTCGTGATTGGCGATCGCCCCCTCATCGATATGTTGCCGATGATGGTGGATAAAGACGGCAATGATGTTACGCAATACTCGATGACGTACGTCGAAAAGATCGGACTCGTAAAGTTCGACTTTTTGGGTCTCAAAACGCTGACCGTAATTCACACCGCTCTCAAAATTATCAAGGAAAGTCGCGGCATCGACATCGTCCTTGAAGAGTTACCGCTCGAGGATCCCAAAACGTACGCATTGCTCGCCTCGGGAAATACCACTGGCGTGTTCCAGCTGGAGTCTACTGGAATCACGGAAATGACCATGCGTCTGAAGCCTAATAGCTTTGACGACGTCGTCGCTATTCTGGCTTTGTACCGACCAGGCCCGCTCGATGCCGGGATGGTCGACCGTTACATTGAACGCAAGCACGGGCGTGAGCCGGTGACGTATCTTCATCCTTTGATGAAGAACACCTTGTCCGATACGTACGGAATCATTCTCTACCAAGAACAGATCATGCAGCTGGCGCGAGAGTTGGCGGGCTACTCGCTGGCAGAAGCCGATATTCTTCGTAAGGCCATGGGTAAAAAGAACCCCGAGGAAATGGCCAAGCAGCGCGAGCGCTTCCTGAAAGGCGCGGATGACAAGAAGATTGATAAGAAGCTGGCCGCTGAAATCTTCGATCAAATGGAAACCTTCGCGCGGTACGGCTTTAACCGAAGTCACTCTGCCGCGTACGCCCTGGTTTCTTTCCAGACTGCTTATTTAAAGACGCATTACGGCGTTGAGTTCATGGCGGCGCTCATGTCCCATGAAATGGGAGATAGCGATAAGACCCTTAAGAATTTGAATGAGTGCCGCAAGCAGCACATCGAAGTTTTGCCTCCTGATGTGAACGCCAGTATGGCGGGCTTTTCAGTCTTGAACGGCAAGATTCATTACGGACTGTCGGCCGTTAGCGGCATCGGGGACAAGGCGGTGGAATCTATCGTCGCGGCAAGGGAGAAGGGGCCCTTCGTTGATTTAGAAGATTTCGTGGCGCGCGTTGATTTGAAGGCCGTCAACCGCAGGGTAGTTGAAAGCCTGATTAAGTGCGGCGCGTTCGATGCATCGAAGATTACGCGTCGTGAAATGATGGAGCGACTCGAAGATGTCCTGCGTTTTGGACAGTCTTTGCAGCGAGATCAAGACACCAACCAGATGTCACTCTTTGGCGGTGGTGCTACGCAAGCTCCGTCCATCCCGCGCAAGTCGACCAATCGCCCCGAGTGGCCGGTCAACCAGAAGCTGACCTTTGAAAGAGAGGCGCTGGGCACGTATATCTCGGGGCACCCCCTGGAAAAATTCAAAAAGGATCTGAAGCGTCTTGGTCTGATTCACACGGTGGACGTCCGTTCGAAAGGGCGCGCAACGGAGGTTAGGGTAGGCGGTGTGGTGACTGCACTTAAGCTTAAGAACACCAAGAAGGGTGATCGCTATGCCAGTTTCGTACTAGAGGATTACCTCGGCACTATCGAATGTTTAGTTTGGCCGGACGTGTATCGTAACGTCGCGCAGATTTTGGCGGCGGACGATCCGGTCATCTGCATCGGTCGTCCTGACGTTTCCGAAGAGCGATGCACCTTGATTGTGAATAAATTGGATTCTCTGACCGGTCTGCGTGACCGCAGCGCGACGCAAGGGCTCTTGGTGCTCGCTGAAAACGATAAGCTCGAAGAGCGGCTAGATCCTTTACTCACACTCTTTCGCCGGCATGCCGGAAATTGTCCGATTAAAGTGAAGCTGGAGATTGAAGGGGCGGAAGTCTCCGTAGCGCTGAAGGATCGCGGTCAAAGTGCCGTTTCTGTCGTGCCTTCAGAAGCTTTGTGTGATGAAGTTGAGCAAATTTTCGGACGTCCCGTCTTGTCTTTCGTGTAACAACGTCTACCCCGCGCAGCCCTATGAATAAGGTCGCCGCGAAAGAAAGCCTTCTTCCTCCCAGGTGGGTGCTGGTGCTTGTGGCCACGGCCGCTGTGCTGTGGCTGCTGTTCGCTCTGAAAGAAATTGTAGCCATGCTCGTGCTTGGCTACGCCATTGCCTACGCAATGGACCCAATGCTGCGATTCCTTGAGCGCCGCAAAATCTCTCGAAGTGTCGGTTTCTTTGTTCTGTGCGGGCTCTTTCTGATCGCACTGTGTCTGCTCGTCGTCACGGCTGTGCCGACGGTCGTTCGTGAGTACGAAAAGCTCTCGGACAATTTTCCTGAATATCTTCAGAGGGCGGTCGAGCGTGCCGGCCCAATTCTGAGTGATTTGCGCTCGCGCCTTCCCGCCAAGATGCGTTCCGGCGGAGATGTGCTGGCAAATCCCGGCGCTCTTCTGAGTCACCTCAGTTCCGAAAATATCCATGCCTTCCTTGCTGGAATCGGCAGCGCCCTTTTGCAGGGGTATTCGGTAACACTTACCATCCTTAACTTTCTACTTCTGCCCTTTATTACCTATTACCTGGCGGTGGATTTGCCGTTGTTTCATGCCTGGGTTTTAAGTCTCTTTCCTTCCTCGCGTCGGCGGCGCGTCGCCGAGATAGCGCGAGAAATCGACGGACATATTTCAGCCTTTGTGCGCGGGCAACTGACCGTTGGCACCATTCTCTTCGTGCTGTATTTGATCGGCCTGGGCATAGTCGGAGTGGAGCTTTGGTTTCTTCTGGCCGTAATCGCCGGGTTCGGGGCCATTATTCCCTACCTGGGGTTTTTGGCAGG
>JAFLCA010000264.1 GCA_017302875.1 Deltaproteobacteria bacterium
TTCGCGAACGTTGCTAGCGCCTCGACGTCGAACTTGCGTTGGAGTCCAAGCGTGACAATCTCTAATAGCTGGGGCGTAAGACGGTTTAACGCGAGAGTATCTTTCAAGACCGCGTGGTTGGCGATCTCCGGTCTTGAGAAACATTTTTGGTACATCGAGACAATATTTGTCTGTTCGGGATCAGAGGAGATATTGAGCAACTCTCGTCCGATAAACAGTTCAAGTGAAACGCCCGGCTGTATGGCGCTCCCGACGATGTATTCCTGAAATCGCAACAGAGGCGGAGAATCTCCCGCCGGAGCAAAATTCTGTAGAACTGCCGTGATTGGCCAACCTTTAATGCGGTAGTAGGGCAGGATTTGATCGCTAACTATGCCAAGGGAAACACGGGACGATCGCAAATCAGCCAATAGATATACGGCAGCAGACTGCGCCTGACCGGATAGGTCTTTCAAAACGACGCAGTGCGCGGCGCTTGCTTCCAGTATTTCAGAAAAAGCCTCTAGAACGTTTGGCCCCGGTCCTTCTCTTTTCGTTTGAGCAGCCGTTATGCGGGCTCGTCCAAGGGTTTCTAAGGCAGGTCGTGGATTGATACCCACTTGTGCGAGGCGCTCGATTTGCGAGAAGGCGATATCCCAAGTCGAAGATAGAGAAGTCTTAAAATCCCAAGCGTCCGAGCAGCGCCGCAGGATTCGATTAGTGAGCGGGGCATACTCTGAGGGGTGCAAGAAGTGCAGGTTCTCAGTCAATACTTGTAAATCTCGCTCTACCGTAATGACTGAGCATCCCTGGGTGATTGCGCGGGCGCCGATGCGGCAGTAGCTCGAAAGAAGTTCTTCCGGAGGATTGAGGCGAGCGATCCTCAAAAGCATTTCCGGCATCTTCTTGAGAAGTTTGTTCTTTGGGCGTTCGCGCTGTTGATCCAGCTCAACGAGCATGTCGCTCACCTTCTGCCACTCTTGCGGGGAGAGGGGCGATTCATCTCCGGGAGGACGTGTCAGGTCGGTGAGCGCAGCAAATCCTGAAACTAGATGGGCGGTATAGCGATAAAAAGGACGCTCGACTCTTGAGAGAGTCGAAATTAGAGCATCCCAGCCTGCCGTTTCCATTCGCGCTTCTACGCTTTGCTCGGCCACCTGTTTGAGAAAGCCCGTGCGAACTGGACGCCAGTCTTTGTACTTAGAGTTGTCGAAAATGGCGAGGAGCTGAGAGATCCTGGTCTCAACTAGCTCTTCCTTGGCTGAACGGTTGCGGGTATTTGCTGCCTGAGCGGGATTTTCAAGGGGGAAGTTAAGGGGCGATCCCGCCGGGGGAAGCTCTTGAGGGGTATGCTGAAGCGAGGGATCTGCTGCCATGCAAACACTTCGGGCCGAGCGAGGTACAAATTGCTCGGGTACATCGGGACTTAAGGCTGAAGTAACATAGTTCTACCTCAAATTAAAGCATTTACCTCGCGCAATCTGGCAAATCCTCTTTTCTGGCTTATGAAGCTGGTCTTGCAGTGAGGCCGAGAGCCCGCGCGCCGTGTCTGGGGACCGTAGGCAACCCTACTTTCTTCAAGATGCTTAGGATATTAATGGTTGTTAAAAGAATTTTCTCTCGGATCGATATGACGGCAAAAAGTCCCAGCTACGCTAAAGAGTCCCTTCCTAACGAGTACCTACATAGCTTCCACGCGGGAAACGTCGGGGATGTCTGGAAGCATGTCGTATTGCTCTCCGTTCTGCAGCGACTTACCGAGCTTTCGAAACCTTTGCGCATTTTAGACTGCTTTGCCGGGGCCGGTGGCTATCATCTTCAGGGCACAGGCGAGTGGACGGAAGGGATCGGCGCGCTGCTGCGGAATGTGCCGAGCGGGGATGTTTCAATCGACCGGTATCTTGACATTGTTCGACCTCGCTTTGAGAAGGAGCGCTATTATCCCGGCTCGCCGCTTCTGATTCAACCTTACCTACAACCCGGCGATCAATTGCAGTGTTTTGAGACGCATGAGGAGACTTGTTCAGCGCTCAGCCGAGTAGTCGCCGGCTCAACGCAAGTGTTTGGCACCGATGGGCTCGCCGGACTGCGCAGCGTGTGTGAGATTGAACCGAAAGAGGGCAGTCAGCTCTTTGCGCTCATAGATCCACCCTGGGTCAGAAAGGAGGACTGGCAGGCCGTGCCGAAAGCGCTTATTGAGTCATGGAAAGCCTGCCCACAGGCTGTTTTGCTGCTCTGGTATCCGATCAAAAGTTATACCCGCATCAACACCATGATTAAAATGTTCCAAGAGTCACGGGTGCCCGCCGTGGTCATGGACCTACTCACTACTCCGCTTGAACATCAACGTAATCGTTTGAATGGCAGCGGCCTTTTGCTCGTCAATGCGGATGAAGAAGTCATCGCCGAGGTATCGCAGGCCGCGACTTGGATTGGCCGCGCCTGTGCTACCCAGGGCAAATACTGGTCCGCGCGGCTGACTGAGCTTGGGTCGTAAGGTGCAGCTTTGCATAGTGGTCAGACCACAAGTGTGCTATATCGTACCTTTTGCAAAGCTGGCCCTGGAGCGCTATGAAAGACGACCTTACAAAAATTGCTGATCTGACGCGTGACGACGTCGAGGGGATTGTCGCCCGAGCGATGGAATTTCGCGCCAAGCATGAGAAGGGCTCTCGGCATGAAAACCTCTTGGGTGGCCAAGTCGTTGCCATGATATTCGAAAAGCCTTCGTTGCGGACCAAGGTGGCATTCGAAGTTGCGGCTTCGTCATTGGGAGGCAACGCGGTATTCCTTTCTAGCTCTCAAATCCTGGCCAGTGGAAACAATGAGCGCGGGCGCGAGTCCATTCCCGATATTGCACGCAATTTGGAACGCTTCTGTGATCTCTTGGTAGCGCGCGTGTACGAACATCAGGTAATTGAGGAACTCGCTCGTAGCGTGAAGATCCCGGTGATCAACGCCCTTTGCGATAGCCACCATCCCACGCAGGCCTTGGCTGATTTGATGGTCATGCGCTGGAAGCGACCCAATCAAAAACTGAAGGTCGCTTTTATCGGTGACGGCAATAACGTCGCGACGTCTTTATTGCAGCTTTGCGCACTAGTCGGGTATGACTTCTCGATTGCGACTCCTCCAGGGTATGCCATTAAAGCGGAAGAACTGAAAATAGGGGAAGCCCTCGCGCGCGCGAGTGGAAGTTTTGTGACAGTGCTTACGAATCCTGTTGAGGCAGTGAAGAATGCCGATGTCGTTTATACCGATACCTTCGTTTCCATGGGGCAGGAGAAAGAGCTGGCGCAACGAGAGGAAGTGTTCGCGGGATACCAAGTCAACAAGGCGCTCATGAAACATGCCGATTCGAAAGCGCTGTTCATGCACTGCCTGCCGGCGCATCGCGGCGAGGAGGTGACCAGTGAAGTCATGGATTCAGCGCAGTCGATAGTGTTCGATCAGGCCGAGTGCAGGCTGCATATCGCAAAGGCATTGCTTGCAATATTCCTCGCTCCGCATTCGCAGGCGGCATAACCACGACTTATTGTTTGGAATTTGAATTACATTACTTGAAAAGGTAGCAGCATATGAGAGTCCAAGATTTAAAGGGAAAGACAATCGCCTTAGCCGCCTCGGGTGGTCTCGATAGCTGCACCGTAACGCGCTGGCTAAGCGATCATGATGTCAAAGTTGTTTGCTGTACCGCTGACCTGGCACAGCCCGATGAAAAAGACATCAACACTATCAAGAATCGTATGTTGGCCTGCGGTGCGGTCGATTTTGTTTTGCTC
>JAFLCA010000265.1 GCA_017302875.1 Deltaproteobacteria bacterium
TTATGTTTCCCCTGAAGAGACGATAGGGATGGGCAGCGAGTGGGAGGAGAAGTGGACCGTACTAGGCGCGCAAGATTCGAGCAGCCCCAAGGCAGGCTCAACTAAGGAAGCCGCAGCGCCGGGCGCTTTATGGCCGTGATGATGGCGCGTTCTTCACCTCGGTAACGCGGGCGATCTGGAAGAATGGCGGTGGAGCAGGTGAATCCGTTTTCGACCGCCAGCGCTTTCATCCACAAGGGATCTATTCCTCTCGTGATGTCGTTATACATCAGATTTATAGCTTCGCCGAGAACGTCCAATTGATCGCCTCGAAAGCGCCACAAACTTTCTTGAGTGTAGTCGACAAACATATGCACGCCGCGCGGACGAATGACGCGTTGTGCTTCAGACCAAAATGCGCGGTCAAGGGCAGTGTAGCGATAGAGATCAAGTTTGTACCCGCTCTGCCGTAGATGCTGTTCGACTTCGTGTATTTCCGGGGTAAGAGGAACTTCTCTAAATTGGAATTCGAATCCCGCTGTGCCTTCTACCACGTAGGCTTCTTCGGTTAGGCGGCCAAGCATGCCGTCCCACTTAAAGCAGCGATGGGGGAAACAGTCGGGGACTTCTTCGTTAAATAGGAAATCGACTGACTCAGGCGCGAGCCCTGTTTCGAGCGCATTGCCAGCCTGGACGCTAGTTCCCGGAAGGATCTGCGCGAGACGCTGAAAATGATTTATGTCGATCGAAATATAGCGTAGGGGAGCCGCCCAACCTTCTCGCACGCTGTCATCATAGAGATCGCAGAAGGCGCGTTTGAAATATCCCGCGCCACCGCCAACTTCAACGAAAACGAGAGGATCTGTTCTGAAGTCACGGCCCGCGCGCCGCTGGGATTCGGCGTACGCGGTGAGGGATTTAAGCACATGCGTAGCCAGCATCTCGCGGTATTGCGGGTCGTGGGCCATCGGAGTTGCCACGGCAACCTTGCCCAGATCGGAGGCGATTTCAAGTTGTTCAGAATAGAAGCCTGACGGGCCAAATTGGTGTAACTCGACAAAGCGATCGTAGCGTAACCCTCCGGCTTTGCGAACTGCAGCCAGTCGTTCAGCCGTTATGCGAGACTCGTCAACGCTTGCGGTCAGATGTGCGCGGTGTTGCTCGCGCTCCCGTTCGACTCGAACGGATGGTACTAAATCTGCGACATCGCTTAGTAGTTCAGGCGATATGCGAGATTCCCGAAGGGCATGCATAACATTTGGAGGTGGGGGCTTTAACCGACTGAGCTCGCCGTATGGATCTGGTTCTGCGGGAGCTGACTCAATTGCGGAGCCAGCGTAACCTGCTTTAGCAATTGCGAGAGCGGTATCTATTGCCCGTCTTTTGGCTGACAGGCTCAGGGAGGGCAATTTCTCTCCGTTTATCCCCGCAATTTCACTCAAAGCCTCCGAGCTGTGAAGCTGTGCTTCGGCTAAAGAGCGCAAGAACGTCGGACGCAGTTCAGGGCTGCGGGCTACATGCGATATGAGAGTCTGTGGTTCTGGAAGGGAGTATGGACTTCCTTGGGAGGAAGCCATTAACGAATGTAAGAGAGGGGCTCTACTCATGCACTAACGAACCGCTTAGTGGAGGAACGAGATTTCCGGCAATATTAGGCTCTTCCGCGTTCTTAATCAAAGGCGGCGTTTATAGGCGCACTAGGGCTAGAACGAACCAGGGCGACCAGAACCTTTATAAGCAAGCGATGGTTCTTCTCACCAAACGGAGAACCGCTTCTTGTTCGAACTTTTGCTTGTAGGTGCTTAGAATTTCTGAGATCGCGCGCGTCTCCTCGTTAGATGCGCTGTGTAGTATCTCCACAATGCGAGTGCGTTGGCGAACTACTTTCTGATTCTTGCCAAGCCACTGGCCGTTCGCCTCGATCACGGTGAAACCTTTGGGGAAGCGGGGTGTGATTTCTTTCTCGACAAATTTTTGCCACTGCCGGTCGGTTACAGTCCCTTTGGGCGTATCGGATCCAAAGTAGAGGCGCTCTAACGTTTGGGCGGAACAGCCAGGCGACTGCGGATCACCTAAGGTGGATTTGTGAGATGGCGAGCAAGCGCTAAGGAGGAGGCAGATAATGGCGGCAAGAATTCTGCGGGTCATACGGCACTTTCCTGAAAGACGTTATCCTTAATCGGCTAGTCTTTTGACGATACGGGATAGGGCTAGCTGTCGGCTAGAGGGGAAGTGTTGGGGCTGGAGCGATAGCCTATTAAGGAACGCGGGCGTCAGCGTCCCGCACCAAGGTCTTGAGCCAGCTACGACGCGGGATAAGCTGAGATTGGGCAACTTCCGGAAACTTTGAGCTCAGGTCATCTTGGAACTGAAAAGCACCTTCGGCGCTTGGGGCGAGCAGCAGAATTTTGTATTCCCATCCGCCAAAACAACGGAAGCACGCCAGGATGGACGGGTGAGTAGCGCTCCAGCTTAAGAACCTCTGATGAAAGTCCTTTGAAGCTGCTTCTAAGTCCAAGAGGATTTGATACTCGGCGTATCCCAATTTTTCAACCGCGATCACCCAGCGCTGGCCGCGTATGACACCGCCCTTTTGAAGGCGGTTTATGCGATAGGAGAGTGACGAAGCCGGAATTCCAAGGTTTCGTGCGATATCTTTCTCAGAACTAAAGTGTGCCGAGCGCAAACGATCAAGAATCTTGTGGTCGAGCTCATCGACCTCGAGTTTTGTTCCAGCAGATGAAATGGAATAGCGCGGGGGAAGTTTTCCGGGCTTCGTAAGCTGCTTGTACCCGTAGAAATGGAAGTCGACTTCGGCTGCCCAGATCTTGTTTTTAAGCGTAACTCCGAATTTTTCATGCACCAGATCGGTCAGTTTGGGTAGCTCGCTGAAATGCTGCACCGCCATGGAGAGTTCGTAGCGGCGCTCTCCGCCATTCTCGGTCAGCCAGGTTACGGAAGGATAGTTCGCTAGAAACTTAAGAACAGCATCTCTCTTCTGCGCTGAGACGGAGAAGAACATGTTGAAAATAGTCGAGCCCAGGCGTGAGTAATCGACGAATATAGATCTGCTAATCAGTTTTTCGTCATTGAAAATTCTGAGCAGGTAGCGAACCACGTGAATTCGCAGTCCACTTAGTTTCGCCAGCGCTTCAGCGCTGATATATTCGCTTGCGGCGATAGCGGCGAGAAGCGTTCGCTCGTTGTCGGAAAGTTTGCGTGGTCGAGGTACGGACATACGTGCTTGTTGTTTGCGGCGTCCAGCAAGAATTGTTTTCGAGAACTACTATTCCACGACCAGCCGGTGGAGGGAATTAGAATTTCTGACGCTACGGAAATAGATTCGAGCCGGCGATCAGTACGCTGCCTCGGGAATAACTCTTGAGCCGAATCCCATTCGCGACCGGCTGCATAATTCCAAATTGTTGCGACCCTTGAAGGTGAGCGATGTGCTCTCTCCCTCAATGGAGCATCTTCGCAGATGGCAGCCACTAAGAGTGCCGCTTGTCTCAGCGGAAGTATCAATCTTCAGGTTCGTCAAGAAAGCTGAATTAAGATCCAATTGCACCTTCGTTGCCGCTATCGAAATGGAGGTGGCAACGGTACTCGGGATGTTCTGCGCTCTGAGTTTAGCTTGCTGTTCGGGCAGCATGAAGGCGGTTTCGAACCGCACTTCCTTGCCTGTGAGTCGCACGTCAGTTAGTTCCGAGTGGGTATCCATCACAA
>JAFLCA010000266.1 GCA_017302875.1 Deltaproteobacteria bacterium
GGGGAACGTAGACGAAGCTGCAAGTCGCATTCGAGAGTTCTTAGCGAATAAGAAGCGTTGCCGAGAGATTGCCGAGTGTGGTCGAGAGGAGATTCTCAAGAAGCATCTTGAATCCCATCGCGCGCAGCGTCTGATTGAGCTGGTGCAGTCTGTCAAAAAGAAATCATCAAATCTCAAGCGCTTTTCAGCGATGGTTAATTACGCCACGCTCGGGAAGTCGATGCAAAAGCTAGATACCGGACTCTCTACCCGCGCTTTCTTATGCGCATTGCGAGCGGGAGAGTTCGGCATCGATCAAGGGGAGCAGCTCGATGAAGATATGTCGTGCTACTTAATCTTGGCTGCTCATCGGTATGATGCGGCGTTAAAGACCGATGCTGGAGCGCGCCTAATACAGAAAGC
The DNA here is from genome assembly GCA_017302875.1 of Deltaproteobacteria bacterium. GTDB lineage: Bacteria > Bdellovibrionota_C > UBA2361 > UBA2361 > JAFLCA01 > JAFLCA01. Next base: position 403 of record JAFLCA010000266.1, read on the forward strand.
CCAGGAAGCGCAGCCAGAGACAGTCATGGTTTCGCTTGATTATATGCGAAGGCTGCTTAACTCCGGCGAAGTTGCGCGTGCCGAGGCCTTGGCAAAACAGATTTCCAAAGACGAAGTGTATATGACTTTCTTGAATGCCGAGCGTGCTATCGCATCTTTGCTTGCTGAGAATAGCTAAGGCAGAGGGAGACTTCGTTACAGAGGTATGCCTCTAATTGACGCTGGCAAATTCTCCGTTCACTACTCGTTTTAATTCTGTAATATCTCCGACATCGAGAATGTTTCCGTTCACCGAGTAACGGATGCGCCCGGAGCTACCTTGGTGGTCGGTCTGACTAAGGCAATTCCTGATCGCTTCAGGCTGCGTTCCGCATTTCTCGATGGCAGACTTTAGAATAAAAACATTGTCGAAAGCCTTAGGAACTGTCCATGGAGGCTGCATCGAAAAGCGGGCTAGATAGCGTTCGCGAAGAGCGGGCGAAAATTCTCCGGTGTAAGAAAAGAATACGACGCCATCCGCAAGGCGACGATCTTTCGAGATTTCCTCGTCGTACGCGAGATCATAGGAATAAACAGCCGGCGCATAGCGCAGCGCTTTCATCTGACGTAACGCGGCGGCAAGATCGCCGCCTTCTTGTAGGAACAGAATGAGGGCATCGACGCCGTCCTTTTGAAAACGAGACAGAAGAGTTCGATAATCTGTCTCCTTCGGGTTCACCGACTCGAATTTAAAGAGAGGCGCCCCGGCCTTAGCGAGAGTGTCCCGCATCGCGCTCGAAATTCCATCAAAGTAGGTGCTCGACGAGTGCAGCAGCGCTATTTTCTTATGGTGTTGGCCAAGAATGTACTTTGCCAGTGGGCGCACTTGTACATTGAAATCAGGAACGTCGGTGAACACGAACTGTTTCCCCTTCGTCAAAGTCCAACTGAAACCCGAGGCGGTTAGCATCGGAATTTTCGAGCGTTCTGCTAAGGGAGCGGCAACTTCCGCAAACTCAGCCCAGTTTGGACCCAGCAGGGCTACTACTTTGTCTTTGTTCACGAGCTTATTGAAAGCACTTACGGTTGCCGCAAGATCGGAGTGGTTGTCCTCGTAAACAACCTCCAATTTGCGCCCCGCAATGCCGCCTTGGGCGTTGACGTCTTCGACGGCGAGCTGTGTCGCGTTGAGTTCCACCTGTCCGCCGATTGAAGCCCAGCCGCTGACCGAGAAGATTGCGCCAACCTTAATAGGGGCCTTGGGGTCCTCGGAATGGGCAGTAGCAACGTGGTTAAGAATAAGCGCCAGCGCACCGACTACTACCTTGGCGAGATTGCGAATCAACATAAGGCCTTAGGGGTTTTGCGGGCGAAATTCGACCGTCATTTTGAAGTTGAAGTAGGAGTCGATCTGCGTAGCCCGGGTAATGTTCATCCTAGTTACCGCATTGGGGGCCTAAAGGGAACACAGTGTTGGGACTAAGTAGTTGATTCCTCTAGACGATACAGTTGCCGCAATTTCGGCAAGAAAATTGCTGTTGAATACTTCACCTTAGCGGTGTCGAGGAATGACGGTAGTTCATCCAGTACTTGTAGGGGCCCTAGTGGTTACCCTGATGTCCGCCCATTCACTGGGGCAGCGCACTCCTTTGAGCGCTGAGAATTCCTATGCCGCCGGCAAAGCCAATCCAAAACAGAAGGATCGCGACCGTGATTTCGTCTCTGATTGGGATGAAATTAACGTTTTTCGCACCAACCCAAGGCGCAAAGACACCAATCGTAATGGGACCATTGATGGCTTCGAGTATAGCCGCAAGAAACATCGATTGATGAAAGATCAGCGCGAATCCTTCGATAAGGATCCTGACAACGATGGTCTGACGAATGAGGAAGAGGCTTATTGGGGCACCGACCCCAAGAACCCCGACACCGACGGGGACGAAGTGGTCGATGGAAATGACGATGCCGACCTAAACGGAATTGCCAATGAGGATGAAGACGATCGTCCTGGTGCTGCACCGGCGCGAGAAGATCTCGATGATAACGGCGGGGTGTTGCCGACGGCGACGCCCAAGCCAAAATCTACCTCAACACCAACCCCGGCAGCGACTTCGGGATCAGGGCCGACGCCGACACCAACGCCGGGAAGCTGCTTCGATGAGCTCGGGCGCACGCACTGTTTCGGAATTCCAAACGGTTTGACCGGCACGATCTCCAGTGGCGCTTTTGCATGGGCTAATTTGTGCAGCGGCTGTCATGGCTCAGACGGTCGCCCGCCAAAAAGTTTCCAAGAGATAAGCACGGCGCTGTCTACCGTGTCAGCGATGCTCGGGTTGAGCGTGAGCTCACAGCAGCGAGCGGACATTACCGCATTTCGAAATAGACCGTAGGGGGAAGTATGAAGCGCCTCGTGTTCTCGGCATTGTTTATCATATCTTCCGCGCAGTCGGTGTTTGCGGTTGTCCCCGGGGCACCATCGCCTGAATTCGCCTTGCATTCTCTTGATCAGAAATCAACCAAGTTGAGTGAGTACCGTGGGAAAGTCATTCTACTTGATTTTTGGGCCTCCTGGTGCGGGCCCTGCAAGGAATCGCTGCCGTGGTTGCAATCAATGCAGGAAAAATACGGACAACGCGGCTTTCAGGTTATCGCGGTAAATGTCGACCAAAATTCGGACGACGCCAAATCCATGCTCAAAGAGTTGGGGGTCTCGCTTCTAACGCTTCTTGATCCCGCTGGAGTTACTCCCGAGATGTATGACTTACAGAGTATGCCGAGTTCATTTCTGATCGATCGCGAAGGAAAGATCAGAATTGTGCACTCGGGATTCTCACGATCGGACCGTGAGCCGCTGGAGCATGCCATAGTTTCTTTGTTGTGAAGGTTCTCGCTGATGCGAGAGCGAACTGGAGAAAAGTTGGGGGAATAATATGAAGACCAATATCTTGTGGGTTGTTTTCGTTGCGCTGGCGCTGGCGCTGGCCTGCGCCGGATGCACTCCGGTAAAGCCGTGGCAGAAAGGCAACCTGGCCAAGTCCCAAATGGCTTTCGATCCAGATCCTCTCGACGCCAAGTTCAGGCAGTCTGTGTACGACTCGAAAGAGGGAAGCTTCGGTGGGTACGGGCTTGGTGCCGGCGGTTGTGGGTGTAATTAAGGCCGCCGCAGCAAATGGTAAATCAACCCAAATCTCCCGCAGCCTCAACTAAGATCACGCAGCTCCTGTCTGCAGCGCTTGCCATCCCAGGGCTAGGCCTAGCTTCGTCGGCGCAAGCGCAATCAATGCCAGATGCGCCGATCATTCGA
>JAFLCA010000267.1 GCA_017302875.1 Deltaproteobacteria bacterium
GTTGGAACCGATGTTGACAGTTACGAGAACGTGCTTAACCAGCACTTCGAACTTGCAACGACATTGAATGCACCGTGCGCGAACACTGATATTCTAGAAGCGCTGACCTACGTTGTACGATCTTACCCCGTCCGTCATGCCACGATCTCCGAAGCCCTGCGCCAGCCCGAGATTGAGGAAGATACTCCTGCCGTAGCGCCACAGGCCCCTGAAGTCCCCGAGCCGGCGATCGTAAAACATCGCGCCTATCAAGACGAATCCGCGATTCCGCAGGTGCTTTTTGAATCGTTAGCGGCACTCAACCTCTCCGCTGAAACATTTGCAGCCGGACTGTATCCTCGCGGCATCGACGAAAGCTACGTTCGTAGCAACAACCTCTTTCCTCAAGAAAAGAATCTCCAAGAAAAGTCCCGCACCATTTGCACTGATGTCGGCAAATGGGCACGACTACATTTGTATCGAACGGCCTTTCTCACCCAGCAAATTCTAAAGGGACTCGGCATCAGTTCTGACCTTCAGGAGAAAGCCAAGGCTGCAACATTCTTGTTCTCACTCTCTTTTGCCGGCGAGAACGCCGACCTCTTGCGTAGAGAGTACTACGAAGCTCGGCATTCGTCGTTCCGACGCGACATGTGCAGCAAGATCAAAGATAGCGCGATGGCAGTGGCTCTCGAGCTCCAAGCACCAGAAGTTGGCAATCTTATCGCCACCGTTGGGCGCTTGGTAGGCAGAGAAGAGGCGGTAAATGACTCTCCCGCCTCTGTTGTTGCCTCCGCCATCATGGCGGCTGACATCACTGACCGCGTTTGCTTCCAGTCAGGTCACTGGAACCCGCGCCGGGCATACACCTTACTCAAGAAAATGCGAGCAGCAAAACTGCTGGACATGCATCCGGATGTACTGTGCTGCGTGGTAAAGATTCTCACCGAAGCGATGTGCGCCCACCCACATGCCCTGCTTCTGAATAAGCATTTACGAAATGATCCAAAACTGAAAAGCGCAGCACTTGCGTGCCGTGATCACAAAGCAGCACTCGGCGAGAAGAAAGTTGCTCTGGTTAACTTGATGCCGGGAATGAGGCTCTCACGCCCCGTTGTCGCGTATGACGGTCGTGAGATTCTATCGAGCGATATTAAACTCGATCAGGATCTTATTTGGCGTCTGTGGCAGCTCTCAACCGTGCGCCCGCTCAATGGCCCGCTTACGGTGTTTTCGAAGAACTGACGGAGCTACTATCTTTTACCAGTATGCGACGCAGGGCTGATCTATCAACCCCCAGCGCTTTCGCCGCATGCACTTGATTGCCGCCGCTGGCACGCAACGCATCTTGAATCAAGCTCAGCTTATAGGCCTCCACTTTTTCGTGGAAACCACCTCCTGAGGACTCGGCAGGGCGCTGCGTAAAAAAGAAATCCTGCTCACAAAGAATACTTCGTCCCAGAAAGTGTGCACGATAGGCGGCACCTTCGACGACTGCTTCAAGCTCTCGCACATTGCCCGGCCACTCTCGCGACTGCAATACCTGCATGGCCGCCTCTTCAATCTCAAAGACATGGAGCGACTCGCGCTCACGCAGTCGTGAGAGCGCTAACAGAGAGAGCGCTGCAATATCCTCCTTACGCTCCCTCAGCGCTGGAATCTCTATAACAAAATGCGCTATGCGGTGATAAAAATCCTTACGAAGTTTGCTAGCTTCGATTGCTCTCACCGGATCCTCATTGCTGGCGCATATCAATCTGAAATCCACGCCGAACTCAGAGTCTGACCCGACACGTCTGACACGCTTGTCCTGCAGAACGCCAAGCAAGCTCACTTGAGTCTCAAGCGGCAGCTCCTCAATCTCATCCAAAAAAAGAGTACCCTGATCAGCCTCTAGCAACAGGCCGCGACGCTCAGCGAGCGCGCCCGTGAACGAACCCCTGGCGTGCCCGAACAGGTCGCTATTGACGAGATCCGGGGTAGCGAAAGTCGGCTGATACCGTACGAACTTAGCCGCGCGTCTTCTCCCAAAGTCATGAATGGCCCAAGCGCACAGTCCTTTTCCCGTGCCGGTTTCGCCGAGCAACAGCACTGGCTGCACAGTTTGACTTGCATACGAAACAGCTTCGCGCACTTTTTGAATGGCTGAACTCTCGCCACAGACGACCGAAGAAATTTCATGCACACGCTCCTTATTCAGCGCCAGATAGGCGCGCCTCAACTCACTCTGCGACACGGCGTCGCGAATGAGCGCGGCAAGATGCGGAAGATCCGCGGGCTTCTCCAGAAAGCTTGAAGCACCAAGCGTCAATGCCCGCACTCCGTGCTCGACGTTACTATGACCGGTCAACACGATTATGCGCGCTGTCGAGTCAAGCGCGAGCAGTTTCTGTTCGAGAGCGAAACCACTCTCCACTCCTCGCGCCACCTCCAAGTGAAGATCCAGCACCACTACTGCGGGCCGAAGCTGCAAGAAAAGTTCGATCGCCTTCTCCGTTGTGGAAGCTGCATGGAAGTGAAGAGCAGGCAGAGAGAGTTTTAAAGCCTTTATCAGACTTAGCGCGGCCGCAGAATCGTCATCAATAATCAGTACGCCAGCACTCATTCGCTCAGAGAAAATTGAAGTGTAATTTCAATACCGGATCGTGGAACGACCAGCACTGTAACACCTTGAGCGAGCAGAATCGAATCAATACACGGCGGAAGAAAACTATCGAGATCCATTCCATCGTTGAAGAAATCACTTAACGAATGCCAGCCTTGCTGCTGCGAACCCTCCAGTAGCGTTTTGCTACAGGAGCGAAATAACAGCGCGCCTTTATTGTCTCCGGAAGTCGAACAACGAATGGCAATCGGTTCAGGAACAGGCGCACTGTCGAGTTGGAGCAAAAGAGTCACCAGCGAATTCAACGCGAGCGAAAACATCCGACGATCGCCCAAAAGGGGCAATTCCGACTTTCCCTCACTCACCACCAACTTCTCTTGATGCAATGCCGAGATCTCGCGCACAACTTCCTGAGCTTCAATTCGCTGCTTCGGCGACGGCGAGACCGTAAACTGGCTGAGCGATTTCAGTAGCTCGGTAATCTGGGAAACGCGCTCAGTTGCGGGAGCGAGCTCCGCTGTCGGCAACAGCGGGCTGAGAGCCGCAAGCTCATTAGAGATGACGGAAAGTGGCGTGCGAATTCTGTGCGTAAGCGCGCGAATAAGACTCGAAACAATAGCGTGCGTCCGATGCGCACTATCCTCGCTCATGCTCGCAGCTTGTTGTAGCCATCGAGCGCCGCGACTTTGTAGCACTCAGCAAGTGTCGGATAGTTAAACACAGCGTCGCGCAAGTACTTCAGTCCACCCTTCAATGCGATCACCGCCTGACCGATGTGAATGAGCTCAGTCGCCGCTTCACCGATGATATGCACTCCGAGCACCTGGCTCGTTTTACGGTGGAAGAGAACCTTCAACATTCCGTTCTCGTCGCCGATGATGTGACCGCGCGCAATCTCGCGATAGCGAGCAATGCCCGTTTCGTATGGGATTTCCTGCTTGGTGAGTTCGTCTTCGTTGTAGCCAACGTATGAAATTTCCGGGATGGAGTAGATGCCGTAAGGAAGAGGAACATCCATCGTCTTATCCGAAATTCCGAAGCAGTGGGCGGTCGCCAAACGTCCCTGTGCGGCGGAGGTCGACGCGAGCGCCGG
>JAFLCA010000268.1 GCA_017302875.1 Deltaproteobacteria bacterium
GAATTGTAAGTATACGTGTAGGTCGTTGCTCCATCGCTTTCAGTGAGAACGTTGTGATTAGCGTCGTATGTGTAGGTGTGAACAACTGGCGCGGTTCCTCCACTATAGGTTGGTTCACGCATGGTAATGAGATCGCCTGCCTGGGAGTAATAGAAAGAAGTTGTCCCGCCTTTGTAGTTTGTGATCTGAGTTGCAAATTTTGCCCCGTAAGCAAGAGGGGCGTAGTAGTTAATTTGTGTTGAGGTCGATGAAGGATATGAAATATTGGTGAGTGGTCGTCCGTCACTTCCATACGAATAGTTAAAGGTGGCTGTCGTATTGGGATCATTGTCGCGAGTGATTGTTCCCAATCTGCCCTCGCTGTCGTAGGTAATGGCGATCTCTCGGATGGTAGCTCCGGAGCTATCCTTCGTGCGTATATTAGAAACCAAGTCTGAGCCGTTATACTCGATTTCTCGAACGGCAAACGAGCCGTTCTCTATAACGCGATTTATTTTACCGGGTCCCTGATATTCAAAACTAATCACTTTTCCTGAAGATTCGTCGGTGACTACGGTAGGCGCGTTGCTTCCATTGTAGGTTACAGTTTGGACATTTCCATTCGGATCGGTAATCGACAGCAATCTTCCTGCTGTATCGAATTGATAAGTGAAACTTCCCGCACGATAAATCTCGAAAGGAGTGCCTGCTCCACTTAACGTAAAGCCTGAAGCGCTTTGAGTAAGAGTGGGATAGACGCCTGCAGTTTTTGGATTTGATCCGCTATTCTGAAGCCCGTAGTCATACTGATTGCCATGCCCATCGAGAAGTACTCGCTTAATATTCGAGCCCCCGGAGGGAATCAGAACAATCTGCATGCCATAGGTAAAATAGCTATTTCCCATCCACTGTTGCCACGGGAAGCCCGCAGTTGAGTTCGATCCAATTCTGATTTCATTTCGCAGCGGATTACCGCGCGTGGCGGTGGGATCGAGGGATGTGACGGATCCCAATCCGCAAAACGGATCAATCTCTACCGATGTTTTTTCATCCGAACAGTTCCGTGGCCGAATGCGTGTCCCGCCGGCGGCGCATTCTCTCTGCTGACTTACCGTGAAGGAGGTAGAGGTATTGCCTTGCTGGCCCTCATTATCGGTTACAGTTAGTTCTAAAGTGTATACTCCAACTTTCGTGGGAGCTACGTTAAAGGTACCGCCGGATCCAGATGAAGTGACGCCTTCCGGATCCGTGAGAACCCAAGAGTACGCACATACTCGGCGAGTTGTCGAACCATCCCATTGGTCATCTGGATCGTGCGAGTCTTGAGTAAATTGTAAGGCGTCACCAATTTTAGGATGGGCGGCAGGAGAGCCGCCGATAAGTGGACCGTTGATCGCAGGAACAGGGTTCTCGCTGCCTATTTCAACCGTTACTGTGACGTTTCCCTCTCCAACGGTGCTGCCGATAAAGTGCCCGCTAAAATTAGCGTAGGCTGAGGCTCTACCAGAATTAATAGATCGATAACTTGTAGGGGACGCACCGCACGATCCGATATCAACCAACGTACCGCTGCCGGAGCCGGTAGAAGATTGAGTCCCAACTCCGTTCACCGTCGAGAATGCGGTAGTGCCTGAAAAATTATTTCCCACGGTGGTCCAGGCGTAAGATTCTTGAGCGAATGCATTTGCGCCTGCTGCAGTTATAGTGGTGTCGGCTGTGCCCTGATTTGAGACCGTTATTCTCGCTGTGGCTCCACCACGAATAAGAGTACTTGCGACTTGGTAAAGTTCCACGCCTGCGGGATTGAGTGAGTTGGCGGGTAGCACAGTGCCAGACCAACCCTGATACACTCGGTGGGTGAGTACCCCTCCTAGATCGAAAGAACTCTTTGTTCCCGACCAGATAATTCTTCGCGTAAGTCCGGTCGGCGGAAGTGGAATGTCCGCAGTGTTGTTCCAGGTCAGTGTTTCAGGGGGCACGGTAGTCTGTGCTCCAGTTCCGGATGCATAGGTCACTGAGAACTTCACCCAAGGATCCTGCGCTGTCACGGGCTGCGGCGCGAACAGAAAAAGCGCAGCAAAGAACGGAAATATTCCAAATGAAGTCCGCGGGAATTTGGATAGCAATTTCATATTCGGATTCCTGCTTGTTCTTCAAAATTTGAAGTTAGCGCAGTTTGATTTGATTAGGAGCGGGCCGACTCAAAGCGGATACATCGTACCCGTAAGCAAAATGGTATCAAGAGAAAAGTTGCAGCTTCGCTGACGTGAGTTGTACGGATCGGGTAAGATCGTAAACAAATGTTCTTTTACCTGAGTTCGGAAGACATCAGTTGCAGCATTTTGTTACAGCGATGATCGGGATTGCGACTTTATTGAGCACGTGATGAATAACCATGAGCTTATCTAGCAAGTCTTGGTGCCAGTGTTTTGGGCCGTCGAGCTTGAAGCAACCGTTCTATTCGATAAGAAATTGCGCGATAAGCAGGAGGAGATTCCTCGGAGCAGCGGAATAGCTGGAGTTGTCTGTCGTAGTCGTAAGGATTGGATTTTGAATTGTCTAGACTTGGGGCGAGTCGAAAAAAGTTGAAACGTCTCTCCTGCGCCCCTGTCATTACTTCAGGCATGAGCCTTCGCAATGACCGATGTTGGAGTATTGGGCAAAGATAGTTGGCTTCTTACCATAGCAAACTCAAAGAGCTGATTCCGACAGTCGCGTTAGAAGCTGCACCACGCTTTCGCCGCAAAACGCGAAACGGTTGGAACCCAGTCAAGCAGTTCCCGTTTCACAGAGAATTGAATTATAGACAGGAACAATAGTTGCAGGCCTCTTCTGGCCGCTCATTGGCCGTCAACTTATTGCGGGTTTGAATCAGTGCTGCGAGTTACACCTAAGCGATTCCTCGTATTACGCCTCCTGATCTCTTGTATCACCGTGTGCGGTGTCGCCACTTTTGCTCAAGCCCAGCTTCTCGTGCCGGCAGTTGATATTGCGCCCCGTCTGCGCTCCATAGAGCTTTGTCCAGATAATGAAGTAGTAGTATCCCTTCAGGGGCAGGGGCCCGGCGGCTTGCGGGCGCTGAACTATCGAAATGGCTCATGGGTTGAGCGTACGATTGCCGATCTGCCCGTGCGTGCAGAGTCGATTGATATCGGTTCAATCAAACCCGGAAAAAATTCTTTGGTGGCTGGATTGTCCGCGCCATACCCGGGCAGTCCAGGTTCCGTTCGAATCTTCACTTACAATAAAAATAGCGCCCTTTGGGATCAGGAAGCTCTCGGACCGGATATTCTTGGCAATGTGGAAGCCATCGCCATTGGTGATGTGGACCGGGATGGGCAAGCTGAGGTTATCGCCGGCATCGAGGGTTGGCAGTGGGAAACCCGTGTGCGCGCCTATCGATATAATAGGACAAATCAAAGCTGGTCCTATGAAGCGATTTCCCCACCGAGCTACCAGAACGAAGTCCAGTATGTGGACGTCGTAAATCTGTATGGGGATGGACAGCCGTACGTTTTGATTCTGACGAGTAATTGGCATTTCACTCCAGCGCTCTCTGAGCTACGCGCGTATAAGCGCGTGAACGGAGTTTGGACTTCAGAGCTTTTGGCAGCGAATATCGGAGGCTTTGCTAGCG
>JAFLCA010000269.1 GCA_017302875.1 Deltaproteobacteria bacterium
TAAGTTGATCTGTCGTAATACGGAAGGATCGGTTCGCGGGACCCTTCGACCCAAGAGAGTTGAGATTGCGGATGCGCGTAGCGTCCGTGGATAAGATTTAGTTACTTCGCGCAGCTCTACAAGGCTCATATTGCCTCTATTAAACGAGACTGGAATTTCTTGAAAAGTGGTGGGGTCAGAATGGTTAGCACGCAGATTGAGAGAAGTGTGCACGGTAGGCTTGATAACGACGTTGGAGTGGAGGTAGCGATCATGATTCGTGCACTATCCAGGCATCCAACCAGGGGATTCAATGTGAGGAGATAGCCACCCGCCCGCTGAGAAATAAATTCGCGAGGTAGAAACACCGGCGTTACAAAAAAACCCATGCGCAAAAGGAGTGCCCAGAGATGCCCAGCGTCGCGTAGGAAGGAATTGAGCACTGAAAGTAGAATACCTGCGATAAGGGCAAGGCCTGCGGTTAGTCCTACTGCGGTAGGCACCGCCCATAGAGCTTCAATTGAAAGCCGTCCGAGAACCGCGAGCAGCGCGATTAAAACTGCATTTTCAACAAGAAAAGGCTTAAAGATTGCAACGAACGCCGAGAGCAAGAAACTAAAAGGAGGAATTGCAATATTTAGTGCGAGGAAGCGTCGACGATCGAATGCCGTCAGAAGCGCACCGGTTGCTTGAGAAAAAAAATTCCAGTACACCAGGCCGACCAGCAAATACAGACTATACTCGCTCTGTATTGCCGAAGCCCACGGAGCGAACATCGTAAAGAGGACTAGCCAATTTACAATCGGATTCAAGAGTGTCCATCCAAAACCCAAAATAGTTCCCTGGTCGCGCAACAGAGATTCGCAACGAGCCAGCTCTATGATGGGCTGAATTTTTACCTTCGTCATGGCAGTTTGGAACGCAGCATTTCAAGCTTTTCGATAATAAACGAGGTATTGAGATCTAGATCTCGACAAAGTCTCAGTTCGTACGTACGTGCTTTCGCAACGACCGCGATGGCCGCGCGGATTCGACGCAGTACAATCATGCTCTTCGGCCAAAGATCGCGGGCTGGTGAGCGCAAGAAGAATTCGACTACTTGCGGCAGTCCAAGACCCACGACGCAGTCGCGGAACAAGACTTGAAATCCCCTCCAACGCGAGAGCTCGATTAGCTCAGGTTTGTCAGCGAAAGTCCATTTGCCATGAAAGATAAGGCGTGGCTGACAGGGATTTGTTTCGATTTGCGACTTGTAACATGCGACATCTATCAAACTTTTTGATCCAAACTGGGATCTCTCAAATGTGCGTACCCACGTTTTGTCGATCCCCTTTGGCTCTTCGCCCACCATTACTCCCATGCGCACAGGAAACGGTAAGATGGTCCCATCCCTTTGAACCAGGGGCGTGTCGTCTGAAAGCAATCGAATGGCGGGGGATGCGAGTAGTCGCAGGGCGAGGGTAGATTTGCCGCCACGCATCGGAATGAGAAACAGCGCGGCGTTTCCTTGTAAGCTGACGCCGAGGGCATGGATCCGATGAATCCCTTTTTTGTCCAACAGCTCGCCAACGCGAGACTGAATCAATAGGTATAGTTTCTCATAACAGAATGCAGCATCTTCCGCATATAACATGCCCTCCTCGCGCGAATAATCAAAAACTGCGAGGGCTCGGCGGAAGTAGTCGACGTAGCGAATGGTTCCAGAATCAAAGCAGACGTACTGCGGACCATGCATGGACTCAACGAGGGGGGGAACTATGTGATAGGGGATTGTTCCCAGGATGACCTGAATTCGAAGATGGGGGGCGGGTGCTGGTTGGGTTAGGAACAGATGGAAGTCGAACTTCACCCATGAATGAATGTCTTCGACCTCTGAGTCGATTTCGACTATTATTCCGTGAATCGCCAGAACTGTTTTTGACATGGTCACTTTAGCGTGATTGATGCGGCGTCGTTAGGCCACTACTTTTACCCGTAAGAGTTGATTTATCAAGAACTCTTCGTTTTCATGAGAACGCTGTTGAGCATCAGACACTCGATGAGGTGCCTCGTTTGATCCACATTTCGGTAGTTGTTCCTGTCTATCCCCACACGAAGCCTCTTAAGGCGATGCAGGCTCTCGAGTGTTCAGCGCGGGAGCAGTTTGAGATTGAAATCCTAATCGTCGAGGGTACGGCACCCTCAGTTCAAAGAAATGCGGCGGTGAATATAGCCCAAGGCGAGTATGTCTATTTTTTAGATGATGATTCGATTGTTGATCGTAATGCTCTTGGCGTTGCCTTTGCGTTCTTTTCCGCTCACCCTGAAGTGAGTGCTGTCGGCGGGCCTGCCCTCACGCACCCTGACGCGAGTGATATGGAGCGTTGTTTAGGTCTTGTCATGGGAGCGCGCTTGACAGCCGCGTTGACTGCGCAACGGCATGCCGCACTCGGAGAGCCTCGGCGGGTAAATGGGGAGGGGCTGAGCCTATGTAATCTGGTGGTCAAAAGTTCTGTGCTCGAGACGCATGATGGTTTCAAAGCCGCGCTGTATCCCAGCGAAGATCCGGAGTTCCTAAAACGCCTCGAGATACGAGGGGAACTTCTTTTTTATCTTCCAAGCATGCTGGTGTACCGCTCACGTCGCAAGACTCTTGCAGCAGCAGTGAGTCAATTTTTTCGTTACGGCCAAGGCCGCGCAAACCACATCTTCTCTAATCTGCATCTGCGCGACCTAGTATTTTTCGGTCCAAGTGTTCTGTTCTTAGTTTTTATTGCCGCTTGTTTAGATCCAGCTGGAAACGCGAAATTTGTTGTTTGCTCCTATGCCGCGCTGGCCGGGTCCGCCGCACTTTTTCTTTCTCGGCGCGCAAAGGAACCGCTCGCGCTTGCTATGCGGTTATGGCTAGTGATTCTTCTTGTCCATGGGGCATATGGAGCTGGGTTCTTAGTCGGCCTGATCGTGAAGTTACGAAAATACCAGGGAGGCTCGCCGATCAAGATCTCGCGGTATACTTTGCCCGCTAGTTCCGCGCATGCTAGCTTCGAAAGAGTTATCGAAAATTCTGTGTGCAACTGAAACTTCGTGCAAGGAAGGTCTCGGCTTAAGTCTCACCGCTGCGATAGATTAAAATTGTTGTTCCCACGGTCGCAATGGGCGTGTGCCGATCAAACCAAGTTAGCCACTCGTCGTCCTTCGCGGGAACTCCATCCTTTACCTTTGACCTAGCAAGCTCCAAGAGATGAATAGAAATTGCAACGTATTCTCCGTGCGGCAAATCAACGGTTGGCGGCGGAAGCGGCATTAATTTTTCTGCCAAGTAGTATTCAGGTTTACCTCCGCCAAAATAGCGAACTGCAATTCTTGGGATCTTCTTCTTGTGCACGTACTCCGCTAAGCGGCGCAGGTCTTGCCCCCAGTCAAAGTCAGCGCCGATAGACCAATGGCTGTAACGCTCGCGCGGGCCAGCTAATAGATTGAAAGATCCAAGGTATGCGGGCCAGGTAAAGAGTGCAGCAAGAATCTGCCAAGTTAACACACCGAAGATACAGGATCGTCTCAATTGAGCCGATCGTACCGAGGGGGCCATTCGTGCCCAGTGCCATGCCCCCTGTGCAACAAGAGTGGCGATGAAGGGC
>JAFLCA010000027.1 GCA_017302875.1 Deltaproteobacteria bacterium
CCAAAGGAAGAGGGGCATCAGCGTTACCTCACCCAGTTACTGCCGGCTGCCGGGGTCCGGTATATTACCATTTCTGATGACGAGTTTTCCGAGCTTTTAGATCCCCGCAGTTCGCTCGATTTATTCGCGCTGCTGGAAGAGAAAGTGGCCGTTTAGAGCCTCACAACCACTGTTTCTTCATCGCAAGATCCGAGATACTCTCGGGGCATGTTGGCCCCTGAGAATCTATCGACTATACAGTTTGCCGTGTTCCCGGTGCTGCTGCTTGCAGCCGCCGCTGCATCGCTGCAGGGCCGCAAGATTCCACGCTCGTTTCTCGCCTTTGCGCTTTGCGGTACGGTGCTGTCCTTTGCTTTTTCATACTGCTTTACCGCGCATGCCTCGCAGTCAGTTGTCGTGAGCGCCTTGCAGGGCGATACGCTCCAATCGCAGGGGCGAATTTTCCGACAAAAGATTAATTCCTATCTCGTGCACCGCGGACCCGCACGAGCGGCCGCGTATTATCACGTGCTTCCAAACTATTCGAGTGCGGCAGCGTTTTTGCGCGAGAAGGGCCTACAGCTGCTGGTGTGGGGCAATTCGCACTGGTTAAATATTTCATTCCCGATTACCTCCGCGCATAGCGTGGAAGAATTTGGGCAGAGTTATGATTTCTCTCCTTTGTCCAAGTTACGCATGATCACGTCCGTGCCGAATGTCGGACTTTCCTATGAGCCACGTAATGAAACTTCGGATTATGTTGCGGGGCTAACCGCTTCGTTGTTGCCGGGCCACGATCCGCTCGCGCCGATGGCTCCAGAAGATCTGGGTCGTCGCGAACTCCTCTTGATGGATACGGGAAATATCGCTGGAAAATGGACCGCCGGCGCGCATCGGGCGCTGCCTTGGTGGATCCTTGGAAATCTCTACAGTTACCAGGTCTTGCGGTCGAAACAAATTGAGCCGGGCGAAATCCACTGCGCAATTGATGCTTACTATCGAGCACGTAGTTTTTTAAGGGCGAACGATAAAGGCAATGCGGACTTGTGGTCGGCAATTCATAACAACTTAGCGGTTATGACTGCGCTGCAGGGGCTCGTGCTCTCTAAGCCGAAGGAGTTACGTCGGGCGCGGCGATTGGCGATGGAGGCGGCCCGAATTAAGCATCTGCCAAATGTGTACCATCTTGATCCGCGACCGGGAGTCGTGGCCCGGGAGAACGTGCACATTCTTAAAGGCTATATTCAAAAGAAGCCGCATGGTAAAAAGAAGGCGAAGTCCGCTAAGAAGCACAAGAAGTAATCGTCTCTGTTGTGTGCCGTATTCGCACAGCATCATTTCAAGCTTAACGTAGAACTCAGGCATGAAAGCTATTCTTTGGTTTTCGGTAATGCTCGCCGCCGCCCTGTATATCTGCGGTCCAGTCATCGATCCGGATTTGTGGTGGCATATAACTGCCGGGCGCTGGATCTTGGCGAACCAAGCTATCCCACACGTCGACTATTGGAATATGTTCGGCGCCGGTAAGCCCTGGCGCGCGTACTCGTGGTCGGTTGAAGTTCTGTTCGCCTGGGTAGATTCTCATTTCGATATTCGTGGCTTGCTCATTCTGCAGATGGGCATGGCAGTGCTGGTCTCTTTTTCTCTCTTTTACTGCCTGGGCAAGATTTCGCGCGACTGGTTTGTCGGAGCGCTTCTGGGGCTATGGGCTACCCTCGGCTGCTTTAATCATTTCACATTGCGCCCGCAGACTTTGGTCTGGGTCTACTTTATCTGGCTCATTTTAGTCGTCGATTCTATCGAGACGCGCGGAGCCTCGCGTGGCCGCTTCGCTGCGTTGTTTCTGATTATGGTGTTGTGGGCAAACACGCATCTTACCTCTGCCCTGGCGATCCTCACGATAGTCGGATGGCTGTGGCGAAAGGATCACGTCAAGCAGGCATTGCAGGCAGGTGGGTTCGCCTTTCTTGGCAGTTTAGTCACGCCGTATCTCGGTGGCGAGTGGATAACGCTCTTCATGAAGTCGGGGCATCCGTTCCAGCATCAGGATATTGCGGAATTTCAGTCTGCCACCATCATGCAGTATTCTACGGCATTTTTGATTATCATTTTGGTGGTCATGCTGGCCTTTTTGCATCACCGTCCAAAAACCGTGCACGTAGCAAAGTTGTTCGTAGCGGCGCTCTTCGTTGCAGCCGGATTGGCGATAGTGAAGTTTCTGCCCTTCGCCATTATTTATTGCGCTGCGGTGGTGGCCGCCATTTGGCATAGCGAGCGAGCGGACAGACGAGTCTTGGGTAATCTATCGGAGGCTGTTGAGCGGTTTCGCGCTGGCTTCCATAAGATTCCGCGCGAAGGCTTAAGCTTCGTGTGTATCTGCCTTGCTATCATGTATGCCGTGCGACCGTGGCGTGAGCCACTTAATTACGACATCGTTCCTGTCGCGGCGGTGGACTTCATGCAGAAGAAGGATCTGCCGCTGCCGATTCTGAACGAGTTTGGTCGAGGTGGTTACTTGATGTATCGCTATAGCGATGCGGCGGGAAATCCGCGCTACCTCGTGCCGATCGATGGGCGGACCAATGTGACACCGCACGATGTTTTCGGCGAATTTGAAGCGGCCCTGACAGGCAAGTATAATTGGAAAAGTTACCTCGATCGTGTGAAGCCCGAGACGATTCTATGGCCGACCGAAAGCCCCTTGGTGGCAATCTTGCTCGAAGGAACTGCTTGGTGCCAGGTTTTCGCCACCGGTGATAAGGAGATGGGTTACACCGTATTCGTGAAGCGGTCGTACTGGGAAAAACACCAAGACGATCTAGAATCGACAAATTGTAAAAGTGATATAGCGGTACCATGAGTATGAAAGTTCCTTATAAAGCGCATCCCTGGCATGGCGTAGATAGTGGTAAAGAAGCGCCTGAGGTTGTGAATGCCTATATCGAGATCGTGCCGACTGACACCGTCAAGTACGAAATCGACAAAGAAACAGGCCATCTTAAAGTTGATCGTCCGCAAAAGTTTTCGAACTATTGTCCAGCTCTGTATGGATTCGTGCCGCGCACCTATTGTGGAAATGCAATTGGTGATTTTTGCGCCAAGAGAACTCACCGCAAGAAGATAGAAGGTGACGGCGATCCGTTGGATATTTGCGTTCTGACTGAGAAGGCCATCACGCATGGCGATATTTTGGTGCAGGCTGTTCCGATTGGAGGCTTTCGCATCGTCGACCGTGGCCAAGCTGACGATAAGATTATCGCGGTGCTGCACGAGGATGCGGTGTATGGTTCGTGGAGCAGCGTGCACGACTGTCCGCCAAAAATCATCGAGCGTCTGCGGCATTATTTCCTGACCTACAAAGATCTTCCAGGAACGGAGAACCGCAAGGTGGAAATCTCTGACGTCTACGATTTTGCTGAAGCGCGAAAAGTAATCGAGCTCAGCATTAAAGATTACCGAACTCTTATTGCGAAAAAGCGTCGATAGGGCGGGGAACGCGATCGCAACGAAATTCAGTGGCAGCTTAAAACTTCAGTGGATCCTTATCGGGGGATTGCCGCGCTGTGTAGGTGGCGCTTCCCATGGCCGTGCAGATTTTCCGCTCGCAATGACAGGATTGAGGCGAGGCGGTAAGCCCCCGTGTTTCTTCTGATGCGGTGAGCCGACTCCGATAGCCGATTCAGATATCTGACTCAGATTCAGATGTCGGTTGGCCGTTAGCGGCTTGCCGAGCCCCGTTTTCTGTCCCCGAATTACGTGACTTTTACAGCAATGACAGGGGTGAGACGAGGCAGTAGCCCCGGTTGTGATTCTTTGTCATGTCGGTGCTGTAAAATTCACTTAAGTCGGAGACCGAATCAGCTATCTGAACCCGCTTCGGATGGCTGAAAGCTGTCAGCGACTCGCTGGGCCGCTGCTCGACTAGTAGTGCTCAGGAACATAAGTTCCCGGAGGAGTGTCGTAGTAGGGATCGTGATCAGGCACGACTCGCTCGGGAGCCTTCTTGACTTGATCGCTGCGCTCTTCCTGCGCGTTTTCGTCTTGGATGTCCTTCCACTCCTTATTCATGTCCTTAAGGCTTTGGGACAGTTCGTCGATCGATCGACCCATGCGTTCGGCAGGGCCCTCTGGCTTGGCGCATCCAACCGCTGCGATTAACGCAAACGCGAGTGTTGATAGAACAAGTTTATTCATATTCGTGGTGCTCCTGACGTGAAATATACTGCACGTGAGCGGAGTGCACAAATTAGCGGCGATCGCGGCCCTGGCCGCCGCCACGTCCACCGCGATCGTTCCCGCCCCGACCACGTCCGCCGCCATCACGGCTACGATGCTGTGGCGAACGTTCTTGGCGTGGGCCGCGATCCTCGTAAGAACGAGGGGGTCTTGCCTCATCACTTCGCACCGGCGCTGCTACTGCTGCAGCGGGCTTTGCGTCCTGGCGCACGCAGTGTTCAATCGTAAAGCGGCAGAGCTTCGCAATCATGACCGTGAATTCTTCGCTCGGCTCTTCCATCCCTCCGAGTTCGCTTAGCAGCTTCTTTGCCAAGACCAACTCCTTACTCTGCACTTCGATATCTTCCTGACGGACGATCTCATAGAAGTGCGCTAAGCGTGCGTTTAGTACGTCGTCTTCGCTGGGCAGTGGTAATTTGGTCAATTCAAAGTCCAAGAAACGTTTTAAATTGTGGAAGTACGTGAAATCTTGCGGGCCAACCAGGCTGATAGCGCGTCCTGATCGTCCAGCACGACCGGTGCGGCCAGTGCGGTGAATGTAAGCTTCAGCCTCCTCGGGAATAGCGTAGTTGAACACCAGGTCGATTTGCTCGACGTCGAGTCCACGCGCGGCGATATCAGTTGCTATCAATATTTGCAGTTCTCCCGCGCGAATCTGAGTCATCACGAGATCGCGCTCGCGCTGGGTCAGATCAGAATTGAGACGTCGTGCGTTGAAGCCACGGCGGCGGAGAAACACCTCGACTAGTTCCGTGTCGGATTTGGTGTTGCAGAAAATAACGGTTGAGCGCGGTCGCTGCGTTTCAATCAAGTCGCACACGGCATTGGCCTTGGCGGTGATTTCGCTCGTCACTTCGCAATAGAGGTGCTCGATCGGTGCGCGCTCTTCACCTTCGGTGTTTATGATGATGCGCTCCGGCTTCGTCAAGAAGCTGTTGGCAAGCATATCAACACGTGGAGTGATGGTTGCGCTAATAAAGAGACCCTGACGGCGATCGGGCAGGCGCGACAAGATGGCGCGTACTTCCTCTAGAAAACCCATCGAGAGCATCTCGTCGGCTTCGTCTAGCACAAAGTACTGACATTTTCTTAATTGGATAAGGCGCTGCCGAATGAAATCAAGAATACGGCCCGGAGTGCCAACGATGACGCGGTGATCGCGATTCAATGCTTCCTCTTGATCGCGCATGCTCGCGCCACCAATTAGGCATACCGGCTCGACCTTGTCGGTGACCGACTTAATGACCGTGCAAATCTGATTCGCCAATTCGCGAGTCGGCGAAACGATTAACGCGAAGGTGTTACGTTGATCTTCGTTGTGCTCCAGCAGAGATAGAAGAGGAAGCACGAAAGCTAGCGTTTTCCCGCTGCCGGTTTTGGCCTGAACGATCAGATCCTTTCCCGAGAGTGCGCAGGGAATGGCTTGAGCTTGAACCGGAGTCGGAGTTTGTATCTGCAAACGTTCGAGGGCGGCGAGGACGGCAGGGTTGGTTACAATTTCCTTGAACGTCTTGGTTGCTGGAGCGGCCTGAGTGATCTCAGGTTGGGATTGCATTGGGAGTTTCCTGACAAATAAATGAGGTCAGAGGTATATCACGCCTGGCCCGGAAGCTCCACAGCCTTGCTTTTGGGCGGTTTGGAGCTTCCGGGCTGGATAGGGTAGGATGCCGGGAACAGCTCGAAAGGGAGACTCAACTATGCCGCATTGCGTGCTCGAATACTCAGCTAACGTCAAGGATTCCGTCAATTTTCAGGATTTCTTTGCGAGCTTACATAAGCTTCTAGCCGATTCCGGCGAGATTCAGCATGACCAATTAAAAGGTCGCTGGTACTGCAGCGAGAACTACTTTGTTGGAGACGGAAGCCCTAAGAATGCCTTCGTTTATTTGCAGATATCGATGTTGAGTGGGCGTACCGCTGAGCTGCGTAAGCGTCTAGCTGGCCAAGCCTTTGAGCTGCTGTCCGCCCAGTATCCGCGTTCGCAACGTGACTTGTCGTGCTCAATCACCGTTGAAATTCGCGAAATGGATCGTGAGACACATTTCAAAGTCAGCAAAACTCCGCAACCTGCTTAAGTTTATCCGTCCTCGATGCAGATCCTATGGCTCCCTTAGTCAGCGCTACGAAAGTATCAAAAATCTTCGGCTTAGTGACTCTGTTTGAAGGTCTCTCCCTAGCCGTTGAGGAGCATGAGCGGATTGCCATCATAGGATCGAACGGATCAGGCAAATCGACCTTCTTGCGAATACTGGCAAAAGTTGAGGAGCCGGATGACGGAACTGTCTCCTGGCGGAAACATTTGCGCCTTAGCTATGTGCAACAGGAGGACGCTTTCCCGGCAGATGCGAACGCTTACGAAGTTTTGAGAGCGGCGCTTCCTGAGCACGATCCGGACGCTGAGCGGAAAGTCGGGCAGGCCTTAGGTCTAATAGGTTTTCGCGATAAGAGTCAGCCGGTAGCAAAGATGTCTGGCGGAGAGAAGAAACGCCTCGCCATTGCACGTGGAGTTATTGTCGAGCCGGAAATCCTCCTACTGGACGAGCCCACCAACCATCTCGACATCGCGGGGGTGCGCTGGCTCGAGGAGCTGCTGCGAGGGGCTTCCTTTGCCACCATCTTTGTCAGTCACGATCGTTATTTTATCCAGAATGTTGCCGAGCGCGTAGCTGAAATAGATCGTCGCTACAGTGGCGGTTACTTTGCGGTTAAAGGTGCGTACTCCGAATTTTTGGATGTGCGTGCCACCTACATCGAACAGATGGAGCAGTATCGCGCCAGCCTCGCCAACCGCGTGCGGCGTGAAGTCGAGTGGTTGCGGCAAGGCGCCAAGGCGCGCACGACCAAGCAGAAAGCTCGCTCGGATCAGGCCAAGGAGTTGGTGGCTGAGTTGCAGGGCGTCACGCGCATTGATCAGCGTGCCTCGATGGAGTTCGCGGCCTCGCAGCGCAAGAGCAAAGAGCTCCTCAAGATTGATAAGCTCACCAAGAAGTTCGGCGATCGAGTTCTGTTCTCTGATATTTCCTTGATTCTCTCACCAGGTAGTCGTCTGGGTGTGGTCGGCTTGAACGGTAGCGGGAAGACGACCTTCTTGCGCACCCTTTTAGGAGAGCTTGAGCCGGACGGAGGACGCGTGGTACGGGCCTCGAAGCTCAAGATAGCGCTTCTCGATCAGCTCCGCAGCGGTTTGAATCGTGAAGTTACCTTGCAAGAAATGCTATGCGGTAACGATGGCGATGCCGTGGTTTTTAACGGTGAAGAGATTCACGTGGCCGGCTGGGCGCGGCGTTTCTTGTTTCAGACTGAGCAGCTGGCGGTTCCCGTAAAGAAGCTTTCAGGAGGGGAGCAAGCGCGAGCATTGCTTGCTCGCATAATGGTCGAGCCCGCAGACCTCCTTATTCTCGATGAGCCCACCAACGATCTCGACATTTCAACTCTGGAAGTACTTGAGGACGCACTGATCGAGTTTCCTGGTGCGGTAGTAATCGTGACGCATGATCGCTATTTACTGGATCGAGTTTGTCAGGTCGTGCTTGGTTTGTCGGGAGGCCGATCTGGGTTGTTTGCTGACTATGTGCAGTGGGAACGGGATCTCGACGCTGCGCCGAGTAAGGGCGTACTTTCTGCCGATAAAGGCGATACGCGTAGTAAGGGGCCGGCCAAGAAGCTCGGCTATATCGAGCAGCGCGAGTTCGAAGGAATGGAATCAAAAATTTTGGCGTGTGAAAAAAGCATCAAAGAATCCGAGGCGCTCGTTAATTCTGAGGAGGCTGCCACTGATGCTGGGAAATTGCAGGAATATTGCGCCGCGCTTGCCGCGCAGCAAAGTGAGCTCGAAAAACTTTACGAGCGTTGGGCCGAGCTAGATGAGAAGCGGCGAAAAATTACTTCCGGCGAGTAACGTATCGGAAGCAACCTTCAAAATGATCATCAATCATCCCTGTGGCCTGCATGTGGGCGTAACAAATGGTTGAGCCCACAAACTTAAAGCCCCGCCGTTTTAAGTCTTTCGACATCGCATCGGACTCCGGGGAGGTGGCGCGAATTCGTGTCGCATTCATTCCGCGCGGATCGCGTAGCGTACGCTGTCCCGTAAATTGCCAAAGATACTTGTCGAATGAACCGAATTCTTTTTTGACTGCCAGATAACTCTTGGCATTTTGGATAGCCGCTTCAATCTTTAGGCGATTGCGGATTATGCCTTCATCTTTCATCAGGCGTTTGACATCAGCGGGGGTGAATGCGGCGATGCGTTTTGCATTAAAATTCTTGAACGCTTTGCGGAAGTTCTCGCGTTTACGAAGAATGGTGATCCAGCTTAAGCCAGCCTGAAAGCCTTCCAGGATCAGCATCTCAAAGAGGGCCTGGTCATCATGCTGTGGGATTCCCCACTCGGTGTCGTGGTAGCGCACGTAGAGAGGATCCTCCCCGCACCAGGAACAACGCTGCTTTGCTTGCTTGGGCTTTGCCATATAGTCAGTATTACGGTTTTGCTTAGATAGAGACGGCTATGTTAGCCTGCTGCGCCTATGGATCAAGATGTCTGCGAAACTTGTCTCAAGCCTCAGGCCCTATGCGTCTGTTCTATCGTCGAGCCTATTGAGACGAAGACCAAGGTGCTAATTCTGCAGCACCCGCAGGAACCCGACAAGCAGCTGGGCTCAGTCCCAATCCTCAAGCTAGCGCTGCCCAACTCAGTATTGAAGGTAGGTCTGTCTTGGCGAAACCTGGCGCACGCTCTCGGTACAGAAGCGGATCCCAAGGAGTGGATGGTCTTGTACCTCGGAAGTTCGAAGGCTAAGCCGACAGGCTCGGGGCCGCTTATCCTCGTAGACAAGAATGGGGAAGTGCCCGAGGGAATGGATACCTCGCTCAAGAACATTAAAGGCATCGTTGTGCTCGACGGAACCTGGAGCCAGGCTAAGACTCTGTGGTGGAGGAATGCGTGGCTGTTAAAATTGCGACGTGCGGTTCTCGCGCCCGAGCGTCCGTCATTGTACGGCAGACTTCGTAAGGAGCCTCGTCGCGAAAGCGTATCGACCCTGGAGTCGACCGCTTTGGCATTGGGAGTTTTGGAGAAGAATTCGGAAATCTTTCCGAAGCTAACAGCACCTTTCAAGGAACTACTCGTGCGCGCGCAAGCAGCAGGATTCTCAAAGCCTAAGAAGAAAGACTACCGCCGGCGCTATACCGGCAGAAAACGCGGATAAGTGTATGAGCCGATACGGTGTG
Source organism: Deltaproteobacteria bacterium (assembly GCA_017302875.1). Taxonomy (GTDB): domain Bacteria; phylum Bdellovibrionota_C; class UBA2361; order UBA2361; family JAFLCA01; genus JAFLCA01. Next base: position 9,445 of record JAFLCA010000027.1, read on the forward strand.
TCGATTGAGAAGGAGCAACAGCTTCTCGAGCGGATGCAACGGCTCGGCATTCGCGAGGAAGATCTCGTCGAAGCATTCATTCGCGGTTCGGGCAAAGGCGGACAAAAAATCAATAAGACCTCATCTTGCGTGCAACTTACGCATCGCCCCAGCGGTATCGAGATCCGATGTCAGCGTGAGCGTTCGCAGGCGTTGAATCGATTTCATGCGCGTCGAATGCTGTGTGATAAGCTTGAGGGTCAAGTGCTTGGAGAGCTCAGCAAAGAAGAGCAAGCGCGCGAAAAAATTCGTCGGCAAAAACGTCGCCGTTCCCGGAAAGCCAAACAAAAGATGTTAGAGCAGAAGGGTCGGAGATCGGACACCAAGCGAATGCGTCAATCCGTTCGTGGCGATGACTAAGTCGGCCCTCGGCGGTCACTGACGCTATTCACGAGAAAGGCTATGGCTCGCGCTGAAAACGCTCATTTGTGGCTTGCGGAACCGCTGATGGAGGAACCCTCGTTTATAGAGGGAGCCATGTTCGGGTGTGCCGCCATTTATTTGCGAGGCCTGATGGTCCTGGTGTTGGCTGACTCCGAGGAACCGTGGAATGGCATACTGCTACCTACCGTGCGCGAGCATCACGACGCTCTTCTGCAGGAATATGTGGGCCTTGTCCGCCATCCTATTTTGGGGAAGTGGTTATACCTCGATGCCTCCGACGAGAATTTCGAGCCGCGCGCGCAAAGAATCGTGCGTGCGATTCTCGCGGGCGACCCGCGTTTCGGCATTGAGCCGGGCGAAAAGAAAAACAAGAAAAAACGCAGCTCCACCAAGCGTCGCGCGAAGCCGCGAACGAAGCGTTAACGATTCAGGCTGGTAAATACGAGATGGTTCAGAAAGACTTCAAGCGAGCGGGCGTCTCGTCGTTTGGCCTTACGGTCGTTTGATTGATACATGGTGAAGAGCCGGTTGTGAGAGATCGAGAGGAGGGTATCGACGAGTTCGCGCGTGTACTTATACTTGGGGTCGATGCCTTTTATAAACTCCATGAGGCGCGCGCACATCAAGTTATATCCGCGCAGAATGCCATGATAATCGGAAATTTCTGCCGGACGCGGCATGTAGACGCGCGCGGATTCGGCGACTACCACGCGATGTAAAATACCTTCGTTGATATGCTTAATATTCGGATCGTCAATATCGGACTCGAGCAGCGCCGCAATCGCCATCTCCAATTTGCGGCGGGAGTCAGTGATGTTGTTCGTCCTGAATTGGATGAAGTACTCGAGCCAGGTCCAGTACCAGGAGACCAGGTAGCACAGCAACTGATGCTTGTTTCGAAAGTAGCGGTAGACGGAAGCCTCGGTAGAGCTGATGCGCGCTGCTAGTTTCTTGAAGGTAAAAGCATCGTAGCCTTCTTCGTCCATCATCAGGATCGATTCAGAAACAATTTTTTTGCCGAGGGCGGTTTCCTCGGGGTAGCGCAGATAGAGGCTCTGATCGATGACAAAGGAGATGGAGGCGGTCATGTTCGGGAGAGTAGCACTGGGTATAAATGATAGTAAAGCTATCTTGTGGACAGGAGCGCGGTCGCCTTGGCTCGTGGGTCGCTCCTGCTTGCCTTGGTTTTAAGCGGGGACTAATGCGAGCAAATTCAACGGCTAAGCTCCCTAATTCAGAGCCACTCTTTACCTGAAGCGACAGCCTCCCTTTTGCGGATAGATGGAGAGCTGGTCAGAGGTCTTTCCAGCAGGTGTGTTTCCTTTAGGTGGAGAAAACTATGCAAAGGTTCTTTAGTACAGCGGCCGCCCGCGCAGTCCTGTGTGGTATTGCGGTAGCCGCGTTCAGTACGCAAGCGCAGGCCATTGACGCTACCTCTCGATTAAAAGCTCCCCGTAAAATCGTAAAACCTGTCGCGCCAAAAGCGAGCCCGACCTTCGATTGCTGCCTTGAGGTAGGATTAATTCCTGAATTGTTAGATCCGAAGAACCCTGACCTTGGATGGGCCTGTGATACCGGATCGCTTACTGCGGAAGAGCTAAAAAAATTCAACGATTGCCGTGAGCATTATTATGACCCGGTGTTGGCTGCTATCGCCGGAATTGCATTGAAGTAGTGACGCCGCGGTTAACGGGGGGATGAGCGTGTATGGGATTATTCTGGGACGACCCTGACTCTCCTGAGAATCGCCGCAAACAAGATGCGGAGCGACGTCGGCGAGACGAAGAACGAGATCGCGAGGCACGAGCCGAAAGAGCTAAGATCGACAAGAAGCGAGAAGAAGAGCGCCAAGCCATACGAAAGGCGCAACAGGCAGAGGACGATAAGGCGATAGCTGAACTTCAAAGAAAATTCCACGGTGACCAGGGTCATAAAGCCGATCAGGCCAAGGCGGCCATGGGTCTGCATCGTGGCCCCGGTTTGGGCTCATCAGGCACGGCGTATCGAAATCCCAATGTACAGCTGAGTTCTGGGGGTGCGCTGCCCAAAGGCTTCAATCCAAATGCCGTGCGCGAAGGGCAGGACGCCGATGCGCCTGGAAAAGGTGATGCGGCGAAGGGGCCGGCGACCACGAGCGGGCCGAAGCTGCCGCGCCCGTTCTAAAATTGCATCTTCACAATTCTGCCACCACTGACTTGCAAGTTCTCTCCACTGCGCTATTTTGAGTCGGGCGCGCCGCCCTGCGCGGACTTCGAGTTTGGAGAGGCTTTTAGATGAAATCCGAAATTATCGTTTCAGCTCCACAAGCACGCCGACTATTTATGCATGGGCAGGGACTGCTCGGCTCGGATGCGCGGCCGTGCACTGCCTCGACGCTCTATCGCGTAGTTGAGAAGCTTGGCTTCGTGCAGCTCGACAGTATTAGCGTCGTTGAGCGGGCGCATCATCATATTCTTGCGACTCGTTTTCGCTCCTATTCTCCCGCGCTCTTGGATCGTTTGCATGTCGGCGGCAGATTGTTCGAGCACATGACGCATGATGCGTCGCTTATTCCATCGATTTGGTTTCACCACTGGCGTCATCGATTCTCGCGTACTGCGCAATCCGCGTGGTGGCGTGAAAAGCTGGGCCCGCGGCCTGAGCGAATGCTGCGCGAAATTCGAGGTCGAATCGAGCGTGAAGGCCCATTAATGGCGCGGCACTTTGAGGATCCTCGGGAGGAGGGGGGTGTATGGTGGGATTGGAAGCCTGCCAAGTTTGGATTGGAATACCTGTGGCGTACCGGAGAGCTGGCGGTTGCGCGACGCGATCGCTTTCAGAAGGTCTATGATCTTACTGAACGCGTTCTGCCTACCCATCACGATCGGCGGATCTCTACTCGCGATGAGTACGTGAACTGGGCGTGTCAGTCGGCGATGGAGCGCCTTGCCGTGGCTACGGCAGGGGAGCTCGTGGCTTTTTGGAGAGCAATTACGATTGCGGAGGCCAGACAGTGGCTGCGATCGGCGATTGCTCGTGGCGAGATCCTCAGCGTGAAACGCGAGAGCCTTTCCGGAAGACGTGAACCAGCTTTTGCGCTTGCGGATTGGAGGAAGCGCTTGAAGCGAACCGAAGAGGCGAGTCCCGACATGCGACTGCTAAGTCCTTTCGATCCCTTGGTTCGTGATCGGCGACGCTGTTTGCAGCTGTTCGGGTTTGATTACCGCTTCGAGGCCTTTGTGCCAGCCCCCAAGCGCCGTTATGGGTACTACGTGCTCCCAGTTTTGCAGGGCGAGTCGCTTGTCGCCAGGCTGGATCCAAAGCTCGATCGTGACAGCGGAGTTCTCAGTGTGTTGGGATTTTGGTGGGAGCCCGGCGTGCGGGTTGCGTCAGATACCCTGCGGCAACTGGAGCATTCGCTCGACCGTTATGCTGCATTTGTAGGGGCAAGTTCCTGGAGACTTAGTCCGCTCGCTCGGCGGTCGATCAAGCGCAAGGCTTGAGCGACGGCGGCTTAGCGGTCGCGGAGATAAATATACAAATCCGAAACTTCGAAGCCGGCGGTTAGGTTCTTTAGTCCGTACGTTTCGCTGGCGTCCGTAGACTCGGTGAATTGATACAGATAGAAGCGAGCAATTCCGGGAATGCGCTCCTTGAGGAATGGCCAGGTGCGTTCGACATACTCTCGTTGCTCGTTTATCCCCTGAGCTCCCGATTCGGTAAGCCAAATTGGTTTTTGAACCTGGTTAAGTGAGTCCTCGACTCCGCCCGGGCGCAGCACATTCTCGTAGTGGCTTCCGTAGTAGTGGACGGCCCAAGCGTCAACGAACTGCTCTGCGCCTGCTGCAAGCATGGCGTTGTTATAGTCCAAGGCGCGTGGGTAGCCTTGATTTATGGCCGTGGTTGCTGCGTTTATAACTTGTTTCTTCTTTTTTTGTTTGCGCACTACCGTTCTCGCTTGTTGCAGCATTTCAACATACGCAGAAGGAGAGTCTTGAATGCCCATGGTGGTGTTGTGCGGATTTCCGGAGTCGTTCGGTTCGTTCCAGATTTGGTACGCTTTGATTCTCTTATTTTTGAAGTAGCGGGCGGCAACTTTACGCACCCATAGCTTCACGAAAGTTTTGCGCGGAGATCCGTCTACCCAGTTGGAGGGGTTATTCATCCAAGACGGAATGCCAGTCAGTACCACGACGACCTGGCTTCCATCTGGAATCTTGGAAGCGATATCGTCATAAAAAGAAAAGTTTGGACGGGCCGATCGAGTTGGTTGGACATTGTCGTCCCATGCAAAGAGCACTCGCATGTAATTGAGTCGCAAGGTGCTCTTCACTTCCTGAAATTGTTGCTCGATACTGCCAAAACGCGGGTCGTTCACGAAGGCGTTGATGCCCAGGATGCTGGTGTCGATGGGCTTGCGCGGGAAGAGGCTGTCGATCAAGCCGTAGGACTGCGAGCGATCGTGTTGCGCCTGCACCTGTGTAGCAAGACAGCACGAGAACGCGAGAATCGCGGTTATGAGAAATCTTATGCCTGGCATGACAACCCAAGAGAGTTGTCGACGCATCTTGAGTAGATCTAAAGAGTTGGGCGCTTTATTCGCCGCTTTTTAAGTCGTCTGCGCGGCTTTTGATCAAAGCGGCTTAATCTGCCCATTTTCCACTATCTTAAGCAGATAGGTGCGGATCCCGTCACCCTTCGTATCAATACCTACAGAACCCGAAATACCTGGGTAGCCCTTGGTGGCATACAGACAAGCTTTGACCTTCTCGACATCGTCTCCGCATTCACCGATAACTTTTGCCATTAGCATGACTGCATCATAGGCCTCCGCCGACCAGAATCCGTAGGGCAGTGAATCTACGTTGAAGCGTTTCTTGAAGCGTTCAACGAAGTCATGTGTGGCGGGCGCATTCCAGTCGATCTGGGGCTCTGGAAAAATCAGACCTTCAAATAAATCCTTCTTATCGCCGGAAGCCTGAAAGGCATTCCCGGTGATTTCGTTGCCGAAGATTTTGACGTGGATTCCCAGGTCACGCATTTGTTGCAAAATAAGCACGGCGCGATCCGGAGCTTGCACGCCGAGATAAATTGCATCAGGATTTTTACTCTTTATCTTGGTAAGGATGGCGCGAAAATCACTTTCGCCGGGCGTGTAGGACTCGGCAGCGACGACCTCCCCGCCGGTTGCGGGGAAAGTCTCTTGGAAATGTTCAGCGAGCGGTCTCGCATAATCGGTTTCTTCGCTGATGATGGCCAAGCGTTTAAGTTTCAACTGCTGCGCCGCGTAGGGGACTTGCAGATCCACCCCTTGGGTACTGACGGCAGTAACTCGGAAAATATAATCTCCCGCTTCGCTCAGTTTTGGAGAGGAGGTGATCGCCGCAAGCATGATGGTCTTATTGCGCTCTGCCAAAGAGGAAATCGGCAGACTCTCGGGCGTGCAGTGGCCACCGATGATGAAATGTACTTTATCAACGTTGATGAGCTTCATCGCCGCATTTACGGCTGTTTTCGGATCGCACTTGCCATCCTCGAACACAAGCTCGAGCTTGCGCCCCTTAATTCCGCCTGCCGCATTGATGTCGTCCTGGGCTAAGAGTGCAGCTTGATAGGCACCATACTTGGCGACGGGTCCCGTCATTGCGCCAATCCAGCCAATTTTCAGCGCGCCCGGTTCCTCGGCGCCGGCAAGGGTGCTACAACTGAGGATGAGCGCGATAGCAATCAAGCGTGAGTGGAATTTTTTCATGAGAGGTACTCCTCGTCTGCAAACCTTAGCATCCCCGCGCCGGGGTTTAAATGATCTAGATGCTGCGTCGTCCCTATCGCACAGGAGCTAGCATGAGCACGTGTGGTTATTTTGAATCGGGAACGTGTCGATCCTGCAATCTGCTCAATCTACCTTATGAACTGCAACTTCAGAATAAGTATTTGAATCTGGCGGACGCTTTTTCGGAAGCCGGACTTGCTCAAAAAATCCTGCCCGTAGTTCCTTCGCAATCTTTGCTGCCGTCGCGGAACAAGGCCAAGATGGCGGTGGGTGGTAGCAAGGAGAAGCCCGTATTGGGGTTTCCAGGTGCCGATCTTCGAATTGTGGACATACCGAAATGTCCAATCTTGATTGCCCCAATCCCAGAAATTATCGCCACGATACAAAATTTAATCACGACATATTCCCTTGAGCCCTACGATATCGAAAAGCGCACCGGCGAGCTTAAGTATGTGTTGGCGCGCGCAAGTGAGACAACCGGGGAGGCGTATGTCCGCTTAGTGCTTCGCTCGCGAGATTGTATTGACTCGGCTCGATTACTTTTAGAGAAGCTGCAATCGCTGCTGCCAGCGGTGCGAGTAATCTCCGTGAATATCCAGCCCGTTCCACAAGCCATCATTGAGGGACCCGAGGAAATTATTTTCTCGAAGCAAGAATATATCATCGATGAAATCGCCGGAAAGAAGCTGACCTTTTCGCCGCAAAGTTTTTCGCAGGTCACCTCCAACGTTGCTGAGAAGCTTTATGCATATGTGGCGCAGGTATTGCGCGAGCGTGGCTCCACAGACTTGCTAGATTTATATTGTGGAGTAGGGGCGTTCTCTATCATCGCAAGCGGCAGCATCGAGCGCGGGGTGGGAGTCGAGATTAGTGAGCAGGCTATCCAGAACGCCGCGCGTTCAGCAGAGCTAAATTCCATTCGTAATCTGCAGTTTTTTGCTGGCGACGTTGAGGAGTTTTTAAAGACCTACGCAGAACGCCCCACCGCCGTTATCGTTAATCCGCCGCGTCGTGGACTAAGCGACGCGACGGTCGCATCGCTGCTTCGCATGTCGCCGCAGCTTCTGATTTATTCCAGTTGCTTCCCAGACACCTTGCTGCGGGATCTGCGCGTGCTAACGCAAGAGTACAGCATAGATTCGGTGCAGCCCTTTGACATGTTTCCGCTGACCTCGCATGTCGAGACGGTGGTGGTTCTTTCTCGTAAAAGCGCGACGAATCTCAGTTGTTCCTAATCGGGCGAGACCACATGAAAAGCGGGCACGGCAGCTGCTGTTCGCTGTCCGCTCGAAATGGCAGGGGGCCGCTCAGTGACTATGTGTTCTCTGCAGTCGAGCGCGGGCTCAGCTAGCGGTTAGACTTCACCTGAGCGCGTTTACGCAATGTTCATCTCTTGAGCCGAACGCTCGCCAGACTCAATGTCGTAGTTCCGCTCAGACCACTCGGCCATTCCGCCGGGAAAAGTTTTTACGTCGCTAAATCCGCGCTTCGCCAATTCCTCTGCGACTTGCTCAGAGGCCGGGCAATCCTTCGAGGCGCAGTATAGGATTATCGGCTTGCTGTGCTGAAAACGTTTTTCAAATTCGTACAGGCTGGCCTGCGGTATATTTACCGAGCCGGGGATATGCTCAGACAAGAAGACTTCCGGCGTTAGCACGTTGACGAGCGCGAAGCCGTTGTAGGGATCGCTGTGGTTGGGTTGTTCTGTGCTTAGAAGTTTTTGCAGTTCTCGGGCGGAGATTGAGCTCATAGTGTCCTCCTCGGAAAGCCGCATTTTACTGAACGACAAGGGGGCGTGTAACTGATCCGCATCATGCGGATTTCAACGAGGAGATTAACATTTCGGATTACTTGAGGTTTGTAGTCGCAGGAGCTCGCGCGAGCGTGGTGCGCAGGAGGCCCTCGCCCAGCAAGCCATTCTTTAGAGATCGACTGGGTGGATTCTTTCCGAGCCAAATGGAGAGCAGCACGTTGCCGAAATTCTCACCGTCGACCGTGAACTTTCTGTTACCGGGAATCTCCATTTCGACACGATCTTTCTCAAAAAGAATGCCGACTCTTTCGCCAGCCAGGACATCGTCCATTGGTTCGGTAACGGCGTTCAATCGGAGAATGTAGCTTTCGGGGTTTTCGACGTTGAGCGTTAGTCCGTCCTCCCATGCTTCCACGATGTCGTCTCTCGACACTGAGCGCTTAAGCTCTATGAGGATATACTTTGGATCGGCGTTGCCCAGGATATCTTCTCCGCTGCTGTCCCTCTGCTGAAGGTATAGCCCAGCAACATACACATGCAGGCCGAATATGGTGGCCTTGCGAATGCCTAAGCCGTTAAGAACGAGAGAGTGCCCGCCTATGTTAATGTGGTCAGGGAGAGTGACGCCATCAAGGTCCGCCGCCTGGCCTCGCATAGGGAGCAACGCAAGAAAAAACAATGCGATGCGCACGGCGCTTGCGGCGGATATCTTCATAACCCTTGTCGGAGTTGATTGAGGTTGCCGTAGTCTACCATGTGGGCCGCAAGAGCGACAGCCGAAAGGCGAACAGCGCAGCAGGCGGGAACGGGGCTGGTCTGTGTGGTATACTGATTATACAATCCCTCAACGCCAACAGGCTGCGTTAGAGTTTCTTTGCGACGGTTAAACGCTCAATGAGCACATTAGACCTTTCTAAATTAGTTGAGGAATTGCAGAAGGCTAGCTGGTTGCCGCAGGTCTTCGCCTCGATGGTGCAACGCTTCCCCACGCTGTCTGTTTACGCGCAGCCGCATATCGTTTCGCCTGAGGTTCGGGAGTGGCGAAGCGAAGACTATCGAAGCGTCGCGGCCAAGGTATGGAGATTGGCGCACTTTCTACAGCGTCTCGGTATTAAGCCGGGAGATCGGGTGGCGATTCTTTCCGCCACCCGTCCCGAGTGGATGATTGCGGACTTGGCGATCCTTTGTTGCGGCGCCACCTCAGTTTCGATCTACCAAACGGTGAGCGCCCTTGAGACGGGATACATTTTGTTTGACGCCGGAGTGCGCTGCGTTTTCGCTGAGAATCAAGACCAGATACATAAGCTTGCTGAGCTCGCCAAGAATCCCTGCCCGATTTCGGCAACGGAAGAGCGTCCTGCGCAGGAGGCTCGAGTGATAATGGATCACGTCATTACGTTCGAAGCAGCCGATGATCGTATTCGTAGTGTTACGTTGAGCTCGATTCTTGGGGACTCGACGATTCCCGAAAGTGCGCCGGAACTCTGCACGAGCAATCCTGTCGCGTCGCTGGTATACACCTCGGGCACGACGGGGCCGCCCAAAGGTGTCGTGCAAACCCACAAGAATCATTTGGCTAATTTATGGCAGGCGGCTCAAACCGATTTGTTTGCATCCGACGGCGATATCTTTTTGTTCCTGCCACTGGCGCATTCCTTTGCCCGACTGATTGGCTACATCGGATTTTTAACGCCGACCCTCATAAAGTTTCCTGCGGTTGCGGATCCCAAATCTTCGGTGCTGAACGTGGCAAGCGTGATGCGAGATTTGCGCGAGGGCTCGGCGCAGGTGGTGCCGATGGTGCCGCGTATCCTTGAAAAGATGATGGAAGGAGTTCTGGAGAAGATGGGCGCTGAGGGAATCGGCGCTAAGCTTCTGTCCCTCACCGTGCGATCCGCGGAGCAGGCCTTCAGAATTTCGAAAGCTGGCGGAGCGATTCCGCTCGGACTCTCCCTCCGCTGTTTCGTCACGGCTCCCTTACGGCGAAAGGTTAAAGCGCGTCTCTTTGGTGCGCGCTTCAACCATGTGGTATCAGGTGGCGCAAAACTCCCTGTTGCCGTGAACGAATTCTTTTCAGGCCTTGGAATTGAAATTTTTGAAGGCTATGGCCTGACCGAAACCTGTGTGGCCACCAACGTGAATTTGCGTGGCCGAAATAAGATCGGGAGTGTCGGCCCGTGCCTGCAGGGGGTTGAGATTAAAATTGCGGCGGATGGAGAGATTCTTTTCCGTGGACCGAATGTGGCGCAGGGGTATTACAATCGTCCGACCGCCACCAAGGCGGCTTGGGATAGCGACGGATTTTTTCATACGGGAGACTTGGGCGAGCTCGATGCAGACGGCTGTTTGTACATCACGGGCCGAAAGAAGGAATTAATCGTGACCTCCGGCGGCAAGAAGATCTCTCCGCTTATGATAGAGGAGAAGTTGGGGGCCTCTTCGTTTATTTCGACCGCGATCGTATTGGGCGATGGGCGCTCATATTGCGTGGCGTTGTTGGTTCTCGATCTCCCGATTGTGCGGCAGTGGGCAATGAAGCACGGAGTGAGCCTGGAGCAAGGCTTCGCGACGCAGCCGCAACTTATTGGCCGTATTCAAGAGGAAGTTGATGCAATCAATGCGACATTGTCGAGGCATGAAACCATAAAAAAATTTCGCATCTTGGACATTGAGTTAACCGTTGAGAGCGGACTTTTGACTCCGACCTTTAAGGTGAAAAAGGCCCTGCTTGAGAAGAAATTTAGCTCCTTAATCGAAGAAATGTATCACGACGAGGGCCGGGCAGCTTGAGTTTGCGTGCCGCCTGCCGGTAAGCTGCTGCCATGTCGACTTCCACTCCCGCGCATCCCGAGAATGACCTCTTCCATGTCGTGCTGGTCGAGACTGACGAAAGCCTAAACATCGGCTCGGTGGCGCGCGCCATGAAGAATTTAGGGTTTCGGCACCTGCACCTGGTAGCACCGCGTCGTTATCAGCCTGAGCGGGCGGCCATTACGGCGCGCTGGGCAACTGACGATATTTTAGCGGGGCTTACCATCCACGACACGCTTGAGCAAGCGCTTGCCCCTATGCAGGAAGTGGTCGGTTTCTCGGGTCGTCCTGGGAAAGATCGCTTCAACGTAGATTTACCTGACCTTATGCAAGGGCTGCGCTCGAAGCCCTTAGTGACTACGGCGCTTGTCTTCGGGCCCGAGGACACCGGCTTGCGCCACGATCATGTCGAGCATTGCCGTTGGCTGGTGCGCATACCGACGAGCGTTGAGTATCCTTCGTTCAATCTAGCGCAGGCAGTGCTGCTAGGGCTCTTTGAGATTACCAGACAGCGTTGGGATTCAGTAGCGAGCGAGCCTTCGCCGCACGCTGCCGATTGGAATCAGTTCTATCAGCTCGATCGGCTTGTCGATGCGGTCTTGAAAGAATCCGGCTTCTATCGGGAGGGCACTCCTGAGCCTATTCCAGGATTGGTCAAGAATCTCTTTCGACGTACTCAGCCCGATAAGCGCGAGATGGGAGTCCTTTTGGCCCTGTTTAGCAGGATAGAGCGGGAACTCCAGCATCGAGCCAAGCGAGCTTCCTAGCGTAGCCTGAGCTGCCTAATAGTAAGTGAAAAGATCTCATCAAAATGGCATGTTATGTCATTGGCTCTCTTTCCGTGTGAGGGTAAATCAGGGTAGTTTCCCGATATGATTTTGAAGCTCAATTTGAAGGAACGCGCGTTAGGATGGCGGCGGCGCGTTCGCTCGACGCTGGCGACCTTGAACTCGACGGCGGCTCCCGAGATTATACGCGATCAGATTTTTAGCCCCGATCAACTCTCCGCGCATGCCCGCGATTTCGCACATCGATATTATGCCAATTTCGATGAAGCCAAAGATTTTAGTCTGCTCAAAGATCTGCCTGCCGCTGAAGATTCTCTCGACGCCAGTTACTTCGCTTTAGCCGAGGCGGCCGACAACAAAGAAATTCTTCCGTCTGGCAGCGAATGGATTCTCGATAACTATCACGTCATCGAAGAGCACATGCGCGAGGTGCGGAAAGATCTTCCGCGCGGTTACTACAAGACTCTTCCGCATCTTCGTGACGGACCCTATGCGGGCAAGCCGCGTGTGCTTGGTATTGCGGTTGAGTATCTACGGCATCGGGATTCAGTTTTTGACGGGGAGATGCTGAGCTCTTTTGTGGCTGCCTACCAGGAGCTGCATCCCCTCAGCATCGGTGAGCTGTGGGCTATTCCGATCATGCTGCGCTTGGTGGTTCTCAAGAATCTGTCCGCGCTTGCGGAAGCCAGCTTGCGCTCATATCGCGAGAGGAAGACGGCTGAAGAGATTTCTGAAGAAGTGCTTAAGGATGCCGATCGTCCTGGCACGGAGATGGTGCTTAACCTCGCCAAGCGTTTGGAGGCCTGGCCGGGCTGGTTGGGCCCAGGTGCCATTCATATTATGCGGCGTTTGCGCGCAATCGGATTGCGTACGGCGGTCGTCTTGCATTGGATTGAGGAGCGCTTTCGTGAAAGCGGAATCGATCCTGACGAGCTGGTGCGCACGGAGCAGTATGCGCGTGCTGCCGATCAGATCTCCATCGGAAATTGTGTCACTTCGCTTCGCGCGATCGCGCTCTTTGATTGGAAGGTGTGGGTTGAGAAGAACAGCAAGGTGCACGAGATTCTGAAGCGCGATGCGGCTGGCGCCTATGAAAAGTGCGATTTCGCCACCCGCGATCGCTACCGCCACGAGATTGAGCGTCTGGCGCGTTTCTCCAAAAGCTTCGAGCCTGATGTAGCCGCTAAATTGCTGGAATTTGTTTCGGCTTCCGCGCCGCTTGAGCCGGCTGCTGATGCGGCGACTCAGCGTCGTTTGCATGTCGGTACGTACTTGTTAGGTGAGGGGCGAATACCCTTCGAGAAGGAAATTGGAGCGCTGCCTCCCTTTCTAATTCAGGTTCGTCGATTCCTGCGTCGCTATACGGTATTCGAATATTTGGGTTCGATTGTCGTTCTTACCGGTTTCTTCGTTAGTTTTGCCATGGAGCGCGCGCTTCAGGCCGGGCTGCCCATGCTTTATTTGCCGGTGGTGGCGCTGCTCTTCGCCTTGGTGGCAAGCAATTTGGCGATTCAGTTAGTGCAGTGGCTTGTCACGATGGTCGTCAATCCGACTTTTGTTCCAAAGTTGGATTTTGAGAAAGGGGTGGATGAGTCCGTTCGCACCGTTGTCACGGTGCATTCCATTTTCTCCAGCCGCGAAGCGGTCCAGAAAGTTATCGAAGCTATCGAAGTGCGCTTTCTCGCGAACGACGATCCTAATGTTTCCTTCGCTTTGCTCGCCGATGTCGGCGACTCTGATAAAGAGGATGCGCCCGGTGATGAGGCTATTATTGAGCATGCCTCTGAACTTATGGCGGCACTTACGGATCGCTACAAAGAGGGAGGAGAGGGGCGCTTCTTCCTTTTGTTCCGCAAACGTCTGTGGAATCCGGGCGAAGGCCGCTTCATGGGCTGGGAGCGCAAGCGCGGCAAGATTTCTGAATTCAATCGCCTTCTGGCGGGCAGTGACAGCACCACCTTCAAATTGCATGTGGGCGACATGGCGCGGCTGCGCGCGCATCGTTACGTAATTACGCTTGATGCAGATACGCAACTTCCGCGCGGTATCGCGGCGCGTCTCATCGGAACGATTCATCATCCGCTCAATAGAGCCATTATCGATCCCCAGCGCCGAGCGATTGTCAAAGGCTACGGGATTATTCAGCCGCGCGTTGGCATTTCGCTGCGCAGTGCAGTGGCTTCGCGCTTTTCCTCTATTTTTTGTGGGCAGGCCGGGATCGATCCGTACACGAGTTTGATTTCAGAGGTCTATCAGGACCTGTTTCGAGAAGCGTCGTATGTGGGGAAGGGAATATATGATCCGCATGCATTTGAAGCGGTACTTGAAAATCGAGTGCCTGAGAATTCGCTGCTGAGTCACGATCTCTTCGAGAGCATTTTCGCGCGTACCGCACATGTTTCTGATGTCGAGCTGATTGACGACTTCCCGTCTCGCTATAATGTGTACGCCCGGCGCGAGCACCGTTGGATCCGGGGTGACTGGCAACTCTTCCCGTGGCTTTTCCCCTTCATTCCGACCGCCAACGGAAAGCGCGAGCGCAGTCCGCTGAACTGGCTGGGCTGGTGGAAGATTTTTGACAACATGCGCCGCAGTCTGGTTGCGCCGGCGGCCTTCCTGCTTCTGGTGTTCGCCTTTACGATCTTCCCGATGTGGCCCTTTTTCTGGTTCAGCTTAGTGCTCGGAACCTTTTTGTTCCCGATCCTAAGCAATCTTGCCAATTCGGTGCTGGTTGCTCCACCGCGATTGTCGGTGCCGGGATATTCGAAGAATGTAGTCGAAGACTTTCTGCGCAATCTTTCTCAGGCGCTCTTCCAGCTGAGCGTGCTGCCTCACCAGGCCTACCTTGTTACTAACGCGATGTGTGTGACCCTGTGGCGCATTTTCATTTCGCGGCGCCATTTGTTGGAGTGGGAGACGGCCTATCATTCGGAGCAGCGCTCCGGGAAAAGCGCTCGCGACTTTGCTCGCAGCATGAGTGGCGGGCTGATTCTTACCACGCTTGCTCTAGCTTGGATTGCGCTGCGACACCCTGACAACACCTTGCTTGCTTTGCCCTTGATGATTCTCTGGCTCATTGCGCCCGCCGTTGCTGCGTGGATAAGCAGGCCGGCCCAAGCCGAGACCTACGTGCGTACCGCGCATGACGAAGACTATCTTGTGCGAGTAGCGCGTCAGACCTGGGCCTATTTCGACGATCATTTGATCGAAGAATACCATTACCTCATCCCTGACAATATTCAGATGGTGCCCAGCCGTGTTGTCGCCGAGCGCACCTCGCCGACTAACATCGGATTGTCCTTGCTCGCTTTGATGACGGCGCACGATCTGGGATTCGCGGCGATTCCCTCCGTTGCGACGCGCATTAACAAGGTGTTCCGCACGCTTCTTAAATTGGAGCGATGGAACGGGCATTTCCTTAATTGGTACGACATACGCTCGCTCAAGTCGCTCGCTCCGCGCTACGTCTCGGCCGTCGACAGCGGAAATCTAGTCGGGCATCTTATGGCGCTCTCGGTCGGACTGACCGAGTTGCTGCATGCGCCGTTGATCTCAAGCGCCCATTGGCGTCAGTTGCGTCGCGCGTTCGGAGTATTGGTCGAACGTCAGGGTAAGGGGGAGTCAGACCTCAGCAAGGCTTCCCGCCAAATCTATCAGGAATTGAAGATTGCTCCGCGTAATTTCCGCGAAACCTATTTACTGCTCGATAAAGTCAAGAGCTTTGTTGATTCTCAGGGGCTGACGCTGCGTCGCTTGGGAGCCGATGCGCACGAGCAAGATCGCATGCAGAATTTCTTATGCGAACTCGCGGGTCTTCGTGACCTGCTGTGTTGGTACAGCGCCGTTGAGGATTTCTATACATTGATGGAGTCAGGAGCCATCCCCGATCTCACGTTCACGCGCGCCGAGAAAGGGCTTCGCAAAATTTTGCTCGGGAAAATGCCAACCCTCGCACTGCTCGTAAAGGTGCATAATCGCATTAACGAACTGCTCAAAAAGCGGGAGATTGAGAGTCGCTCGAACGACGCGCGGGTGGCCGACTTGAAGAAGCGCTTACGGGATGGGCTCGCGGTGAGCGTTCCGACTGCCGAGGGGATATTCTCCGAGATCGACACCGCCGGGGAGTATGCAAAGAAGATCGTGTCAGAGATGAATCTGGCCGAACTCTATGACGCCAATCGCAAGGCTTTCGTGATCGGGTACAACCTGGATCGCGGAGCTCGTGACAGTGGGCACTATGACCTGCTCGCCTCTGAGGCTCGGCTTACGAGCTTCGTTGCTATCGCGTTAGGTGAAGTGCCACAACAGCATTGGTTCATGCTGGGACGCCCTATTACCGAATCCTTCGGCGGGCGGGCGTTGCTGTCGTGGGGCGGCACCATGTTCGAGTATTTCATGCCGCTGCTTGTGATGCGCGACTATCCCGGTACTCTGTTGTCGGATTCCTACCGCGCGGTTATTCGGTCGCAGGCGATCTACGGGCGCATGAACAATGTGCCGTGGGGTATGTCGGAATCCGGATATGCGGGAGTCGATTTTCATAAGACCTATCAATATAAGGCCTTCGGTGTTCCCGGCTTAGGATTGAAGCGCGGTCTTTCTGAAGATTTGGTCATTTCGCCGTACTCGACGTTCCTCGCGCTACCGATTGCACCGCGTGAGTGCTTGGCGAATCTTAATTCCCTCGATACGGAAGGTGTGCACGGTGAATACGGCTTCTATGAAGCCATTGACTACACACCGCAACGACTCAGTGAAGATGAGCGTGGGCATGTGGTGCGCAATTTCTTAGCGCACCATCAGGGCATGTCATTAGTATCGATTAACAACTATCTCAATAATGGAGTCTTCCAGCAGCGCTTCCACTCCAACGTGGCGGTCAAAGCGACTGAGCTCTTGCTGCATGAAAAATTCCCAGTCGCCGCCCCGGCGCTGGTTCCGCATCGAGCCGAGCAGCTTGCCTTGGATGATTCGGAAGAGGGACGCGCCAGCAGGCAGATACTGGTAACCACACCGCACACGACCTTCCCCTTCACGCGCGTTCTGTCGAACGGCTACTACTCCGTTATGGTCGACAACGCCGGAAGCGGCTTCTCGATGCTGGGAGGCTCTTTGGCGCTGACGCGCTGGCGCGAAGATCCGGCGATGAACACCTGTGGCACGTACGTCTTCCTCCGTGATCTGGCTAATCAGGTGACCTGGTCGGCTGCCTATCAGCCCACTCGCACCGAGCCCGATTGGTATGAGGCCATTTTTGACCCTGCCAAGGTCGAGTTCCGTCGCCGCGATGTCGGCATCGTTTCGCATACTGAGGTCGTCGTGTCTCCCGATGATCATGTCGAGATCCGCCGAGTAACCCTTACGAATACCTCACGACGCGCGCGCACGATTGAGGCGACCAGTTATGCCGAAGTGGCGCTTAATGATTCTCGTGCCGATGTAGCGCATCCAGCTTTCTCGAAAATGTTCGTGCAGAGTGAGTTTATTCCTGAACTTGAGACGATTTTATTCTGGCGTCGCTTGCGTTCAGCTCGTGAAGAGCCGCTCTTCATGTTCCATATGCTGACGATGCCAATCTGTTGGACCGAGACAGGCTTTGAGACCTCTCGTGAAGCCTTCCTTGGCCGTGGGCGTGATATCCATACAAGTCGCGCCATGGAGCCAAACGGGAAATTGCTGCGCCATGTTGGGGCAGTGCTCGATCCTATTTTCTCCTTACGCACAAACTTAGAGCTTGAGCCCGGCGGTGCCCACAGTGTCGTATTCGTGACCGGCGTAGCTAAGAGTAGGGAGGAGGCTGTTCGTTTGGCGCAGCGCTACCGCGAGGTGGGAAGCGTCAACCGCGCCTTTGAGCTAGCGATGAGTCACAGTACCGTTGAGCTTCGCCATCAACAGTTCAGTATTTCTCAAGCGCACGCCTTCCAGCGCTTGGCGAATGCCTTGCTCTTCAACGTGCCTTCGGTGAGAGCCGAGAATGCTGTATTGATGCGAAACCAATTGGCTCAATCAGGCTTGTGGCGTTTCGGGATTTCAGGCGATTTGCCGATCGTGCTGCTGCGGGTGTCAGAGCCGCCGCAGATCAAATTAGTCAACGAGATGTTGTTGGCGCATGAATACTTGCGTCTGCGCGGCATCGTGTTCGACCTCGTTGTTTTAAACGAATATCCCGGCGGCTACTTCCAGCATTTCCAAGAAGAGCTTGAATTTGCCGTGAAGGCAGGCGCAGCCGGCCATCTCCTCGACAAGCGCGGAGGTATTTTCCTGCGCGTGCAAAGCCAGCTCTCGGATCCTGAGTTGGTGCTCCTACAAACCGTTTCTCGCGTAATTCTGCATGGCGCAAAGGGTTCGCTTTCTACCCAGTTAGCCTTTGTTCCCGATCCCTCGGAGTTTTCATGGGCCGGTCGCAGCGCGCAAAAATCCGAGGCGCCGGCCGCTCGCGAGGCCCCTTCGTCCGAGCTATCCACGCCAGCGATGGAGAAGAAACGTGGCTTTGTCGATTCAGGCCGCGGCTATCGTATGAATCTTCCGGCAGGCGAGCATACGCCGCTGCCTTGGAGTAACGTGGTAGCCAACCCGCGCTTCGGTTTTTTGGTTACCGAGAGCGGTGGCGGATATACCTGGTCTGAGAATAGCCGCGAGAATCGCCTGACGCCTTGGAGCAATGATCCGGTAAGCGATCCTTGCGGCGAAGCTCTCTACATTCGTGACATGGATAGTGGCTCATTCTGGTCCGCTACTCCTGCGCCGACACGGCGTGGTCAACCGTTCGAGGTGACGCATGGGTTCGGTTATTCCACGTTCAAGTGTAGTCACGCCAATCTAGAAAGTGCTTTGGTGCTCTCGGGATCGCCTGAACGCCCTGTTAAATGGTGGGCATTAAGTTTGAGGAATGAAGCAGCAACGCCGCGCAATATAGAGCTGACGCTGTATCTTGAGTGGGTGCTGGGAGTGCAGCGAGACACCGCGATTCGCCATGTCGTAACCAGCTACGACGAAAAATCCAAGGCTCTGATCGCGCGCAACTACTACAACAATGAGTTCGCTGGCCGAGTGGTGGCGGTGGGATCGAGCCTCGACCTAGCGGGATACA
>JAFLCA010000270.1 GCA_017302875.1 Deltaproteobacteria bacterium
CTTAACAAAACTGGTACACTTCCACCAAGCGTTAGGAGACCCTATGATCGATGAGGCATAGAGGGGCTAGGATTCAGTAGTTTATTGAGGGGATTCCACTGATTACACTCGCGGCCTCGCTCGCAAACTTTTAATCGAAAGATCTCTTGCTCTCAAACGGGCTTGCTCTTAATGTAACCAAAATAGTTTCTATTTAATTTATTAATACACCCTTGGAGCATTCTATGAGATTCAAAGGCAAAGTAGTTCTTGTCACGGGCGGTACGACAGGTATCGGGCGAGAGACAGCAATCCTCCTCGCGAGGCAAGGCGCGCGTGTAGCCATCACCGGGCGACGCGAAGCTCAAGGAGCCGAAACCGTAGCGCTCATCGAGAAAGCAGATGGCGAGGCGATTTTTATCAAAGCCAACGCTGAGAATGAAAGCGATTGTCGCCGCATGGTTGATGAAACCATTAGCCGCTTTGGCCGCCTTGATGCCGCATTCAACAATGCCGGAATCGAAGGCGATTTTGCTCCGGTTGAACAACAAGAGGCCGAGAACTTTCATCGAGTGATGAATATCAACGTGCTCGGAGTTTTGCTTTCAATGAAATACCAAATACCGGCCATTCGCCGCAGTGGGGGAGGCGCTATCGTTAATAATGCCTCAGTCGCTGGAACGATCGGAATGCCGACAGGATCCGTGTATATCGCATCCAAGCATGCCGTCATCGGTCTGACCAAATCGGCCGCTCTTGAAGTTGCACGCGAGAACATCCGAATTAATTCAGTGTCGCCGGGGGCTATTCAAACTGACATGTGGGATCGCTTCACGGGCTCTGATGCAACAAAGCAAGAGTACATGATTGGTTTGCATCCCGTCGGTCGAGCCGGTAAGCCATCGGAGATTGCCGATGCGGTAGCGTTTTTGTGCTCCGATGAAGCGACCTTCATAACCGGTACGAATCTTCAGGTGGACGGCGGCTTCACGGCGCAATAGCGACGATGCGCTTCTGCCTGCGCCAGTAGGGCCTTGCTTGGTTGATGAGAAGAGTGAGGCGTAATGAAGTGTTCAAAACCTTCCATTTGAAACCGCGGTAACTGGGGCGGAGATACGGGCGAACTTTTTCGCCTGAGTCATATCTCCGCCCCAAGTCACACCCTGATCGAGTCAGCGGTTACTTGTGAGTACCGCCGTTGCTGCCGGGGATGCTGGCAACCGGGGGCCCGCCACCATTCTGCCCGTTCTGAATCGCGGCAGTGGTGATCTGCGTGGGCTGAGAAGCGCCGCCTCCACAATCGTTCGAATTGCAGCTCATGCTGAACTCCTTTCCGACGCACAACAAGTGCGTCTCTCCAAAACCTGATTTCGTTAACGGGTGAAAACGCTTCACCTCATTACGACCTCATGCGCAGATTCACAGAGATTAGCGCTGCTCACAAATCACTCTCAGTCCGAACGAAACAGGAAGCCTTGATCTGTTCGAGATGAGAATTTCCCGGCCTTACACTGCCTCTTGCTGTCGATGCCGGAGTCCCTCAGCTCCGGCACCCTGGGGCCTTGGCGCGTATACGCATTATATGGCGCGCTTCCTTGACTCTTCCTGCGCGAGTTAATATCGGTATATGATTCTGTATCGCGCGTTTGAATTTAGGAACTCATATGAAGCAACTATGTAAGTTTTCTCTTGGCTTTTTGATTGCTGGTTTGTGTGCCGGTTGTGCCTCCATGCCATCTTCGATGATCACTTCCACAAGTCCACTTCCCCCGGGAGTGCGCGGCACGATCAAAACCTCTGCTTCCGACTGCCAGTACAGCCTTTTGGGAATAATCCCTTTCACTTCCTCAGCCAGCACAGCGAGTGCGCTTGAGGATGCCAAGAGCTATGCTGACGTTGACGTACTAACGGACGTCACGCAGGACTTCAGCTCCGGATACTATATTCTATGGTCGAACACCTGTGTCCGCGTATCCGGCTATGGCGTTCCGAGAGATGTCTTGAAGAAGCATCTAGACCGCCAGAATCAGTGAGCAAATTGATCAGCTGCACGAAACTTTTTTGAAAATTTGCCGATTAGCCGGAACCACATCTTACGGCGTTTTTTGCCCGATTCTGAGTAGCCCGGCTACTGGGTCTCGAAAGGATCGCACGTGGGCCTACCCCCGACCTCGCTACGAAGCTTCATGTAGCTGCCCCTGAACCTGGATGAGGAGTTGTCGATAGCGCTTAGCTTCGGGATGCTCCTTTCCAAAAGCGATATCGGCTTTTGCTGCCGCTTCTTCGAGTAAGGGCAGTGCTTCTTTCAGTTTTCCTTGCCGCTCTTGCAAGGATCCTAAACCGAATAGATACGAGGGGAGCGCTCTTCCGTCCGGCTCCTGCTTTCGTACTATTGCAATCGCGCGCGTAAATTCTACTTCGGCAAGTTCTGGTTGACCGAGCTCACGGTGACACCAGGCCATGTTATTCAATGTTTGCGCTACGTCTATGTGTTCGCGACCTAGGTTTGTTTCGCGCATTTTTAGCGCCTTGCCATACCAGGTCGCAGCTTTTTTCAATTTTCCAATTCCGTAGTATGCGACCGCCATATCGTTGGTCAGAGACGCAGCAGCTTCGCTTTCTGGTCCATCGAGTTTTTGAAGAATCGCCAATGATCTTTCAAGGTCAGGGATAGCCTCTTTGGAATGGTTTTGATCGATACGGTTCATGGCGCGTGCACGAAGTACGAAAGCCATTTCTCGGCTCTCTGGCTCTGCCAGTGCATAGGCTTGATCGATAAGAAGCTGCCCATCCTTATAGCGAGCCTCTTTTCGTGCTTTACGAACCTGCACGAGCAAGTCATTAACGGGAGTCGCCGCTGCTTCCGTCGCGATGGACAGGAGGAAACAGGCTAGGAGGATTCCAAGTAAAGAGTGCGTAGGGTGTTTCACAGAAGAGAGTTCCTGACAGTAGCGGCGAAATTATAACAGCTCAAGTTAAACGTAAACCGGAAGACTAGAAACACCTTTCTGCACGATAGCGAGTCCCGGTATTTTACCGATTAGACCCTATAGCGTAGCGAAATAGTAGCGTACAGCCAGCGATTCCAGCGTAAGTTCCTTTGACTGCCTTTCGGACGAACAGTAACGTGTCCTCAATCTTAGCATACGGTGAGTGTGATGCAGAAAATTTCAACTTCGAGATTAAATGAGCTTGGCTTCAAGTTACCTCTTCGGTTTCGCGTCATTTTGCTCATTGCATGCTTGATTTCAACTTCTGCACAGGCGCAACAGTTTTTCGATCTTCCAGCCGGCTCTGTGGCTGTAGACTTGAGCGAGGATGGTTCGACCGTCGTAGGTCGCTCTGGGGGGCAAGCTTTCCGCTGGCGCATCGGTGGTTCTCTCGAGGTACTGCAGGCGACACCACCCTATCGGGCTCCTGCTGCTACCGCAGTTAGCGCCGATGGCAGCATGGTATTCGGAACCGTTACTGAAGCGAGTTTAAATGGAAGCGAAACTTTTTTGGCAAAGTGGACGGGGGCGGGTTTCCACGATCCCCTTACTCCCATAGTAGACCTCCTTGCTCCGATATATCACGAACCATTTTCAATTCGGAGCGTAACGGCGG
>JAFLCA010000271.1 GCA_017302875.1 Deltaproteobacteria bacterium
CGACCACCAGTTGCAGCGCCTCGTGGCGCTCGCGCGACAGTTCGACTTCGACGATTACCCGCCCATGCAGTAACTCGATACGGACCACCGGTCCGATCGGATGCACATGCTGCACAGTCGCCTCTAGCAGCCTGTCGGACTTTCCGAAAAGTTGCTTCTAATGGAAAAACAGATACTTGCAATAAGCGGACGATCCTCATCGCGCCCAATTAAATGCCCTAAGAATATTTTGGACCTATTTCCAGCGAAAATTCGTGCTCATGACACTTCCAATCGTTGAGATAGCTCACAACAAACACAAACAATCAATGGCTTGCTTATAGCATATATGAGATTCCTAAGTCCGACAGGCTGATAGCCTAGTGCGGTGCAGCGTCACAGCGGGGGCCGTGCCGTCACGATCGGGCGCCTGGCTTCGGTATCGTTCGCGACCGAGCTCGCGGTACAATCACGCCGCTGTCGATGGAGGCATTCACCATGGGAAACAAACTCGAATCGCTCGAAGCCGAAGCCCTGCAACTGACAGCCGGTGAACGTGCAACTTTCGCTCAGCTATGGCTTGCCAGTCTTGACGAGGATGCTGAGATTGAGGACGCGTGGGCCGCCGAAACCGAGCGTAGAATTGCTGATATTGCGAGTGGAGCGGTGCAGGCCATTCCAATTGCTGACGCTCTTGCACAGGTACGTGAATCGCGGGTCGAGTTCAAGGGAGCGTATATCGAGTTGCCGCCACCGCTTTCCGCGCCCGCTCAACGCCCCCGCCTTGAAGCTTTTCGACCCTAGACTGTTAACGGATTAGTTTAGTATGCTGTCCCCGAAATTTGCGCCGAAATCCGTGTCCCCGAAATCCGCTACCTCGTTTGCAGCATTTGCAAAGCATTCTATTCAAGACGCTTACGCCAAGAGGGCTGCCAAATGTTTAATTCGATAAGTGTTTCTGGCTACAAAGGGCTCAGTGATCTAAAAATATTTGAGGTCCCCCGAATACTGTTGATCGGTGGGCAAAATAATGTAGGCAAGAGCAGCCTTTTGGAAGCCATTTTTATGGCTTTGGATCGACTAAATCCTGATCTCTTGACTAGGCACTTTTCATTTCGTGGAGTTGGAGCGGTTCCTCTTACTCTAGATTCTTGGTGGCGTCCAATATTTGGAGAGTACAATCTAACAAGCCCGATAAAGATTCGTCTGCTTGACTCCAAGAATAAATGGCTGGAATTTATAGTGCGTTATGATCCAAGCTTTACCAACTACAACATTCAGCAAGCCGGCACTCTTTTGCAAAGCCCCAACAAGTCTTCAGCCACCTCGATCCCTGCTCCCGTCCAAGCGCTACACATCTCGGCTAGCTATGGAAACCGACAAATTCAAGATTCAAATCTTGTAATGCAACCACAAGGTTTTTCTTTTCAGATGAACCGTGCGGAAGGGGCGGCGGTAGCGGGCGTCTACATATCTTCAGTGTCTCGGAGCTCTCCTCGTGATGATTCAGTGCGTTATGGTCAACTTGACCTCGAAAATAAAACAGGGCCGATACTGGATATTGTTCGACTTATTGACCCCAGAATCAGTGACCTTTCTGTAGTTGCTATAGGAGAAGGCTCAGAAATACATGCTAACGTGGACGGTTTTCCGCGAAAAATACCCGTATCGCTAATGGGCGATGGCATTGGTAGAATATTGTCTATTACGCTGTCAATTTTTGTAAGCCGCAGCGGCGTTGTTCTTGTGGACGAAATAGAGAACGGGCTTCATCATTCTAAACTACCTGAGTTTTGGACTGTCTTAACCAAGGCATGTATTGCGGCCGACTGCCAGTTAGTAGCAACTACCCATAATTACGAGTGCCTCTCTGCCGCTTCGAAGAGCACCGCTGAGATTGACCTATCGTGCTTTTCCTATGTGCGACTAGACCGCAGTAATAGGGGCAAGAAATTGGCGGTTGTTCAATACTCGGGAGATGAGTTGTCGGCGGCATTGGCAGCAGAGTTCGAGGTACGATGATGGCCCTGCAGATCGAGAAGAACAAATTACTCCTAGTCGAAGGGAAGGATGAGCTTTCGGTGTTCGCAGAGATTTTGAATGCTATTGGGCGAGACGACATTCAACTTATAGAGTGTGGTGGCAATATCCAACTAAAGACGAAATTTCCCGCTTTGATCAAGAGTCCTGGATTTTTCAATGTTACTTCCTACGCCATTGTTCAGGATGCCGATAATAATGCTGCAAGCGCACTAGATCGAGTTCAGAGCTTACTTAGGCGTTGCGATCAACCTGTACCTACCACTTCGGAGACATATGTTGATAGGGACGGACTGCGTGTTGGTATATACATTCTTCCGGGGGCGGGTGTAACAGGGATGCTTGAAGATCTGTATTTGACGACTATAGCGGGTACCGCTGTTCTCGAATGTGTTGACAGATTCGTAGCTGATCTCCTGGAACGATGTCCCCCTGTAGTCGGGAGGGGCCAGTTTGCGGTTCCAGGCGCAACTGCTAAAGTACGTGCGCTCGGCACGTTGATGGCGACCGCTGGGCCGCACAATCGGCTAGGACTTGCTGCTAAGGACGGGTATTGGGATGTGACGCATGCTGCGATGGTTCCCTTGACTAGTTTCATTAGAGACCTCTAGGGAAACGCTATTTTAGGCGGCAAGCGAGATTGGCGGCGCTAGGAAATAAATGAAAAGCAAATCGGGCAAGGCATGATTGCCCGATTAACTCTAACCGCTAGGTAATGATATGCGGAGTGCAAACAAACTGGTAGCATCCTCCCCGTCGGTCATGATGGGCAAGCCGGTAATCGCAGGAACCCGCATCACCGTGGACTTGTCTTGGATAAGCTGGCGGCTGGTGAAACCGTCGAACAGATTCTCGATGCACATCCACGACTTACCCGCGAAGGTATTCAAGCCGCACTGGCATTCGCAGCGGAAGCCCTGCGCGCCGATGTCCTCTATCCCATGAACGAGCCAGTTCAGTGAAGTTTGTAGCCGACGAAGACCTTGATCGTCAGGTGGTAGAACTCTTGTGTCGGGAGCGCCATGTGGTCTGGTATGTTGCAGGGATGGCCCCAGGGGCCAGTGACCACGATATGCTTAATCTGGCCAACCATGAGAAAGCGATGCTACTAACGGCTGACAAGGACTTCGGTGAGTTGGTGTTCTGCCAGCATCTTCTTGACCCTAGCGTCATCTTGCTTCGTTCATGCTGTCCCCGAAATTCCAGAATTGTTCGACTCACAAGCTGCCGTCCCGGCATGTGCATGCGGCGCCCGCACCGTGGTGCGGGAGGGCTGAGCCGTGAGGTGGCTACCTACCCCGACTAGGCTGCGCAGAAAGATGCCGCCCCGACGCACCAAGTTTTTGACATCTGCTTTGGTTCTCCTTGTCGTGCTCCTCGCTCTCTCCGGTGCGAGGCCGTACGACCGTGCAACCTGGGCGATGGAGGTATTTCCTATCTGCATCGCCGTCCCTGTTCTTTGGGCAACCTACGGTCGTTTCCCGCTGACGACGCTCCTCTATGTATGCATGTTTTTGCACGCGGTTCTGCTCATGGTCGG
>JAFLCA010000272.1 GCA_017302875.1 Deltaproteobacteria bacterium
GGCGACTTTCATCGGGACCGCACTCTTTAGTCCCCCTGACGTCAGAGGCATCACACAAGGCAGGGGCCGGACAATATCGGGAAAATCGGCGAGCAACTCGGCCTGCGCACGAACAGATTCCATAACGCGAGGCAAATTCATTTGCTGCAGGTAGCGAATCCCCCCGTGCATGATCCGCAGCGAATTTGCCGAAGTTGCGGAAGCTAACGGCCCCTTCTCGAACAGGGCGACCTCAAAACCATTAAGCGCGGCCTCAAGCGCCACGCCAAGGCCTGAGATGCCGCCGCCGATTACTGCAATGTCTACCGCCGAGGGTGCAACCATGCCCGGACTATAACAATAAAAACGTCTCCTGACAGCGTGAGCTTTCTTGCTGGCCTATCTTCTTTTTGTTACGGTTTCGACGTGGCCAACAAAAAATCCTCGCGCTCCAAAAAAGCTGGACTTCCCCCTGGCTCCCTCGTTTACGTCGGAGAGGGGCAGCGACACGAAACTATCGTCAGTTACTGCAGCTTCAACGAGCACTCCATTGAGCGCAAAGAACTTTCGAGTTTAGACGAAGCCTGCGTAGCCCCCAAAGAGGGAGACGTTCTGTGGCTCGATATCAACGGTCTGCAAAATATTGAAGTTGTCGAGAAGATCGGGAAGTTCTTTAACCTGCATTCCCTTGTTCTTGAGGATATTCTCAACACCACGAAACGACCGAAGTTCGAGGATTTCGGTGACTACTTGTTCGTGATTCTGAAAGTGGTCCATCCGATCTCCGATGGAGGGCGATTTGTCGCTGAACAGGTTAGCATCGTGCTCGGCAAAAATTTCGTTCTTTCATTCCAAGAAATTGATCGACATGACGCTTTTGCCTCGGTTCGCGAGCGGCTAAATTCTGGCCGGGGACGACTACGAAGAATGGCCGCCGATTATCTGGCGTACGCCTTGCTGGATTCCGTCGTCGACGGCTACTTCGATGCACTTGAAGTCCTCGGCGAGAATCTTGAACAACTCGAACACGAGGCCATCACCTCGGCTTCCGAAGAAACCCTGACCGAGATCCACCACGCCAAGCGTCAAACGCTACAGTTTCGTCGTGCAGTGTGGCCACTGCGAGAAATAATGAGCGGGATTATTCGTGAAGAATGCGATTTGATCGCCAAATCTACCATGGTGTACTTGCGCGACGTATACGATCACGTCGTGGAAGTAATTGACGTACTGGAAGCCGATCGCGATATCGCCGCCGGGCTGTTAGAAATTTATCTGTCGGGCATTAGCAATCGATTGAACGCAGTGATGAAGGTTCTTACCGTCATCACGACCATATTCATGCCCCTCACTTTTATCGCCGGGGTATACGGCATGAACTTCGAGTATATGCCTGAATTGACCTGGCGCTACGGTTACCCGATGGTTATGGCAATCATGGCCGTCATTGGGATCGGCATGGCGCTTTTCTTTCGGCGCCGACACTGGCTGTAGGCTGAAGCTCTTATCTACTGACCAAAAACGTAGTCTTGATCTTCCTGGGCTTTACTCGGGCCAAGGTCAGAACTGCGCGCATCAGGATCGCGTTCCGGTTCCATAATCTGCTGGGCGGATCGTCTGCGTTTATATTCTGGACGGGATGGCGCAAATGGAGTGGCTGTCGCCTCGGGGTCAAGAGTCTCAGAGGAATCCCGCACCCACGGCGTGGGTTTCGTCACCAGCCGCTGCTCATCCTCCTCCTGCGCAAAGGCGGGAGCGACTAATCCGAGAGCCAACATGCAAAGCAAAGTAACACGCATAGTTTCAAACCTACGGCAGCACTAAGGGTAACCCTGATTTCCCCATTCAACTCTGGTTGCCCCTACTTCAATATATCGCATTTATAGTTAAATCAATTTTGCGGTAGGCCCATGCGGTTCGGCTAACGTTCGGGTGTGATGTCAAAACAAATTCCAACTTCTGCGCAGCCTGCGGGTACCTGTCCCAGCGCTTTCCGATCTTTTGCCGATGCGGCGTCCTGCCCGATGTGGGTGGCCGGAGCAAATGGAGAATGGATACATTTCAATCGGGCCTGGATCCGCTTTACCGGGCAATCGCCAGAGAGTACGGCTAGGCACGGACTTGTGGCGAGCGCCGATCCCCACGACGGGAATCGAGTACAAGACGTGTTCGACAGAATCTTACGGGAGAAAGAGCCCTACACGTTCGAGTATCGCCTGCGCCGGGTTGATGGCAGCTTTCGCTGGGTACAGGCGACCGGAGCCCCCATTCTCGATCCCAACGGAGAACTCTTGGGATACTTGGGATCGTGCATAGATATACATGAGAGCAAGGCTTCAGAGGATTCTCACCTGGCCTTGCAGCGGCAGCTCGTGCAGGCCCAAAAAATGGAGTCGCTTGGCCAGTTCTCCGTGCGTATCGCCCACGACCTCAATAATGTGCTTAGCGTCATTCGCGGCCACCTTCAATTACTTGAGCGCGTGCGCGAGGATCATGACCGATTTCACCAATCTGCCTCCATGGCCCTGGTGGGCTGCGAACAGGGCTCGCAATTGATTCAAGACCTGCTGCGCTTCGGCAGTCCCGCCACATCAGAACGCAAATGCACCGATGCGAGGAGTTTTGTTCAGCACGCCATCGATTTCGTACGGAATCTCATAGATAAGAATATTACCTTTCACCTCGGCGCGGGTGGCGACCGGGATCAGATCCTGATCGATGTAAATCAAATGCAGCAGGTCTTCACCAATTTATTCATTAATGCGCAACATGCCATGAATGGCAGCGGAAACATTCACGTATCATTTGCGCATCGAACGGTGACGGCTGAACAATCAAGCAATGAATTAGCACCTGGTAGCTATGTGGAAATCGCCGTCCTCGACGACGGTCCCGGTATTCCCGCGGAGAACCTCTCAAGAGTTTTTGAGCCCTTCTATACCACCAAGTCCGTAGGTATCGGGACAGGACTTGGACTCGCCGTGGCCTATACTATTGTTAAGAACCACGGAGGTTGGATTGAAGCTTCCTCCCCTCGTGACGGCGGAGCAAAACTGAGCGTGATTCTTCCGCTAGCGTGAAGCCCCTGCGGCGCAAGAACGACTATCAGCGAGAGCTCCGTTGATCTTAATCGAGGCTGCTAGGTTTAATCGCTCCGCCACTTTGTATTGAGGTATAGCGTGGATGCAAAATTACCGGCTGCGCCACAAGGTGCTCGCCACCTACAACTTCAGTAAGAATTTCATTCTGATCATTAATCGAAATATCAGCATAGGAATACAGCGTCTGGCCGTTTCGAAGCGGGCTACACAGCATAGATTCGAGCGTTCTCACCGGCCCGCGAGCTGACATGACGACCGGCTGAGCGTACTGCTTCTTTCCAACTAAAATTCGATAACTGTTGATGGAAGTCATAATTGCTTGCGACTCGGCCGCCCTGAACTTCAATATTGCTGACCCGTCGAAACGGCGAATGGCTTGAATGGGAAACCCCCCCTCGTCGACTTCCTG
>JAFLCA010000273.1 GCA_017302875.1 Deltaproteobacteria bacterium
GCAGTTGTGGGGAGTGAAGGCGATTCTCGAGTGCATCGCGAAGCGATGCGGCTGACTCCTGAAGGATCGGGTCCGGTGGGACTTCCACATATTACGGATCCAGTGCTAACCAATTTGCCTAAGCTTGCTGACGTAGCGGGTGGCACTCTTGGCCTTACGATCGACGATCCTGCTAAAGCGGATTTCTTGAGGCAATGGTGTGAGCGTGAGGGGCATACTTGTGACGTGCACATTTTGCCGTCGGAAAGCGCCTCTGAGGATGCTGGATAACAGTCGCGGCCACCCGAGGCGCGAAATTGGGGACAGTTCCCTCTGTCCCCAATTTCGCGGTGAAGACAGTAATAAGGTGACAGAGGGACCTGCCCCTTTTCTTGCTCAATCTATTCTCTATTTCTGCTGAGGGTAAGTTACACCAATCGCCGCCCTGAAAGTTGGATTGCAGAGCACCAAGGCTGAATTTCACTCCATAACACTTCCCGGACGCAACCAAGTAACTATAGTCGCGCAGAATTTATGGGACTTCAACCTGGACAGGATTTACAACCATTTCGCTCCCTAAGTGGATTTGTTTCGACCTTACAAACTATCGGGGCCCTCGTCTCGGATCGCGATCCAAGCACCGCGCCTTTGCCCCTCGCGAGCAAAGCCATTTGCATTTTCGGTAAGCCGAGGCCAGATTGTCCTGAGGCTTTTATTTATCAGGCCCCACATATTTTGGATCATCCCGCACTTCTTCAGGGTCTTATCGACGCGATTCCGCTGATTAATGATAAAGCGGACCGCGCGCGCTGTCTTTATTTAGCGGTTCAACTGATCCATCCGCTTGAGGATGCAAATGGGCGAACGGGTAGGATTTTGCATCAGGGTGTCATGGCAGATCTGCGTTGGAACGCGCGGGCTCTTGCCGACTTAGTCGCACGCTCTCCTTTTGCAAGAGAAGGAACAAGCGCAGCATTTGAAGAACAGGTCGTTCATCCATATTATCCTGTGCTCAGGCTTGGACAGTATGGAGTTTTTGCAAATTTATTTGGTCGTCCGGTTGCTCAGACGCTTCTGGGTGTAATAAATCCTGAGATGGATCGGCTTAATATGAAGCAGCTTGCCGAGGTGTGTTTCGGTATGCCTGGCTACCGTCCTGAGGTTCTTGAGAGTCTTGGCGCTGAGATATCTCAGATCAATCGGGCATTTGCTCCTGTAAAGCTTGCTCTTCTAAAAATGGGACTAGAAAGTCCCAGTAAATTTCCGCATCTCAAAGCTGAGCCGGCTACAATGCAAGGCCTGCCGGTTTTGGAAATGACAGGAGTAGTCCCGACGCTCAATTCATTAAGCTTTCCGCAGGTGAAGGAGCTCCTTTCTGAATGCCGAATTCTTGGCAGAGAATTAGTCGAGCATTTGCTCAACTGTTTTTTGCGTCCCGCAGAATACCCGCCTATGCATGGTAAGAACGGAGAGCCAGTCTGGTTCAAAGACACCTTTGATACAAATCGATTTCCTGAACTGCGACGTCCTCTAGAAAGTTAGATTAAAGGGCGCGACCTCGAGACCCGCCATGCGTTTATTGAGAGTCCCGCGGTGATTCGTTTCTTAAGAATTGGGGACAGTGCGCTCTGTTCCCAAATTCGCGGCAAGGACACTAATAAGGTGACAGATGGAACTGTCCCCTTTTCTTAGCTTTGGTAAGGCTTTCCCTCGACCTCAGCAATCTGTTTCAGCTGGGCAAGCAGTTCCGGAGCAATGCGTATAGCAATTAGCTGCTTTGCCTTTCCCGTGGATGGCCGATTCACTCGGCGCGCACTTCGACTTCGCAAAGCGGAACTAGGTGTACGGAGAACCTTACTTTTCGTCCCCTGCTCAGAGGAATAAGGTCATTTCGTGGATCTGCCTGAAATGTTTCCACTCCAACTAGTCACCGTATGATGAGGAAATTGCCTGACCCACAGAACGATAACAATAGAATCTACCAGACTTCGCGCCTAATTACGGCGGGGGTTGATTGAGAATTTGTTTGGAGCGAAACTGGAGATTCAAACCGCTACGTGTCCTAGGTAGATGATGTTCGACCCAAACCACGAAATACACTTTCTCCGGAGGATTCTTTCTGATTCGGAGCAGGTCGATTCGGAAAATGAAGTTGGGCAGACCATTTTTAGATCGCGGGCTCAGCATCTTGTGCCTCAGCTCGAAGAGTGGGAGCAGCGCGGAGTAATTGATGGTTTCTTGCGTGAAGACGCCTGCAAGCAACCGTTGTTGGCTGCAGCGTGTTTCGAATTTGCTACAACTGAGACTGGAACTCCTTTCGCGGTTACTGCTGATGGGCAATACGTGGATTTGGAAGCCTCACGTGCGGCAAATCGAAGATACGATCAAGTCGTTATCAAGTTGTTTATGCAGGAAACTGATTTTCCTGGATCCGTTGTGGACGTTGAAGAAGGATCGCTCCAGAATCCAGATATGAGGAGAGACCTCACGAAGATAAGGCTCTGGCTCCGAGAGGGACTGATCAATGAAAGCGAGATACCCGGATTGCTTAGTGACATGCGTCACTATAGAGCGGCCCTGTTGAACTTTAGCAGCACATAACAACCGGCTCGTGTCGATACCGCTTCGCGTTGCGGCACAGCAGGGCCGTTATATTCCTTTACTCGGTGACGCATATCGAAACTCAGATAGTTCAGCATTTAGTCGAAAAATGGGCGCCGGAGGTGATTCTGCTCGGCGGCTCTCGTGCTAACGCGGAGGAAACTCCATCTAGTGATTGGGATCTGTATCTGATTGGCAATTATCCAGCTAAAGAGTGTGCTCCTGAGCAATTTGCTGGTCAACATCTCGATGTTGAGGTTCGTCCACGTAGCGATGTCGCTGGAGACATTTTCCAACTCTATTACGGGCCCGTTCGGTTATTGAGAGTTCTATTAGATAGTTCCGATCAGCTTGGCTCACGTATCGTCGAACAAACTCGCATTGCCTACGAGCGTGGGCCGACACCGAAGGCCCCTGACGCCGTCGAAATTGATCGCGTCGAGATGTCGCGGATAGCCGCCAAGATTATTTCACACTCCGCAGATCCGGAGTCCTGCTTCACGAACCTCGGGATATTCCACCGAATGGCAATACAATTGTGGTTCGAAAACCGTGGTCGCTGGTCATTGCCGCCGCATAAGGGGCTTCCCATTATTCGATCTGAGGATCCCGAGTTTGCCTCGAATCTCAAGCAGCTGACTAAAGATTCACCGATTGCATCAAAGTTTGATAGTTGTGCTACAATTCAACAGAAACTCTGGGGAACATAAGATATCGAGCGCAAAGGAGTTTCGTCCGCTTGCTTTAATCGTTATCAGGGAGAAGAACTTTGTTCCGTCAACGATTCATCTTAGTGGCGATGTTGATAGTCTCAATGCTGTCCGTCAATGTGCAGGCAGACCACGTTTCCTGCACCGCCAAGTATTATTGTTT
>JAFLCA010000274.1 GCA_017302875.1 Deltaproteobacteria bacterium
CGCATCATCTCTTTGCCGCGCGAGGTCACCAGCTGGTCGCTTACGGGGAGGTTGCAGAACATATAATTGTCTACTTTGTTACCAAGTGCATCGAGGACCGTCTTCGAGCCCGGCAAGTAAGCGCTGTACATATCGGCGTGTAACTTTTGATCACCAAGTTGTTTAACCATGTCGATGAAAGATGCGTCGGTATTGGCGTTTAGGAAAACGGCATCGAAACCCTGAACGCGGATTTTTGTCGCAATCGTTCGTAGATCTGAACTGCCGTGCATGAATTCGAATGTTTTTACCTCAAGCGGGTTGGCGCTTGCCTTGTTGAACGCAATGAACGAGCGCTCCATCATGACCGGGTATTCATTTTGCTCTGTGATGATGGCGATTTTCTTGTTGCGAGCTCCCGCGAAGGCTTGCAGCGCGCGTGAGCAGCCGGTGTCTGAGGGGAAAAGTCGGAAGATCTGTTTGCCGATATCGACTACATCGCCGCTGGTCGCCGACGATGTAATAACGAGAACACCGGCCTTTTCATAAAGAGGCGCGGTGGCGAGTAGCGTCCCATTGCAAGGAAAGCCGAGCGCATATTTGACCTTATCAATGTCGATCAGCTTATGCGCGATGGAAGCTGCGTCCTTGTTTGTGCAGCGTTCATCCTCAAAGATTAGCTCATATTTGCCCTGACCAAGCTCTTCATTGGCTAGGGTGAGCGCATTCTTTATGTCCTGACCGAAGGCAGCGGCGTCGCCCGTGAGCGCCGTGGGAACTCCAACTTTAAGTGGTTCTGCGGCTACGGGGCTGCTTAGAAAACTTGCAACCGCAAAGAGGCAAAGCGCATTTTTAAGATACATAAACTCGTTCCGAAGAGCGCAAAATTACTGGGAGTTAGACTAGCAGCTCTTGGGGCATATGACAGTGCTCTTTTCGGAACGAGAAAAGGAAAAAGCGGCAAGCAACGTACAAAGACTCGAGGGCCTCCATACGCTGCCGCCGCTGGGGGTCAGAATTCTATTGCCTCCTAGTGCACAGTTTCCTCAACGACTTTTCCGTCGACTTCCTTCTTCACGACTCGAGTGCTTGAGCCGTCAGCGGCGCGCTTGGTAGTTTCTTCAACCTTGGCAGTTGATTTATTCATCAAGCCCTTGGGGTCTGTTTCCATTTCCTTGCTGTAGGTGGTTTCAGATGCCCCGTTTCCTTTCACTACCGTCTTAGTGTTTTCGTCGGACTTGCGAAGGGTGCCGGCTGAATCGACAGATTTTGCCTTCGTTTCACGCTTGAGGTTGCCATGGGCATCGCTGGTCGCAGTCGTTTCTCCCTTTGCCCATGATTTGTTACCAAGGCCTTTCGGATCGCGAGATGTTTCGGCTTTAGCTTGTGTCTTATGTTTCCCTAGTAAGGTCGTCGATTCTTCTTCCTGAATCTTCGAGGTTACTTTGGCACCGGAAGCATCTGTGGCTTCGTAGGTGGAGCTGCCCTTGTAGGTTCCGTCAGCTTTGCTGTCGAGAGTCGTTTCTGAGTGGATATCCTTGTCGGCAGCCCAAGCGTTTGGTGCCAAACAGGCGCCGAGAATAAGCAACGTGCTTGCAAAATTTTTCATGTCATCACCTTTTTATAAGTACTACTGGTTACAATCCGTATTCTTGGATTGCAGCGACGGTACTACGGCAGGCGAGCTCGCCTATATGTTGTCCGTCATGCACGTCACGATGTCGGCTGAGAGCTTCGGTGCAGTATATAATTAAGAATTAGAGCTATTAGCTTGGGTTAACTCAGCTAATGGCGCGTATGGCCCGAGGTTTCCATTGCAGTAACCTTCCACCATCGGACCCATCACGTTGTTAATGTATGGCTGTAAGCCACCTAGGGGAGAGATTTGGTAAGAGGCGATCTCGTCACCCCAGAACGTAATCATCTTTGCGCCGAGCATGAGCGGATAGACGGTTTGTAAGAAAAGATCCGGCGGGTTCACTAAGTAGAATGCATCCAAGGGGCCGCCGGAATTGTGATACCGATGCCATGCATATGCCATGACCGGTTTATCTCCGGCTGCGGCGGCAAGCCGCAGTGCTTCATTTACATTTTCTTCTACGTAGCGTTTGTTGCCGGCAAAATAGAGGGTGCCGTTCGGCGGAACGATCCAGCTAGGTGGTTCTGGGAGCGGAAAACCGCTGGAGTCCAAGGCGCTGCGGTAGAACTGATAGATGTCTGCAATAACGAAGTCGCAGAGCTGATGAACTGGCAAAGCTTTGTTGTTCCAGGCGCGAAGCAAATCGCCGCGCACGGGGTCGGCGTAGCCTTGCCAGTATTGACGTGACACTAGGTCATAGAAGCCCAGCTTCGCATTGGGTCGAAGTTGCTTCGTAAGAGCTGCTGTTTGTACGTAGAAGGCCAGCGCTTTTTCATCCCATAGTTCTTGGGTTCCGCGCTCGATGGCCGCTTCTCCCAGTCCAGGATTCTGCGCAGCGAATTGTGCCAGAGCTTCTGCGCGCATTTCCGGCTGTGTGAGTTCCCACGCGGGAAACCAGCTTTCAAAGTCAAAAACTACGTAGCCGTTGTATGCAGGATCGGGAACGGTTGCTACGATATGCCGTGCAATTGCCTCGGTATTGGCTTCTAGGCTTCCGTAGAGAGGAGTGCCGCTGTTTACGTAGAGAATTCCGCCTTTAACGGAGTAAGGAATTTGCAACCAATTTACGCGGTTGATCTGCTCCTGGTTGGCCGGCATGAAGTCTGGGAAGGCGCCGAACCAGCCCATGTTAATGAG
Source organism: Deltaproteobacteria bacterium (assembly GCA_017302875.1). Classification (GTDB taxonomy): domain Bacteria; phylum Bdellovibrionota_C; class UBA2361; order UBA2361; family JAFLCA01; genus JAFLCA01. Next base: position 2,756 of record JAFLCA010000274.1, read on the forward strand.
AATTAGATTTTTCTGAATATGCGGCATCGCTGAGAGATCGAAGGGGCTCTGTGGGGCTTGCGATCCAACATTCCAAAAAATCTTCTTATCAGCGCAGTAGTCCACTGGAGCTGCTGGTGGATTCGCGGTCGCTGCCACGGTTGGCACTATGGTGGGCGCTGGAGGTTCTGATTCTTGCTGCACGGTCGCTACGCAGCCCTGCATGGCTGCAAGCAGATTTCGATGCGCGCGCTTGGCCGCACCGCGAGAATTCTTGATGCGTTGCTTAATAAGCTTGATGGTGGCTTTCGCGTCAATCTTTACGAGGCGGGTCCCGACCTTGCGCATGAGAAGGCCGGATAGCGGCGCAGGGCGAGATTTACAGGCGTATCCACTACCCAGAGACTGCGCAGCAAAGGAGGGTGTAACTCCAATTAGAAGCGCGACAACAAGAGCTAGGAGAACTACGAGACGCATGTGGGTCTGCACTACAAATAGACCGTGCTAACCTATCCATGGGGATCGGCTTTTTGATCCAGGTGGTTGAAATAAATGAAGAAAATGTCTGTGGTATGAGTAGGTTATGGAGAAAACCTGGAGCTTTGGGATGGCTTGGGAATGGCGGGTCGGCAGTCTTAGCCGACCCGCCTACGGGAGGGCTAGGACGGCCCGCCTACCTTCACGTTGAAGTAATCGAATACTCCAACAAACGGA
>JAFLCA010000275.1 GCA_017302875.1 Deltaproteobacteria bacterium
GGAAGCTTTTTCCCATAGCGATGCCGCAACTCTGCGTGCAGTCCGGACAGTCGGCTGCCAACAAAGATATTCCGCGCATTATGGGGCGCGATCTTGATTTGTCGGGGTATTTCGAAGTTCTCGATCCCAACGCCTACATTGAAACGCCAGGCAAGTGCGTCGGCCCGGACAAGGGCGCCTATTCCGATTGGAGCGTAATCGGAGCTGAGGGGCTCGTGCGCGGAATCGTCGAGGCGCGACCGGACGGCCGACTACGCGTGCAGCTCTTCCTGCATGACGTGCAGCGCCAGTCGGTAGTGTTGGGAAAAGAATACGAGGGTGACGAGAGTCAGATTCCTCGCATGGCGCATAAGTTCGCCAACGAGATTATGAAATTTTTTACCGGTGAACCTGGGGTATTCGGTAGCCAGATTGCCTTCTCTTCGCGAGTCGGGCGATTTAAGGAACTTTTTGTCATGGATATGGACGGCAGCAACGTTCGGCAGCTTACCAACGAGAAGGGGCTTGCCGTATCGCCTGCGTGGGATCCGCAAGGGCGCACCTTGGTTTACACTTCCTATAGAAATCGGGTGCCCGATCTTTATTTGATTGACGTGGCGACTCGTCACATTCAACAGCTAACGCGCGGTGACGCTTTGGAAATCGGCGCCCATTTTTCTGCGCAGGGCGGTAAAATTTTGGCTTCCAGCATGCAGGGGCGGGAGTCGAATATCGTCCTTATAAATCCGGATGGCTCGATTTATCGGCGCATCACCTCTTCGACGATTAATATCGATACTTCGCCGAATTGGTCACCCGACAACAGCAAGATAGTCTTTGTTTCCAATCGTGCCGGCGGCCCACAGATTTATGTGATGAACGCCGATGGTTCGGATGCAAGACGCATTAGCTTCGTGTCTTCAAACTACTGCACTTCGCCCGCGTGGTCTCCGAAGGGCGATAAGATTGCCTTCGTTTGCCGAGCAGATTCCGGGTTCCAGTTGTTCGTTTCGAACGCTGATGGAAGCGGTCCGATGCAGCTTACAAGCATGGGCGACAACGAGGATCCGGACTGGTCGCCTGACGGACGCTATCTTGTATTCGCAACAACGTTTGGTAGAGGCATGGGCTTTAATCTGGCGTTGATGCGAAGCGACGGTACCAATACGCGGCAGCTTACCCAGAGCCGAGGAGGCGACTTCGAGCCTGCCTGGGGCCCAATGCCGCAGTAATCCGGCTATGGATGTCATCATTTTTTAACTTAGGATCTTGATTCTCCTAAGGTAAATTACTACGTTGAAGTTCTTCGGTACGTTGACTCTTTGGGTAACTTACTGCCAGCCTAATCGCGAGCAGGTTTCAGTTTTCCAGAGCGTGAAGCGCATCGAAGGGCTAAATATTCGATTGCTATAGAGAATTCATTGTTCTAGAGTGGCGGCGTCGTCGTCGTGCAACGGCGAGCAGTCGGTTTCTAGAGATCGACGGATTTTGAATCTGGAGGATAAGGGAAATATGCGTATTTTAAAGCTTATAGTTTTGTCTTTGGTTCTAACCTCATTCGTGGGCTGCGCCTGCCGAACCAAGAAAGTCGGACCGGAAGATAATGTTCCGTTCGCTGCCGAAAACGGCGACCTTGCTGATATCCATTTCGCGTTTGATAAGTACGACATCAGCGCCGAAGCCAACAGCATTCTCGCGAAGAACGCTGAATGGTTGAAGGCTCATGCTGATCGTCGTGTTCAAATCGAAGGACACACTGATGAGCGTGGAACTCAAGAATACAACATGGCTCTCGGTGCAAAGCGTGCCCGTGCAGCTTATGATGTGTTGCGTTCACTCGGTATCGAAGAGAGCCGCATGAGCACCATCAGCTACGGTGAAGAGTTGCCGCTTGATCCTCGTCACAACGAAGAGGCTTGGGCAAAGAATCGTAGAGACCACTTCGCAGTTAAGTAAAACTTAACCGCAAAGGTCGAAAGGGCCGAAGCCTTCTGTAAAGCGGAGGGCTTCGGCCTTTCTTTTAGCTTCGATGATCTTGGAGAAATGAAATGTCTGCGCTGACTACCTCTGTGCGAAATTGCTTAATTCTATCGGCTTGTACCCTTATCGCGAGCGGTTGTGCCGAAAACTTTGCAACCAAGCCTGATGTGGAGCGTGTAACGTCGAGTCTCAATGATATACGAAGCTTGCAGGCTACTCAGACCACGCAAATCGCGGCTCTTGAGAATCAGATGCGTCAGCTGGTGGGCCGTTTAGAGGAACTCGAACACTCCCAGAATTCTCGCCTCGACACCGATCTGAGCGCGTTGAAGAGCGATCTTTCGAATCTGCAACGTCGAGTGCCGCCGCCAGCAATTGTTCCCGCTGCTGCTCTCGATGAAGACGAGGCCAGCGTATCGAAGCTCCCCGAAGACATGGTTGCCCCAATGGGAGAGGGCTTTCGTGCCTTGCGCTTAGGCAGCTACCAAGAGGCCGTATCTCATTTTAAAGAGGCCTACGATTACAGCTACGGTAAAGAACCTTCCGCCTTGGCCGGCTTCTGGTTAGGGGTCGCATACGACGGACTCGGAAACAGTAGAGAAGCTCTTGGTGCTTATCACGGCGTGGCAAGTCGCTTCCCTAAGAACCGACGCACTCCCTTGGCCTTGCTACGACAAGGGTCGGTCTTAGTTCGCATGGGAGACTCAAAAACTGCGGCTCTCACGTTCAAAAAGATTATTGCCGAGTTCCCAAAGTCCAGCGAAGCCGAAAGGGCTAAGGAGCGACTCAAGGACCTCTCGTAGTCTGCGCGGCGATTAGCTTTGTAGTCTGAAAGAGAAATTCATGGGTACGGCGCTCAGGCGAAACCACCCAGCATTCATTCTGCCGGACGCTGCGAGCGCAGTGACGATAGGTAATTTCGACGGCTTGCATAGCGGTCATCGCGCCCTGATTGCGGAGACGGTCAAAGCTAAGCAGTCACTAGGAAGGGGCGCTCAGGCAGTCGTGGTGTCTTTTTATCCCCATCCCGGTGAAGTGCTCGGAAAGGCCGGACATCTGCCGCGCATCACAACTCTGCATCAGAAGATGGCGATCCTATCCGAGTGGGGCGTCGATCTCCTTTTCCTTATTCATTTCACGAAGCAATTTTCTCGTGTCACTGCCACGACCTTTCTTAATGAAATTTTAATTGGGAAATTAAAGGCGCAGAGTTTGTTTATTGGCCCCGACGCAAGCGTGGGATTCAAAAAAGAGGGTACTCCAGAATTCATCAAGGCTCATTTGGCCGCCTTAGGAAAACAGACCCATGTGCTTTCCTTCGTCGATGCTGATGGGAGCGCCATAAGCTCACGGCGCATTCGCTCTTTAATTGTGGAAGGAGAAGTGGCGGCAGCTTCCCAATTGTTGGCGCGCCCGTTTGTGTATCGCTCGCGCGTGGTGCGCGGAGATCAGCGCGGGCGCTTGCTCGGCTATCCTACGGCGAATTT
>JAFLCA010000276.1 GCA_017302875.1 Deltaproteobacteria bacterium
AAACCGTAGAGGGATAGTTTTCGGCGTTGCGCGGAGTTTAGTTCCTGCCAAGAACGATCGTAGAGTGAATTTTCCGCTGGAGCTGGAACGAGAACTGATTGGGCGGTTGCAGCAGTACAGCACAGCGCGCTTGCCAAACACAGGGCGGCACAGGCTGTGATACCTTTTATGGTTAGTAACTTCATACGGTACAGGGCGTCCGGATATGTTGCTCGACTATCCTTACCGAGCCGAACGTCCCGTAGTATCTCATGTAAATGGAAATATACCAGCCGCTGAGGAACATCTAGGCCCCCGTTTGTATCACATTGCCATCCTGTCTATACTGCCGACATGTCGGAACCTGTAGTTACCATAATCGGCGCTGGTTTGGCGGGCTCAGAGGCGGCTTGGCAACTCGTCAAGCGTGGTCATCGCGTTCGCATCATAGAAATGCGCCCTCTTAAGATGACGAAGGCCCATAAGACTGGAAACTGCGCAGAGCTCGTTTGCTCGAACTCGTTTCGTGGAGCTGCGTTGACGAATGCCGTGGGTTTACTCAAAGAGGAACTGCGTCGAGCTGGTTCGCTTGTGTTGGAAGCCGCCGCGGTCGCTGAAGTTCCTGCGGGCGGAGCCCTGGCGGTAGACCGGGAGGTGTTTAGTAAATACATCGATGCGCGATTGCGCAGTCACCCGCTCATCAGCTTTGAAAATGCCGAGGTTTCTGAAATTCCGGCTACCGACGCACAGCACCCGGCCATCATCGCCACTGGCCCACTCACTTCTCTAGCTTTGGCCCGCGCAATTGAAGCTCGTACCGGCACGCAGAGTTTGGCGTTTTTTGACGCTATTAGCCCAATTATGCTGGATGAGTCTCTCGATCACGAGAAGCTCTTTCGACAGTCGCGTTACGGCAAGGGCAGCGGCGATGACTATCTTAATATTCCGCTGTCTGAGGAACAGTACCGCGCCTTTGTCGATGCAGTAGATAAGGGCGAAAAATTCGGCGGACACGATGAAGTGGAATCCGACAAAGTGGACAATTTGCGCCCCTTTGAAGGCTGTATGCCGATAGAAGAAATGGTAGCGCGCGGCCCTGACACTCTGCGATTTGGGCCGATGAAGCCGGTCGGACTCGAGGATCCTAAGACAGGTCGTCGTCCGTATGCTGCGATTCAGCTGCGACAGGATGATAAGGAAGGCAAGCTGTGGAGCATGGTCGGGTTTCAAACCAAGCTGAAGCATGGCGAGCAGATGCGAATTTTTAAGTCGCTTCCGGGGCTAGAGAACGCCGAGTTCGTGCGGCTAGGTTCTGTGCACCGTAATACTTTTCTAGACTCTCCGAAGTGCCTGTCCTGCACGCTCGAATTCCGTGCGCAGCCGGCCCTTTTCTTTGCCGGACAGATTACCGGAGTTGAAGGTTACGTGGAGTCCACTGCTGGTGGTTTCGTAGCGGGGGTTAACGCTGGACGGTTGCTTGAAGGTAAGGCTGCCATAGCCTTTCCGGGTGACACGGCAATGGGATCGCTTTTAGAGTACATCAGTGATCCGGAACGCAAAGAGTTCCAGCCCATGAATATAAGCTTCGGGCTCATGAAGAGTTATTTGAACGAGCCCTTCGTGCGGCATGAAGGCAAAGATGCCCGTCGTCTGCGCTGTTCCGAGCGCGCGCTTGCTTCGCTCAAACAGTTTCTGACTGAGATAGACATTCTACCGAGCGAATCTCCTTCAGCATCAACTTCCTTATGAACTTCATCATTCCTGCCGAAGGAGCCGTGGCGCGAGTAAAATTAACTCGCGATCGCACTCGCCTCATCAAGCAAGGCTATCCCTGGATTTTTAAAGATTGGCTAAGTGAATTGCCGCGTTTGCCCGCCGGCAGTCGCGCTTTGGTGCGAGACCGCGATGGATCTCTGATCGCATATGGAATGTACGATCCGAATAGTCCCTTAGCGGTGCGGGTCTGCGCGATCGAGCGTGAAAGACTCGACGACGATTTTATCGCAAAACGTTTGCGTGAAGCGCTGCGAATCCGAACGGCACTATTTGATTCGCAGACCACGGGCTATCGACTTCTTAATGGCGAAGGAGATGGCTTGCCCGGCTTAGTCTGTGATCGCTACGGGCGTTTTGCCGTATTAAAACTCGATGGCGAAGCGCCGACTGGTTTTTGGAATGTCGAGGCTATCGCTGAATGGTTAATTCAGAATGCCGGTATTCGCTCGGTGTATCTTAAGTATCGCGCCGAGGAAAAGTCACGCGGTCGAATGATCGAAGGTGAGCTGCCTGAGTCTTCTATCCCGTTTCTTGAGCAGGGGGTGTCGTTCCAAGCTGACATCCAGCAGGGCCAAAAGACCGGCTTCTTTTTTGATCAGCGCGAGAATCGCGGTCGGATTAAGCAGCTGGCGAAAGGGAAATCGGTCTTGAACCTTTTTGGTTATACCGGCGGCTTTTCCATTTATGCCGGACTTGGCGGTGCAAGCCATGTGACAACGGTCGATATCGCTCAACCGGCTATCGAAGAGGCTTGCCGCAACTGGGAACTAAATGAGCTGCCGCAAACTGCGCATAGCGCGGTTGCAGAAGACGCTTTTGAGTATTTGGCTAAGGCTCGCGAAGCCAAATCGCGTTGGGATCTGATAGTGGTAGACCCGCCGTCTTTCGCCCCCTCAGAGCGCTTGGTTGAAAAAGCAAAGGAAAGCTATATCGCCCTGTTTACGGCTGCGCTGCGTGTGCTATCGGACGGTGGAGTTGTTGCATTGTCGTCCTGCTCTAGTCATATTTCTTCTGCCATGTTCCTAGAGATTTGTGGCGCGGCGCTTTCTGCGGCTCGATGTCGCGCCAGTGTACTTGGCATCCATGGCCAGCCAGCTGATCATCCGTTTCCTTTTGTTTGTACAGAACTACAGTATCTTAAGTTCGTGCTTTTACAGGTTCGCTGATGTCGAGTGACGTCTTGCATCGTCGCCTAGCGCAGTCGGTGCTCTTTGTAGTGGCAATAATTTGGGGCTGCGCGTTCGTGACTCAGCGCATGGCCATGCAAGACATTGGCCCGTTCGCATTTAACGGCACGCGATTTTTTCTGGCAGCGTTGATGCTCTGGGCGATCGTCGCCTACCGCGGAAGTCTTAAGCTTATTGATAGAGGTGATTGGTATTTCGGGGTTCTGCTTGGCGGCTTGCTTTTCGCTGGCGCATCCTTTCAGCAGGTGGGCGTTGTTACCACGTCTGCGGGGAAAGCGGGATTCATTACCGGGTTGTACGTAGTTTTTATCCCCTTATTCCTGCGTATCTGTTGGCGGCAGCTTACTTCGCTTGGGGTGTGGTGCGGAATCTTGGCTGCTTTGATTGGGCTTTTTCTGTTGAGCATCTCTGAGGAACTAACCTTTCAGCGCGGCGACTTGTGGGTGACCTTATGCGCAATTGCCTTTGCTTGGCACATGAT
>JAFLCA010000277.1 GCA_017302875.1 Deltaproteobacteria bacterium
AAATGTCGAGATCGGGAGCGCACGTGAGGTCTGCACTTCGGTGAAGACCAGCTTGGCAGATTGTCAGAAGGCCGTAACTGAGGCCAATGAGCAGCTTGATAAGAGGGTCACCGTTGCAAGCCTAAAGCAGGGCGAGTCCGTAAAGAAAGAGCAGTCGCAGACGACCACGGTCGTCCAGGTGATTGACAATACCTATTTAGAAAAGAATCGACGTCGCCGCCATTTTGACTACGACCATGAGCATGGATTGCGTCACCCACACCCAAAGGGAGAAACTCCGCCGCTCTCGAGACCGGAGGACGTTACTGCGCCTCCACCGGAAAAGCCTGTCCCTCCTCGCAAACCTAAGACGCAGAAATACATAGTCGGTGTAGCCAAAGGCGTGTCGTAGAATATTTTAGATTGAGGATTCTCGGAAGGCGAACTAGCCGCCGAAGAGGATATCCCACACGCTGCGCTTTCGACGTTTCTCCGGGGCAGTATTTTCTTCTTGGGGGCTCGGCTTTTCGGCGCGTGGCTCATCGGAAGCGTAACGGCCGTGCACTCCGCAATACTCGCGCGGTTCCGTGCCACGTACGAAGACTTCCTTTACGACTTGAGAGTTCGGACAGTCGCGTGAGGCGAGATCCCCGCTAGCAGAATCAACGTCGACATATACTATTCCGGTAGGAGCAACGAATGCGTCGTCACCCAAGAGCGGCTCAACGCACTTCATGTAATTACCCCAAATTGGGGCAGCTGCTTTGCCTCCGGTCAGTCCCGTTTTGCTATTGTCGTCATACCCGACCCATACCCCGGTCGTCAGAGTCGGCGTGAATCCAACGAACCAAGCATCCCGCGTTTCGTTTGAAGTTCCTGTCTTTCCGGCGGCGGGCCCGCGGTATCCCGTTCGACGAACCGAGGCCCCGGTGCCGCGCTCGACAACACCTTGGAGGATATTGGTTAGCACATACACTGGATCTTCATTCGCTACGCGCTCTTCTCGAATCGGCACTGAGACAAGTTCTTCGCCTTGGGTGTCCGATGCACTCAGGAAGATTCTCGGTTCGACGTACAGTCCACCGTTTGCAAGAGTGGCATAGGCCGCGGTCAAATCGAGGAGAGTCGTATCGAGAGCGCCAAGCGCAAGCGCCGGTACTGCCGGAACGTTTTTCGCGACATGGAAACGACGCAAGTTCTCAGCGATAGTTTTTATACCAACGCGTTCGCTTACATAAATGGCGGGCATGTTCAGCGAATTCTCTAAGGCATAGCGGAGAGTGACGTTGCCACGATATTCATGATCGTAGTTCTCCGGCTCCCAGATATCGTCTGCCTTCATCGTGAGATGTTGCGGAGTGTCAGACAGGATGCTGGTCGCTGTTGCGACTTTGTAGGAATTGAGCGCCGGATCCAGAGCAGTCAAATACAAGAAGGGCTTGATGGTCGATCCAATTTGGCGGCTTGCCTGACTGACGTGATTAAACTGGCTCTCGGAAAAGTCACGTCCTCCGACCCACGCACGAATTTTTCCACTGTAGGGTTCAATGGAAACAAGTGCTGCCTGCAGAGGCGGCTGTTTGGCGCGCTTGAGCGAGGGAATTTCTTTTTCAAGAGCAGCCAGGCCCGAAGTAAGCGCTTGCTCGGCACAGGCTTGCAGATCGGGATTGAGGCCTGTGTGGACAGTCAGGCCGCTAAGCAAGGCAGCATCAATATTTAGCGTGCTATCGAGAGATTTTTTGAGCGCCGCGATGTAGTAGGGCGCGCTGCGTTTATGTTTTCCTTCGCGAGCGATGACAATCCTTGTGCGTCGTGCGGCCTGGTATTGCTCAGGCGTAATCATCTTTAACTCAAGCATTTTGGTGAGCACCAAATCGCGACGTATGAGCGCGCGCTTGATGTGTTTGCGCGGAGAGTAATAAGAGGGGCCTTTGATGATTCCGGCGAGTAGGGCAGCTTCGGGCAAACTTATTTCATCGAGTTTTTTCCCAAAATAGGTGCTGGCCGCTTCCGCGACACCATGAATGGAGACCGCACCCTCTTGGCCCAGATAAACTTCATTAAGATAGCGTTCAAGGATCTGATCTTTACTCAAGCGTTGCTCGAGGCTCACCGCCGCGAATAGCTCTAGAAATTTGCGCTGTAAAGTACGCGCCGAGGTGAGGATGGCATTCTTTGCTAATTGCTGGGTGATGGTGCTGCCGCCTTGTACCATGGCCCCGGCACGAACATTGGTGATGATGGCGCGCAGGATGCCTTCGAGATCGATGCCGAAATGATCATAGAAGCGCTCGTCTTCAATGGCGAGCACGGCATTAATCAACATTTTGGGAATATCTTGAAGTTTTTTGTAATTGCGGGCTTCAACCTCGCCGCTACCAAGCGTGGCAAGAATGACCGGCTCGAGCTCGAATGAATTTGCTGCATTCGATGAAAGCACTTGAAATGAGCCGTTCCCTGCAACCGTCGCGTGTTGCGAGGGATGCATTTTCCCATCCATTCCCAAAAATTCGCGAGTAATGACGTTGAGCTTGTCGGGTTGGAAGGTAAACTCGCCCGGATGTTCGGGTTTGCCCGACACCTCCAGGTAGTGGCGCTTGAGTAGCTGCTCTCGAATTATCGGCGGCTTCAGTGCGTGCTGCTTGCTGATCAGAAAGCTGTCAGAATAGATGGCAGGGATAAGTCCCGAGGACTGCGGGGCGATGCGCTGGGCAACGCGCCGGTCGACGTAGTAGTAGGTCCCGCCGACAGCGGTCAAACCGAGAGCGATGACGACCGCCAGGGCAATCCACCACTTCTTCTTGCTGCGAGTCTTTTTACGTCGAGTTTTTCTCAAAATGCCACTGCTTCGTCTTGGAGGCCCCCTGGGGCCCCTAACTTCTTTAGATTGTTTAGAATTGTCCGGTATTTAGCAAGGAGACGCAACCGCAGTTTAGTGCTATAAATCCGGGCTCCCGTTGGCCCCGCTCGAGAGCGGCCCTGTTGAAAGAAGAACCGTGCGATCCTGCCCGGAAATGGGGATACTAGAGCCAATCACCCTCGGTAGTTCGGAATTAAAGATGTTCGCTAAATTGAAAGGAATTGTCGACGAGGTCGAGGCCAGTAGGGTCACCCTCGACGTTAACGGAGTCGGCTATGAGCTGTTCTGCTCCGGCGGCTGCGTTTCTCAGCTTGAGCGTGGACGCGAGGCTGCAATTATTGTTTTTACGGATGTAAACGAGAATAGCATCCGACTGTATGGCTTCGCTGATGCTCTGGAGAAGCAAGTATTCCTCCTACTGACTACCGTGAAAGGAGTTGGCTCGCGCACGGCGATGGAGATTGTCTCATGCGTTGATAAAGTCGAGCTCTTGCGCGCTATCGCTGCGCAGGACTTGAAGCGTTTGCAATCAATTAAAGGCGTCGGCAAGAAAACTTCTGAGCGAATCGTCGTCGAGC
>JAFLCA010000278.1 GCA_017302875.1 Deltaproteobacteria bacterium
CAAATTTATCGAGCTGCATCCGCTTTAGCTCAACACGCTCAAGCGGATCGCCTGTCACGCACACGATTGGCACTGCGGAGCTGCTCTGCATCTTGCGCAAGAACTCGCACAGCTGCACCGCCAGATGATCCTTGCCTGACTCGATCAAGACAAGGTCGTAGAACTTCTTCTCCAGGACTTCGCATATCGGGACATCGCCCTGCGGGAGAATCACCTCATATCCGAGCTTGCCTAGAAATTTTCCGAGCTTCGGATCTTCACTGCCAATAACTAATAATTTATCCACGTTTCCTCATAGCTGGTAGCGCTACTGCTATTGTCGGAAGATAAAAGTCCCAGGTAGAGTCCTAAGTGATTTCCCGTAGGAACACTGGCTCAATCGGGATAAGCGCTTAATTTATCTGAGGTTATTTACAGCGAGAGCTCCATGAACGCGCCCGCCAACTCATCCGCCGCATCCGCCCCTGGCGCCCCTACTGCCTATGAAGTGGCCTGCGGAATGTTGCTGCAAGACTGGAAGATTTTACTACCCCTCTATCTGCTGCTGATCTCGCCACAGTTCGCCGCAACCGTGATTCCGGCTGAGGATCCGCAGAACGCGATACTCCTGCTGCTCGCAGGCCGCGTGATTGATCTGTGCTTCCTTTTTTTGGTCGGATTTCTGTGGCTACGCAGACTTTCGTTGAAACCAAGGGCCTTTTCTTTTAAGCCTCTCTTCCCGCTGGTATCCGCAGGCACTGCGTTATGGATGACAGTCACCATTCCCTTAGCGGTACAGTTCACCGCATTGCCCGGATCGATCAAAATGATGTTTCTCGTTCTGCTGATACCGGCGATCCTGATAAACTTCCGCTTGTTCTTTTTCTTCGTGCCCTTACTCTTCGGACAACGCGCCGGTCGTGATGCCCTGAATCTTACCAAATCCTTCACTGATTCTGATCAATATGCTGCCCTTAAGGTGGTGCTTGCTCCGGCGGCGATTTCACTTTTGATTCCGAATTTGCTGGCGACATTCTCTCCTGATGAGCGCTCCGCTATCGTGGGCACTTTAATTGACCTCTCAGCGGGAGTCTTTTGGCTACTTACCACCTACATTGCTCTCGGCTATGCATTTCTGGGACTGCCGGAATCATTTTGGCATGCCCAAGGATTGGATCCTTATCGCAATGCGCGGCTGACAACGCTGTCCATGCGTGGGCCACGCTGGCTGGCAAAGACACTTTCCCCGAAAAAGGTGGTAACTATTTTTGTCCTTAGCGCCTTGGTTTGGGCAGGAAATTTCCTGCGCCTTTCCGACATGCCGCCCGCAGCGACCCTCACCGTCACGGCCATGGAAGCAAGCGGGAATTCCTTGAAGCTGACCCTGCGCGCCGAAGATGCCACGTATCAGTTCCGTGGCTTCCGCCCCATATTTCTGGCCCTGGCGGGACCCCAGCGCGGAGTCATATCGAAATGGCCAGAAACGGCGACCCTCGATGGTGTTGATGGTGACGTAAGACTCGGGCTCCCGCTGCGCGACTCAGGCACCTTACAACTCGACTTTTTGACGGAGCGAAGCGCGGCTGACCTGGTGAAGCTAGAAGATCTTTATGTATGGTATCGAAACGTCAAGTTGGCCAAGCTCGATTTGAGCAAAGCCAAACTCATTGAAGGGCAGCCAGCTGCGCAGGCACCGGTAAACGCCAATCCTTAGGCTTTTCCTTACCGATTCGCACATACAGGGTATCTTTCGCCCCGCCGTAGGTGCCCTGATCAAGGCTTAATTCATAATACGGAAGATCTTTAACGGCAGGCCCGCTCAATACCTTTCCGTCGATAGCATACCTGCTCGTAGTGTAGCGTGAGGCAAGGATCTGCTCACCTGAAGAGCCTTGCAAAACAAGCATCGACAAGTCTTTGGTGCACATGGTGCTCATAGCGTACCAACCACGAGCATCTCTGCGAAGAAGGATGGCGTCTTGTTCGAGAAAATTCCAGTCGCCCAGCAGGTCTTTGGCCAGGCCTAAACGCAGGTCGCCAAAAGGACGATCGCGTACCGCGGGCTCACAGGCACTGAGCAGCCCCAGCAGTATCAAAGTGGTTATGGCGAAAACAAGTCGGCGCACGCTGCCCTTCTCCTACTGCAACCAGGGCAGCTGATGTTCGAGATTTTTGAGGACCTGAGAGAAATCCGAATCGGCGGGAGCCACGACCACTCCGCCTTTAATTAACTTGGCAAACTGATCGAATACCACTTCCTCTTCAACCTTACTGTCAACGCCAGCAACCCTTCGAACGCGATCGGCGCCGAAGACTTCCAGATGTTCTTCTATCATCAAGCGATCGCGAGAGACGATTATCAGTCGATGACCGTTAATCGAAAGCGCCGCCGGCTTCTTTCCAGTGTAGGGAACAAAGTAACTTGCCATACCTTTACGATAGTCAGCAGCGACAGGCGTTTCAAGGGTTAATTAATTTACAAGCTCGTGGTACTTCGCAGGCTTAGGGCCTAAGGACCCTATTGCGGGAAGGAGCGATTAGTGTGACAGGAATCAGCACAGCTCACGTACAAGATTTGTAGAGCTTTCCAGGAAGCGCAGTCCCCACAATCCGCTCCGCTAAACGAGCCGCACGACAGTACGCATCCAGGTTTACATTTGTCGTGATGCCCATCTCTTCGCACAAATACGCAACGTCTTCACTGCACACGTTCCCGGCAGCGCCTTTTGCGAAAGGACAACCACCCATTCCTCCTACCGAGGTATCGAAACAATCTACGCCCATTTCCAACCCGGCATACACATTGGCCATGCCCGATCCTCGTGTATCATGCAAATGCAGCGAGACATATAACGAAGGAAACTGCGAGCGGACCGCTCCCACCAAACGCTTCAGCATTTCCGGCGTGGCACGTCCCATCGTATCGGCAAGACAAACTTCAGGGAGCTGCGACCCCGCTTGTTCGACCGTTTCGATACTAGCCCGAATCACTTGCAGCACTTTCGAATCAGGGAAGTAGCCTTCATAATTGCACCCGAAGGCAGTCGAGAGCATAAGTCCTTGCGGCTTTTTGCCGTGACTCGCAAAGGCAGTGAGCCATTCAGGAATGGCCTGAATCGATTCGGCCACGCTGACATTGGCGTTCTTTTTCAAAAAAGCTTCACTGACTGCGCCATACAGCCAGCCTTCGTTATCCAAACGCTTTGTTTCCTCTGCGCGAACGAAGCCGCGTGGATTAAGGTAGAGTGCTGTGTAATGGACTCCCGGCTTACGCACGAATTGGCGAATCACCTCCTCAGCATCGGACATCTGAGGAACTTTGTCCGCCCGAACCATCGCCGTAATTTCAATGTCCTTCACTCCAGTTTCCGAGAGCGCGGCGATTAACTCAAGCTTCTGCGCCGTCGAGACCACGGTTTGCAGCGTTTGGAAGCCTTC
>JAFLCA010000279.1 GCA_017302875.1 Deltaproteobacteria bacterium
GATCGCGCTGTGCGCTTATGCTGCCATGAACGAGATCAAGGGAAGCACGCTGCATTAGTGACCGGCATGGCCTGCGCGTCGGGTAAGTGTAGGGTTTTCACGGACGCTGATTTGCCGTTCGATCTTAAGAGCCTTGCCTACTTGCACTCTCTCATTGTTACCCGTGGCATTCATATCGCCGTTGGAGATCGCACACTGACGGAGTCGACGTATCGCGATAAGCTAAGCCTACTTCGCCGCGCAGCAACGCGAGGATTTGCCTTCTGTATTCGCTTGCTTATTACGGGTGGGTTATTCGATACGCAGTGTGGCTTGAAAGCATTTCGTGGCGATGTGGCAGCGGCGCTCTTTCCGCTTATGACTGAGAGTGGCTTTGCCGGGGACGTCGAGCTTCTCTATGTTGCACTGAAATACAATCTAGAGATTAAACGTATCCCAGTTCGATTCGATGTCGCTGGTAATTCGACCGTTAGTCTCTTTCGACATTCAATGCCGATGCTAATTCGCTCGCTCAGCTTTCCGCGAAAATGGAAGAAAGGAGTGTATCGTTCGCCGCAATTGGAGGCGATTGCGAGTCAAAACTACTGGAGCGCTTCCGTTGCGGCGGCTTCAGCGTTGAAGGCTGCATAGCATAATGCGAATGTATGAAGAGGCTCGGGAAACTTAATTGTAACCTGTGAAGGAGCGGCGCTCCCCTCTCGAAAAGACCCTTTTAATAGTCAGAGCCGAGTCAACAGTACTGCACGCTTTTGACGTTTTGGAACTCCAACTCAGTGAAGCCACATTTTAGCATCGTAGTTCCCGCCCGTAACGAAGAGAGCACGATTGCCTACGTTCTTCGTGAAGTATGCAAGCTGACCGATGACTTGTTGGTCGTTGATGGGCACTCGACAGATCGAACGGCAATGGTGGCGCTCAATTTTGGCGCACGAGTTGTGAAAGACAACAAACGCGGCAAGGGAGATGCCGTGCGTGTTGGGTTAGCCGAGGCACGGCATCCCATAGTAGTTTTCATTGACGCGGACGGTTCTCACGATCCCAATGATATTCCCCGTTTGGTTGAGCCGATTGCCAATGACGAGGCCGATTTGGTGATGGGTTCGCGAATGCGCGGGGGCAGCGACGAGCTCTTTGCGACTTTGCCTGAAGCGGTGCGTCTAGCCGGTTCTGCAGTAATTACACTCGCAATTAACTACCGTTTCGGTGTCCGACTTACCGATTATCAGAACGGCTTCAGGGCCATTCGGACTGAGGTGGGACGCGTGATTGGGCTTAAGAGCAATATTTCCACCATCGAACAGGAAATGGCGATGCGTTGCCTGCGCTTGGGATATCGCGTTACGGAAATTGCTGCGCATGAGTACCGCCGCCGTGATGGGGTTTCAAAGATAAGCCCACTTACGATGGGGCATAAATATGTTTGGAATCTTTTGACCGGTATTTGCGTGCCGCGCCGCGCACAGCCCGCATTTCCAATTTCTGCCGAGACGTCTGTCGAAATAAAGCGCGCTGCGCCGTAGTTTTACGGATGTTGGGCTTGAGCGCCTGTTCCGGATTTCTGAAAGTCCTCGTAGCTCGAGAATACTTGGATCTCTCCTTCCAATAGGTCGCGTAAACGCGGGCCGTATCGATATGTGACAAACAGAATATCGCTGCGAGGACGCTCAAAATATTCACTGTAGTAAGTTCTTATTCGCATGTTCTCACTGTTCGGAATCTCTTCCACGCTCTGACCGACTGCAAATGGTCTACGATATTTGGCCCATAGTCTCGAACCAACACCCCAATCAGCCTGGAAGTCTGAAACTGCATCTGAATGATAGTGTGCCATCAGTTGGCCCTGCTGCTCGGAAAGGTTGACGGTGACGATTACCGAATGTCGCGCTTCGAGCTTGGCATCAATAGCCTGCCAAATGCGTTGATCGACAAGCTTTTGAAATCCCCAAACATTGTGCAGCGAGTACGTGGTTAGGGCCGCTGCATAGGCCACTCCCAAGACGAGCGGTAGGGCAGCGTATTTTCTAAGTGCGATAGGCAGTGCTGCGATAAGTACCATCAATAAGGAATAGACGGACCCCACAAGCGCGAATGCCGGAACAAAAAGGTAGCGAGTTGAGGCGCCCGGGCGATCGCCGCTGCAAGCGCCGTAGATACAGGGTAGTAAGGCTGCGACGGCGAAAACAAATAAGATGCCGGCTAAGAGAGCGCAGCGTTTCCAGTTAAGGCTCCAATCTTCTTTGGTGGTGTTCCATAGAAAGAACCCGACCAGAGCAATGAGAGCGGCGGCACTTAGGAGGATGGTGGACATCGAGGGCTCAACGCTGGCAAAGCCGAAGTACCAAGAATATGGGTTTAACGTCGAAAAGAACTGCTTGAAGAACCCACGCAGATACTCATGTACCAGATCCCAACTGAAATTCAGCTTATTGTCGGCTACCGAAAACACCATGACGAATTTAACGTAGAGGAGTAAGGCGGCAGCTGATAGCACCCCGGCTGCTCCAATGATGCTGAGTTCCTGCTTGCGCTGGGTTTCCTTCCCTAAAAGAAGGGCGTCCAGGAAGAATAAGCCCAGAGAGAGATAGAGCATGGCAAGTGGTTGTTCTCCCGAGAACTGGCCAAGGGTGGTAATCGCGGTCAGTAGCGCGCACTGCGCGACCGGCTTTCGTAAGGGAAATACCAGCAGGTGGATTTGCGCGATAAGGAAGAAAAACGGTAACGAGAAGAACCAGTTGTTGAGCCAGAAGAGCACGTTGGTATTAGCCGGTAGGACCAGGTACAAGCAGGCTAAGAGGGCTGCACAAGCTGAACCCTGCAAAAACTGACGCAGAACGCGGAACAACAGGACGGCCGCTGCGCAATGCAGGGCTAGGATAAAAAGGTAATACGGGACGTAGTTAAAACGGCCAAAAAAACCAACGATTAACTGGATAATCCAGGACAGGAAAAAAATACGGGCCTGCTTCAGTCCCAGCCACTCATTGCTGATGAGGCTGCCGATATGCCAAGTCCAGTTCGAGTCCAGTCCTCGTTGAAAATTGCTTATGGAGCTCCAGTCGTCCCTGACGATCCGTAAGCAGGTAAAGCCACCTAGAAAGGCAATGGCAAAGAGAGTTAACAGCAAGAAGAAATAGCGTCTGCTGGGACTTGGGGTTGGGGGCGCCGTGAACATGTAGGTTACCTTGCGGGGATAGGGCGGCTTCTGTTTGCTTCGCTTTGCAGCATGGATAGCATTATCCAGGACGACGCCACTACTTGCAATTTCTAGCCAGTTAAATCGCCCGTACCGTTGGACAGCGCCTAGGTATCCTGCTATTTCTAGTGCTCCGACCAGAAGGTTCCGATGGAAACTGCCGCGCGCCACTCCGATTCGACAGCTCAGTATCACGTACTTGACGCCT